>CAZEXD010000011.1:0-17493 GCA_964516865.1 uncultured Candidatus Saccharibacteria bacterium
TATTCTAAAAAAAATTCCCGCCACCAAAATTAATGAGAATTTATTAGAACAAAACCTTTGGACAAAGAATTTATGCCATCCCGATTTAATTATTAGAACCGGCGGCGAAAAACGTCTTTCTAATTTTTTAATTTGGCAAAGTGCATATTCTGAACTTTATTTCTCTCCTAAACTCTGGCCGGATTTTTCGGAAAAAGATTTGGATAAAGCCATATTTGATTATAAACGGCGGCAACGAAGATTTGGAAAATAATGAAGATTTGGAAAATAATTTTGATTTTATAAACTTTTTATTAATTCTTCAGCCACCGAAAGCCATTTTGATTGTTTTGGCTTTTCTTTATATTGTTGAATTTTCTTTTGAACATCTATAATTTGTTGAAAATCTTTTTTCTTCCATTTCAACAGAGGAATTCCTTTGTTTCTATAAATAATTTCTACGGCTTTTTTCCATAATTCAAATTCATTTTTCTTTCGGATGTTATTAAAAGGATATTTTTCAAAGTAGGGGAGTATTTTATTTTTAATTTCGTCTATATCTTGCACCGAGTAACGACTTTGGTTGTTTATTATATGAATTTTGCCCACCCTTAGAATATTTTTAATTTTTTCAAGAATATTTAAATTTTGACCGCTTTCTGTAATAACAAATTGAACCTTCCAACGATAATAAGTAGGGGAGTTAATTCTTTTGTGTTTTATGTCTTGTCGAAATTGAAGATCAAAACAGCCGGCCGCGTTTATTAAACTGTTAATATCGATTATTTTTATCATAAAAGATGAAATCAAAACCCAAATACAAATCAAATTTTAGATTTTTCAAATTTTTGATTTTGAGTTTGATTTAAGTTTAGGTTTTATTTTTATATATTGTGCGACAATAATGATATTGTGCGACAATATAATTTAATTATAATATTTTTAAAAAGTTTTTAAAAGAGTTGTTTTATTGTGCGACAAAAAGGATTAGAGGGGTTTTATTCTTTTAATTTTCCGCCGCTATGGAACTGCCGATGAATATCGCGAAGGCGTTTGTTGGTTATATGAGTATAAATTTGGGTAGCGGAGATATTTTTATGACCCAAAAACTCTTGAACAGTTCTTAAATCAACGCCCTGGGTCAATAAATCAGTGGCAAAACTATGCCTTAACACATGAGGAGTAGTGGTAATTGGCAATCCACTCATAATGGTATATTTTTTTATGATTTTTTCTACTGCTCGCGGAGTTAAACGCCGAGACGCGCCCTTTTTAGCGCGATAATTAATGAATAATGCTTTTTCTTTGTCATTTTTGTCATTATTGCGGCTTTCTAAATATTTTTTCAACCACTTCAAAGCATTTTTTGAAAAATAAACAGTTCTAGCTCTTCCGCCCTTGCCAATAATTCCCACCTCTAAATCAGTTGTTTCTGGTTTTATTTTTATTTGTTCGCGATTTAAAGAGGTCAATTCCGATATTCGCATACCGGTTGAAAAAAGGGTTTGCAAAATGGCGCAATCCCGTAATCCTTGTTTGGTAGAAGTATCGGGGGCAGAAAAAAGTTTATTTAATTGTTCCAAGGTGAGAAATTTAACTATTTTTTCTTTATCGGGCTTAGAAAGGGTTATTTTTTCGGGGGGTAGGGAAAGTATATCCCTTGCCACAAAATAGCCCAGAAGGGCTCTTAAGGCGATTAAATAATAGTTTTGAGTGCTCTTTTTGAGCGGCTTGCCATTAATAGGGGATTGGCGGGAGAGAAAAACGCGGTAGTTCCAAATATGTTCGGAGGTAAGCTCGTGAGGCTTTAAATTATTTAAATTATTTTTTTTTAGCCAAACTAAAAATTTCTCCAGAAATCTTCCGTAATTTTCTTGTGTCTTATTAGAAAGACCTTTTTCTATGTCTAACCAGTCCAAAAAATCGTTTAAGTGTTCGGGAATTGGTATTTGGCTTTTTATCATCTTAATAATTCGCTTAACGTATCGGCTTATGCGAAGTTTTCCGAAGGAAAATTTGGGAAACCGAAGTGCAACGAGGTTTCCGCATAAGCCGTGTTAAGTGACCCGAACCAAAAGGCGAGAGTGCAACGTGGCAAGGATTTTTCGTAGAAAAATCCGCAGAGTTGAAAGCCCGCCGTCATTATATTCCACAACACCCATATACTGAAATATGCCCATCATTAGTCATTTTTAATGTAAAGCCAGAACAATACTGCGGGTTATAATCAAGAACATAAATCGTTCTACTGCCTACTTTCTCAATTTTTGTGGCTGCTAAAACATTATTCCAATTAACCTCACCATTTGGAGCATCTTTGAAATTATCCAACCTGACCCATTGATTTATTTCGTTATTTTTTATGAAGTTCACAAAATCGTCTTTTGACTTTATAGTCACATCAAATTTGTATCTATCTTCGGGACCACAATTAGGGGAAGCTCCTTTGGGTAGTGCTCCAAATGGATCGCCAGTAATATTCAACGGGTATTTCAAAACAACCAAACTATATCCCACAATTACTAAAACAACAGTCAATAAAATTCCGTATATTAATTTTTTATTCATCATAAGTTTATTATGTTAGATTGTTTATTAAGTTTTTGTTTCTGAAAGGCGGGCTCTCAATTTCACTTAACTATAATTATGCGAACAATACTATTTATCTTAATAATAGACCATCTAAAAGGATTGTCAACCCCCTACCTCATCTCTTTCTCATAAACGGGTGCTAGTGTTGAATAATTTAGGTTGGGTTAAACAAAAATAATTTTTAAATTTTAAATTGGGAACTAAAAGAACAGAATTCTTTAGGTTTTTCAAATATTTCTTATTTCTTTAACCTTCCTTAAGAAACCAAAAACACTCCTCTCCCCCAATATCCCTTCCTCTAAATAAAAAAATAAAGTCGCACAATAAAATTTTTATTTATTTTCTAGTGCGGTTTTTAAAAAAAGTTTTTTAAACAATTCTAAAATATAATTCTTCACCCTGTCCCAAACATTTGTGACCAATTTTTTTAATTGTTCTTTTAATTCTTCTTTAGCAATTTGCTGCCTTTTTTCCGTTTCGGAAATAAACTTTGTTAAAATATGTTTTTTAATGAAGTCTATTGTTTTTTGCCAAAATATCATCACCCATTGCGTTATTTTTTGATAAATAATTCTCCCCCATTTTTTAAAATATGGTTGTTGACTCAAAACTACAATTAAGATAATAAAACCGATTAAAATAATATTTTTTAAGAGAAAGTTCATAAACAAAATAAAAAATTTTGTCGCACAATATATTTTATCCTAAAACAATTCTTTTGCTTTTTTAATTCTTTCTAATGTTTTTTCTTTCCCCAAAATTTCCGCTATTTCAAATGGTCCGGCAGAATATTTTTTCCCCGTTAAAGCCACGCGCAAGGGCCACAACAAGGTGCCCTTATCGGGAATTTTTGCCGCCTCTAACAACAAAATATTTTGAATATTTTGCGAATTCCAATTTTTTTCTTCAATTTTGGAAAGTATTTTCATATTCTTATCAAGAGAATCAATAATATCTTTATCAGTCATATCCCCCCACTTTAAAATTTCTTTAGGGTAAAAAATGTCTTTTTTAAAAAAGAAATCGGTCGCCTCTATAATTTCAGAAAGTTTTTTAATCCTGGTTTGATAAAGTCCGATTATTTTTTCCAAAACCTCAAAAGATATTTTTTCTTTGGTTTCGCAACAATTATAGTGTTTGAGGATTTTTTCTTTCCCGCCGTCTGCTTCAATTAACTTTCTCTCAATTAAATACGGCAAACACATTTCTGTTAACCTATTTAAAGATTTTTGGCGAATATAAAAACCATTGAGAAAATCAAGCTTTTTTTGGTTGAATACTGCTCCTCCTTTCTGAATTTTTTCCAAAGAAAATTCTTTTATTAGTTGAGGCAAAGAAAAAAGTTCTCTATCGCCTCCCGGATTCCATCCTAAAAGAACCAAAAAATTAATCATTGCTTCTGGCAAATAACCATCTTTTTTATATTCCAGGGCCGAAATGGCGCCGTGCCTTTTGCTTAATTTACTTCTGTCCGGCGCTAAAATTAGAGGAATATGAACATAAATTGGCCTTTCAAATCCCAGCGCTTCCTGAATTAAAATTTGTTTAGGAGTATTAGAAATATGCTCTTCGCCCCTTATTATGTGAGTTATTTTCATCTCATAATCATCAATCACCCCCGCTAAATAAAACAGCGGTGATTCAAGATTCTTCGCAATCACAAAATCCCCCATTAATCCCGCGTCTACCTCTATTTTTCCTCGGACAATATCTTCGAAAACAATCTTTTTTCCCGGCGCCTTCAATCTGATGACAAATTTTTTCCCCGTTGATAAATTTTTATTAATTTCTCTTTTTGACAAACAAAAACATTTGCCGTCATATTTTGGCGCCACTCCCCTACTCATCTGATCTTGTCGTTTTGCTTCAAGTTCTTCGGGAGTACAAAAACAATAATAGGCCTTATTTTCCTTTAAAAGTTTTTCTATGTATTTTTTGTAAATTTCCGTTCGTTCGCTTTGCCGGTAGGGTCCATACTCACCTTTATAATTTTTAATCTTAGCGTCAGCGATTGGTCCCTCGTCCCATTCAATTCCTAGCCACTTTAGGCTTTCAAAAATATCATTTTCAAATTCCGGTTTTGACCTTTCTAAATCAGTATCTTCAATTCTTAAAATAAAATTGCCGTTGTTTTGTTTGACAAAAAGATAGTTAAAAAGAGCGGTTCGTAAACTACCGATATGCAAAAGACCAGTTGGCGAAGGCGCAAACCGAGTCCGCACCTTACCGATTTTATCGGGTATTTTTTTCATCTTATTTTTATTTTATCATTTTTGATTGACCTAATGCAACAAAAAACCCCTGATAGGGATTTAATATGATGTTGTCCTTGCCCGCGCGCAAACGTGCGGGCAAGGACAACCTTGGCTCCCGCCGTTAAGGGGTAACAGTAAACAACTAAACATGTTTTTAGTTGTTATTTCTCCCAGCTGCCAGATACTAATTAGATCCAAATGTTAAATATTCTAAAATATGCCTTGCAATGGTTTTGGCTGCCCAGGGCCGCGAAAATTTTAAAGCACTTTCTTTCATTTCTTCCAGTTTTTTCGGCCGATTAAACAAAAAACGAAGTTTTTCCAAAAAGAAATTCTGGGTAAAATTTTCCTGCTCTATTACCAATGCTGCGCCGGTTTCCGCGTAAGAATAAGCGTTTTTCATCTGATGGTTAGCAGCGGCTGAAACCAGGGGCACCAAGATACTTGGCACGCCCACTGCTGCAATTTCGAAAATGCTTCCTGCTCCGGCTCGAGAAATTACCAAATCAACTGCCCGATACGCATGTTTTAATTTTTCTTCATCTAAAAAAGAAAAAAGATGATAATAAAGTTTTAATTCTTTGTCTATTATAACCTGCGACTCACTTGAAACTTGTTTGTAATTAGCAATGCCGCAAAGATGAATTAATTCAAAGTCAATTAAAAGATTGTTTAACGACCCCAAAACGAAATCATTTAGCGACTCCGCGCCCTGCGAACCACCCATAAAGAGTAAAATCGGTTTTTCAAATGTTAAATTAAACAATTCTTTTGCTTTTTCTTTTGAGCCGTCTAAAATTTCCGTTCTTATAGGATTACCGGTCACAATAACTTTTTTTAAGTCAAAATACTCGGTTTTGGGGAAAGAAATAAATATCTTTTTTGCCCACTTGGCGCTAATTCTATTAGAAAGACCGGGAACCACATCGGATTCGTGTAAATATAGGGGCACCCTAAAAACTTTTGCCCAAATAACAACTGGCAAGGAGCCATACCCACCCTTGCTAAAAACAAGTTGAGGATCTATCTTTACAAAATAAAAAAACGATTGAATAATTCCAAAGGGAATTTTAAATAAAATATCAACAAAATTTTTAAAAGAAAAATATCTTCTAATTTTACCAGTAATAATGGTTTTTACCGCCACCTCTTCTTGAGAAAGCAAAATTGAACCAAACTCATCTTTTGGCCCGATATAAAAAAACTCTATGTCTTTTCGGGGGTAAAGATTTCTTATTTCTCGAATTATAGCGATTAAGGGAAAAACATGACCACCGGTTCCGCCGCCAGTAAAAAGTATCCGCATAAAATTTGTATTAGTATTTTAATTTTGGTATTTGGGTAAGAAATTTATCGTCAAAACTTGATTGAAAATTGGGGGCAGCAAATCAATTTTTTGTCTGTCTTGCGATATTCAGCAATATTCCCACTCCAATTAATTCTGCTATTAAATGTGAACCCCCATAACCAACAAATGGCAAAGGAATGCCCATAAACGGGAAAATCCCAATTGTTGAACTTATATTAACAAATCCTTGAAAAATTATCCAGAAGGTAATTCCCAAAGCAACAAGTTGAGAAAATTTTTCATTTGAGTTAATGGCAATCACAAATCCCGCCACTAAAAATATTAAAAAAAGAGAAATTAAAATTAAACAACCCACAAAACCAGTTTCTTCCGCAAAAACAGCAAAGGTAGCATCAGAAATAGTTTGCGGCAATAAGCTAAATTTTTGAAAAGACATCCCCAATCCTTGGCCAAAAATTCCACCTGAACCAACGGCTATTTCTGATTGTTTTACTTGAAAACTTATCCCCAAAGGGTCAAAATTTGGATTCAAAAAAGCGATAAGGCGAGAAACTCGATAGGGCGCTTTTTTTATTAAAAAAAACAAAGCGATTACTCCCCCTAAAATCACTGAAACCGTGTGCCAAAAAGGCGTACCCGCCGCAAAATAAATAACCAACAAGATGGCAAAAATTATTCCCAAGGTGCTAATATCCGATTGAAAATAAAAGATAAAAAACAACACCATCAAAAAAAGCAGAAATGGCAGATAAATCTCTTTTAATATATTATGATATTTTGTTTTTGTTTTTGGTAAATCCAAGCCGATTTCGGGATAACCCATTTTCTTTTTTAACCAACTAGCCAAATAAAGAATAGTGGTAATCTTTAAAAATTCAGATGGTTGTAAAATTATTCCTTTGATATTTATCCAACGTTTTGCTCCCCAAAATTCCGTTCCGCTAAAGGGCAGAAAAACAGCCAAAGCAACAACTAAATTTGCCAAAAACAACCACGGAGCCATTTTTCTTATGGTTTTAAGGGGCATTAGGAAAAAAATAAGGCCCAAAACAAGTCCGGGTAATAAACCGCGGGTCATTTGATGAAGCCAATAAAAATTGGTGGTTCCGAATCTTTTTAAAGAATAAGAGGCCGAGATAATCGCCAAAAAAGAAAAGCCCAAAATCAATAAAAGTGTAACCGCGAATAAAAGTAAATAATCAAAATGTTTAATTCTCACAAAAAGGAGTTCAATCCGCAAATCCGTTATAACTAAAATTATTTGCGAACTGTGGTTTAATTATAATTTGTTGACACATTTTACAAATTGATTCCCTCTGTCAAATTCATTTTTAAATAGAACTCCCTAATATTAAATCGATCAAATTGAAAGAATTGTTTATTATTGTGATAGAAAGATAATAAAATTTAAACTATATTTCTATGCACTTTAATTAATATTAAACAATATTTATGATTTCATCAATATATTTGACAAATCCGTGGAATTGTTGCGTATACTCGGTTATAATGATGTTTTTGTTGGAATTGAAAGCAGTGAACAATGCCATTTTAAAAGCAGCAAACAAAGGTACTACCATTGCATTAAATAAGCGCGCTACAATACTTCTTAAAAATGCGGGAATAAAAAGATTTTAGGACTGCCAGGAGAAAGCAGACAATCGCTACAAGCAATATATGATCATGTGTGCGACCTGTTCAAGAACGGTTTGTATACTTTATCAGTTTGCATATTTGCTCCATTGTTGGATCGCGGACTTTTTTTGCAATTGCTAAGCGATGAGAAAATAGGTAAACAGTATAGGAATGATAATGTGTTCGATTGGCCGTTATTCTTGAAGTTATGAATTCAAACACAATGCGCATGCGAATGGACCGACATCGTTGAATATAGTAAACGGTTAAATTCCATTCCTAGTTCTTTATAGGAGGACAACTTTTCATAGATTGAAAGAGAGTATGACATATAAATAAGCAAATTTAATTTTGTAATAAGTTAACGTCAGCACAACCAACAAATAAAAGCGAGGAGATAAAAACAATATTTTCTCCTCGCTTTTTTGATGTATATTATTCGTGTTTCTAGTTATAAAAAATATTTTGTTTTCTATCATTTCTCGGTCTCTCTCGAATATCTTTTAACAAAGCGTTGGAATAAATTGCCTTTTTCCTCAAAATTTTTCCATAAAGAATAACTTGGCGATGCGCAAGATAATAGACAAACACTCCCCTTTTTAGTATATTTATATGCAAATTTTACCGCCTCTTTCATACTAGACGTTTTTAAAACATTAAAACCTTTTTTTGATTTTAGAATTCTTTTTCCACTTTCTGGAAAAAGTATAATGTTCTTTATTTTATATTTTTTAATTGTTTTTTCTAACTGAGAAAAATTATAACCACGGTCCTCGCCACCAAGCATAATCGTGCCAATTTTTGGAAGAGATTTGATTGCCATTATAGTTGATTCTGGTGTCGTAGAAATAGCGTCGTCGTAGAACTTAATGCCCTTAAATTCGCCAACAAACTCTAGACGATGTGGAAGGGGATGAAATTTTTTAATTGCCTTTTTAATTATCTCATCTGAAATGTTAAAAGCCCTTGCAACGGTAATTGCTGCTTTTATATTTTCTTTGTTGTGTTTTCCGATTAGAGGAATTTCGCAATTTTTTAAAGGAATTTTTGAAACGAAGGGAATTGCTTTTGCCTTAGACTCTTTTGTCCAACCAACTAGTTTTTTGTATTTTGGGTTATAAATAAATAAGTCGTCCTTGTTCTGAAATTTGATTATATTTTTTTTAGCATCATAATATTTTTCAACACTGCCGTGATAATTCATATGCTCAGGAAACAGATTAATGACTACTGCAATATCTGGAGAAAAATTAATATCTTCTAATTGGTAACTAGAAAGTTCAAGCACGAAAATTTCGTCTTTTTTTATAGGAACCATTAAAACCTCAAGCATTGGATTCCCAATATTTCCTAAAAGCCTGACCTTTTTTCCGTCTTCTTTTAAAATGGCATAAATAAGAGAAGCAGTTGTGCTTTTGCCTTTAGTGCCCGTGATTCCGATTGTTTTATTTTTAATCTGCGAAAAGAAAATATTTGTAGCTGTTGTATAAGGAATTCTTACAAGATTTTTTGGAATTCCTGGCGTTTTTACGGCAATATCATATTTTTTCTGCTTCTCTAAATAGTTTTTACTGAGTTTCATATCGGCTACACCAATTTTTAAGTTTGGGAAATTCTTTTTAATATATTTTTTTGTAACTTGGCCCTCTTTACCGTAACCCAAAATTAAAGCATTTTTCATTCCTAAAAACCTTAAATGCGCTGGAATATTTGGCGCAGGATTTGTTTTAAAAACCTCTTTGATTATATCTTTTGGATTTTTTATTTTCGGTAAAAAATTTTTAATTACCAAATCATTTTTAAATTTTTTACTTGCTAAATATAGAGCTGCTGTTGTTTCTTCAAAAGTCCCCACGCAATCAAAAGGCTTCATTTTTCCAAAACCAAGAATATCTCTGAATATAGGCAATAAATTTTTATCTTGATAAAGATTTTTCTGAAAAATATCTATTAAATCTTTTTTTGGTAAAAAGGCTGACAATAAAGTAAATACAAAAACGCATTTTGAACATTGGCCACACCATAATTGGTTTTTTTCTTTTCTATTAATTTTGAAGTTTTGGTTACAACTGGAAAAATAAAGAAAATATTTTTTATACTTTAAAAATAATTCTACTATACGGATTTCATAAAAAGGCCTTAGCAAGGAAAAATAAAAAATATCAGGACTAATAAAGTTTTTTATATAATCCCGAAATAAATTTTCAAATTCAGATGATTTACTCCATTGATGATTAATAATTTCCCCTTTATATTTTATATTACCAAAGTTACTACTATATTCGTTTGCAACAACAATATAAGAGTATTTATACAAAACGGAGGATAAAAGACACAAAAACGCATAGATGGCAGAAATCGGTATGTGGCCACTGTATTTAACTTCTCCTTTTTGAAAGAGTTTTTTGTCTAAAAATCTTCTTATTTTTAAGGCCTTGACACCCATTATTTCTATCACCTTATCAACTAATTCTGAATTTTTTTGTGTCTCTAAAAAAATAGCGGTTGTTTCATATCCTCCTTCTTTTAAAAGTTCAGTTGCCACAATTGAGTCCTTCCCCCCCCCAACGGCAACAAGATATTTATCGTTTCTTTCTAAAGGATAAAGAACTGGTTTTATGTTTTCTCTAAATGGAAATTTAGGAGAATTTTTGGGATTAATTTTATTTTTGTAAAAAAACTCAGCCAGCCCTTTTTTATAAACCGTATTCCAAAATTCCGCCTCTTTTTCTGATAGGACGTATTTTACCTTTACTTTTGTCGCACAATGGATTTTGTAATAACTAATCCCTAAAATTATATGAAGTCCGGAAAGAACTTTATCTAAAAGTCCTTGAGGTATTTCTGATAAATTAAATGGTTTTGGTAGAATAATTTTTTCTATATAGGAAATTTCTTTATCCTTAAATTTTGTTTTGTAATTGAAAAAAATCCTTTTATTTTCAGGTTCAAACTTATACGAGGTGAATTCAAAAAAGGAAGGAGTCATCTTCATAATATTTAACTATATCATAAATTTATCTTTATTCAAAACAATAATTTTTTGACAAATTCTATTAATATATTAATAAGGGTATGCTTTATATAGCACAACTAAAAAGGAGTGAAAAATGGCAACTCCAGAAAAAGAAACGAAACTGCAAGAGTTGTGGCAAAAATTTCTAAAACAAAAACCACCAATAAGGACTTGCTCACTGTTGTTTATTACAGAAATAGAACCTCTCAGACAAAAAGCCCTAGAACAGCTTTTTAGACACGGCATCACAAAAGAAGAAATTGTTTGTATTATGGTTTCCGTTCCTAATTTAAGAGAGGCTGCTCAAAAATTGCTTGATTGGCGAAATAGAAACACTCCGATTATCCAAAAAATTCTTGGGCAAATGAAAGCTTTTGCAGGGAAAGAGGGGGTAAAGATAAAAATCAATGCTCTTTTAATTTTTTATCCCAATAACCTTATTACTACGCCTATTATCGCCAAAACTATTCCTACAATCCAAAAACGCATAGTTACCTTATAATGAGGCCAGCCCTTGGCTTCGAAGTGGTGGTGCAGAGGGGCGCAAAGAAAAAGTTTCTTCCCCCTGATTTTTTTTGATAACAACTGAAGAATTACAGAACCAGATTCCAAAACCAGCAGTCCGGCTATAATTGGCAGAACGATCACAGAATTAGTCAAAAAAGCAATAACGGCTATGGTGGTGGTTAAACCAAGCATACCCGTTTCGCCCATATAAAATCTCGCTGGGGGAATGTTAAACCATAAAAATGCCAAAAGCGCGCCGAAAATAACAGCGCAGAAAGCGGCTAAATCGGTTTTTCCAACAGCCAATGCAATAATTGTGAAAGCGCCGAAGATAGAAATGAAGGTGCCACCAGCCAAACCATCTAACCCATCTATTACTCCTCCCGACCAACAGGCAAGCATAACTAAAACAAAAAGAGGAAGATACCAAATCCCTATTGAAAAACTTCCTCTTAAAGGAATATAAATGGTGTCCCACCCCAATCGATAATAAAACCACCATCCACCAATTAAACCAATTAATAAGACAATTATTAAACGACGAATAAAAGAAATTCCGCCCCCAACATATCTTCCTTTTCCTATTTCTTTGCCAAAAATTTTAAACGAAGAATCAACAACAACTAAAATATCATCCAAAAGACCAACCAGCGAAGCAACGATTAAAGTAAATAAAGGAAGCCACGTTTGACCTCTCGATAAAAAATTAAACTCTTTAAAAATCCCATTAAAAACCAAGGAAAGCAGATAAAATATAATAATGAGAAAAACTACTGTTACCCAAATTAAAAGTCCGCCCAAACGAGGTGCTGCCGTTTCTTTTTCTTTGTGAAGCTGATAAAAAATAGGGGCATTTTCTCCGCTTATTGCTTTTTCTCTGGCGTTTTTCTTCCATAATCTGTGGCGATACAAAAAACTGGTTAAAAGAGGACACCAACTGACTGCTAAAATCAACGAAAGAGTGGCTAAAAGAAAAATTTTAATAACATTAAAGATGAAGAGAGTCATTTTTTTGGGTATTAGGTATGATGTGTTAAAAGTTAAGTGTTATTTTTCACCACTGATAAGCGATATTAACCCATTCAATTAGTTTTTTCATTTCTTTAAACCTGCTATCTGAACCAAGAATTATATAAATTAAATTATTTCCCTCTCCGTGATTTTTTAAAACCAACAAAAGACAACCTTTTGCTTCCGTGGTCTTACCAGTTTTGCCGCCAATTATATCAGGAATTTTTTCTAATAATTCATTAGTATTTATCAGTTCATGGTGAAAAATTCCTTCGGGGGTATAAAGTTTATAACTGGGCAAAGAGACAATTTCCCAAATAAGAGGATAATTCTTTAATAAGTATTTTGTTAATTTTACTAAATCAGCAGCAGTAGAATAATTATCGGGACTTAATCCTGCTGCGTCTATAAATTGAGTGTCAAAAAGCCCTAAATTTTTTGCCCCTAAGTTCATTAAATCTACAAAATTGTTAATTCCTTTCAATTCGGCTAAAGCATAACTTGCGTCATTGCTGGACTCAATAAGCATTATATATAAAAGATTTTCAATGGAAAGTTTTTCTCCCGGCTTTAAAAATCCTTGGTCTCCTTCTTGGTTAACCGCTTCATTACTAATAACCACATTTTCCTTTAAATCGTAATTTTTTAAGACCACCAGGGCAGTCATTAATTTTGTCAAACTAGCAATTGGCAGTTTTTGTTTTTCGTTTTTTCTAAAAAGAATTTTATCTTTTGCTATTGAATTTGTTTCAACAACGATAGCGGCTTTGGCGTTAATTTCTAATTCGTCTATTGACCAATCTCTAAACGGCTTCATTGCTTCGGCATTCTGAATTTCTGTACTCATTAAATTTTCATTATTTGTTAAATTTGGTGTTAATACAGAGGCAGACAAAAATTCTTTCTGCCAATTGTTTTTGTTTAATAAAAACCAAACAACTAAAATAATTATTAAAACAATTAAAACCAAAATAATTATTTTTGTTAACAAATTTTTATCTTTCATTTTTCTTCCGTCTTGGTTTTTTTACTATCTCTATTTGGAGTTCTTTTAATTGCGAGGGATTAACTTCGCTGGGAGAATTCATCATCAGATCACGGCTGTCGCCGGTTTTCGGAAAAGCCATTACCTCTCTAATATTCGGCTCCCCCAACATAATCGCTAAAAACCTCTCAAAGCCATAAGCAATCCCGCCGTGAGGCGGAGCGCCATAATTAAAGGCCTCCAACATGTGACCAAAATTTTTTTTAATTTCATCTTTCTGGTAACCCATTATCTCAAAAACCGCTTCTAAGGCCTCGGGCCGATAGTTTCTGATGCTGCCGCCCCCAATTTCTGATCCATTAAGAACAATATCATATTGAGTGGTTAGGATGTTGGAAATGTTTTTCTTTTTTAAAAGGTCATCCATAAACTCCGGTTTGGGGGCTGAAAATGGATTATGGGTGAATGTCCATTCGCTTTTTTCTTTTCCTAAGGTTTTTGAAGGGTCAATTTTTTCAAAAAATGGGAAATCAATTATCCAACAAAAGGCCAAAAGATTGTTATTTGATTTATCTTGGCGAATATCTGGTCTGTCAGTATTATATTTTTCCATTGCCTCTTGGTAGGTCATTCGCGGAAAAGGAATTTGCTGTATTTGCTTTTCCGGAAATAATTTCTTCACTATCTCAATCAGCATTTTTTCGTTTATTTCCATTACTTCTTCTCTGTCAACAAAACTCATTTCAATATCCAACTGGGTAAATTCTGCCTGTCGATCCGCTCGCGGGTCTTCATCGCGAAAACAGCGGGCAATTTGAAAATATCTTTCAAAACCCGCTACCATTAAAAGTTGTTTATATTGCTGGGGAGATTGGGGTAGGGCAAAAAATTTTCCAGGCTGTAACCTTGAGGGAACAATAAAATCCCTTGCGCCCTCAGGGGTTGATTTGGTAAGATTCGGCGTTTCAATTTCCACAAATCCTTCTTTGGTTAAAAAATCGCGGATAAATTGAAGAATCTTATGTCGCACAATAAGATTTCTTTTCATTCTCTCCCTTCTTAAATCCAAGTAGCGATACTTCATTCTTTTTTCTTCGTTAATTTCATAACCATTTGTGTCAACGGCAAAAGGCAAATTTTTTGCTTTGGATAAAATTTTTAATTCTTTAGCGGTTAATTCTATTTGACCTGTTGGAATTTTGTTATTCAGCATATTCGGCGGTCTCTTTACCACCTCTCCAATTATCTCAATCACCCATTCTGGCCTCACCTCTTTTGCCAGTTTATAGGTTTTTTCATTGTCAGGGAGGATAACAACTTGTAAAATTCCGCTTCTATCTCTTAAATCAATGAAAAGAATTTTACCATGGGAGCGGATGGCGTTAACCCAACCAGCCAATCTCACCTGATGACCTAAATACTTTAAAGTATCGATGTTTAGTGTTCTCATCATTTTTTTTGAAATTAAGATTTTTTTAATTAACCCAATCTCTAATAAAATTCTGATGTCAAAATGTCTAATATCTAAAACGCTTTTGGTGATTAAGGGTATTAGACATTGATTAGAATAATTGGGTAATTAGAAATTTATTTCTTTTTTATTTTCACAAACCTTCTTTTCCCCGCCCTTATCACTATTTCATCTTCAATTTTTATTTCCTCCCACCAATTTTTAATTCTTTTTTCTTCATCTTTTATTCTTATGGCAACACCGGATCCTTCTATTAATCTTTTCGCCTCATTTTTTGAAAGAGTCAACCCGCTGTCGCACAATAAATCTAAAATGGGGTAAATTTTTCTATTGGTTGGAAAAATTGGGATTTCCGACGGTAATTCTTTACCTTTAAAAATTTGGTTAAATTCTTTTTCTGCTTCTTCGGCTTTTTTTTCGCCGTGATAAGGTTTAATAATTTCTCGCGCTAATCTTGCTTTCGCTTCGCGCGGATTGGTTATTTTTTTAACCTCTTCCAGCGGGACTCGGGTGCAAATTTCAAAACCTAAATAAATTAAACTATCTGGCCAAGCCATAATTTTCCCATACATTTCATTTGGATCTTCATCTAAATTAACCATATTTTTTTCGGTTTTACCCATTTTTTTGCCCGTTGGGTCAACCAAAAGTTTAGTTGTTAATACAAATTTTTCTTTATTCTTTAATTTCGCCATTAATGTTCTTCCCGCTAACATATTAAAAGTTTGGTCATTTCCTCCCACCTCCATATCAACACCCATTACTACCGAATCGTAGGCCTGGAGAATGGGATATAAAAATTCATGAACATGAATGTCTTTGCCTTCCCTTATTCTGTTTTGAAACATATCTCTTTCCAATAAACGCGCTGTCGTAAAATTAGAAGCCAATTTTAAAAATTCTCCAAGTTTTAACTTGTTTAACCATTGACTATTGCTTAAAAAACAAGTATTCTTAACGCTTAAAATTTTTAAAATTTGCTTTTTGTAATCTCTGGCATTATTTTTAACCTCTTTTGGTGTTAAGGGCTTTCTTGTCTCGCTTTTGCCGGTAGGGTCTCCGATGGTAGCGGTAAAATCACCAATTAAAATAATGATTTTATGCCCCAGTTGCTGAAAATCGCGCAATTTTTGTAAAATCACCCCATGACCAATATGAAGTTTTCCGGTGGGATCAATACCGGTGTAAATTCTAAGTTTTTTTCCCGAGAGCAAAACCCTCTCTAACTCTTCTTTGCCGGGATAAATATTTTCCACCCCTCTTGTCAGCGCTTCTTTAATTTTTTGATAATCTATTTTTTTCATATTTGAATATTATTTTTTTAAAACGATTATTTTATTATACTGACTTCTAAAAAAAATGGAAGTGAAAAATAATTGTTAAAAATGCGAATAAAAATGTTTTAAAAATTAGGTCCTTTAAAACAATTGAAAAAAACAACAAAAATGATAAAATAAAAAATATTACTTTGCCCAGCCGTCTAAGATTAAGATTTAAAAATATTAAGGTTAAAAAAGTAATTAATGCCGGGTCGTCTAATGGTAGGACATCACCCTTTGGAGGTGACTATCTACGTTCGAATCGTAGCCCGGCAGCCAAGTTTGACGGAACAAACCCGGAATTTTGAGACGAGGTAGTTCGCTCGCCCAGCCCCGCCATTTTGTGTGCTTCTTCACAATTTCGGTAACAGATGTTAATCTGTTGCCATATGACAAAATCAATCAAACAAGCAATGACCAGCAAGTGGCTCTTGGTAGTTCGGGAGTACGAACTGGTTAAACAAAAAAGAAGCAATAACTTTAATACGGTTGATGAAATATGCCAGGTCTACAAAGTACACCGCAAAGATATCAGGAAATACTATGAAAGGTGGATAAAATCAGGAAGAAGCGAAGAATCATTGCTTCCTCAAAAACGAGGACCGAAAGCAGGAAGTCTGAAAATGTTGAGCAAAGAGGAAGAAAGAACGATTATGGCTATTCACCGAAAGCTTGGGGCTAATGAATTTGAAATCCATCATCTCATTAAAGGGAAATTCAAAGTCCATCCTTCGGTTTCTACGATTTACCGCACATTCAAACGTTATCCCTTAAACAAGAAGCGAATTGAACGAATCAAGCGCTACGAGAAAAGATATCCAGGAGAACAAGCCCATTCAGACACATATTATCTGGCCAAAACCCTGTTTATTGACAGAAGACAAAGATACCTATTTGGATTATTAGACGACTGCACCAGATTATGCTATGTTGAACTTGTCCCGAGCATCAATTCTGCAACGATTACTAAATCATTCTTTAGGGGATACAAGTGGTTTGCCGTTCATGGCATTAATATCAAAGAAGTTTTAACTGATAATGGTTCTGAATTTACTGCCTATACCAGCCGGAAAGCCAAAGACTTCCATTTCTTTGAAACTATGCTGAAAATTGTTGATATCAAACACTGCTATACCAGACCGTACAGACCCCAAACCAATGGCAAGATTGAAAGGTTCTGGAGAATACTCTATGACGAATGCATCAGACTGCAAACCAAATCACAAACAGAAAAAGAATTTATCGCTGAACTTAATGGTTTTATGTACCGCTACAACTACCAAAGAAGACACTCTGCTTTAAAATATCAAACACCCTTAGATAAACTAAAATTCGTTACCGAAATTATGAAGTAATACACGCAGGCGGCAATTGTCTAAAGTATATTTTTATGATACACTGAAAATAAAGATAA
>CAZEXD010000012.1:0-16460 GCA_964516865.1 uncultured Candidatus Saccharibacteria bacterium
TTTTGGAATTGTTTTTCCATCTTTTTTGACTAATAGCGCACTAAATTCATCAATTTTTAATTTTGAATTTTGAGTTTTGAGTTTTTTTAGTAAAGCCGCGATTTGCCAATACTCTTGAGGAACAAATTTCTCCCTTTCTCTTTCTCGCTCTACAACCAATCTAACAGCGACTGATTGGACTCTGCCCGCAGAAAGTCCTTTTGCGACCTTTTTCCACAAAAATGGCGATAATTTATATCCCACAATTCTGTCTAAAATTCTTCTCGCTTGCTGGCTATCAACCAAATTCATATCTATTGTTCTCGGATTTTTTAGGGCTTGTTCAATGGCTGGTTTTGTAATTTCGTGAAAAACAATTCTTTTTGGCGCTTTTAAACCTAAAACTTCGCTCAAATGCCAGGCGATTGCTTCGCCTTCTCTGTCTTCATCAGTAGCAAGGATGTTGGTCTCTGATTTTGCTGCCTCTTTTTTTAGCTCAGAAACAATTCTTTTGGCTTTTGGGATAATAACATATTTTGGTTCAAAATTTTTTTCGATATTTATTCCAAGTTCATTTTTAGGTAAGTCTCTAATATGACCAAAAGAAGCAAGAATTTTGTATTTTTCTCCTAAAAATTTTTTAATTGTGAGTGCCTTCGTGGGACTTTCAACGATAATAAGCCGCATAAAATTTCTAATTTAATGTTAAATGTCAAATTTTAGTCATTAGAAATTAGGAATTAGTCATTTAATGCCGTAAGGCATAAATGTTTCCTCCCAAATTTTGTACTTTTTCTTTTATTTCTAAAATCGCCAGAATGCTCGCTACTTCTTGGGCGCTTAAGTGGGTTTTTTCTATTATTTTATCAATTGTTAGAGATTCTTCTGTGAGGGTGTTTAGAATTAAAATCTCCTTAGAATTTCCTCCTTCTTCACTTGTTTTTACTTTTGAGAAAGAGGGTGGTAAATTTAATTCTTGCAAAATGTCATTAACATTGTCAACTAATTTTGCTCCTTCTTTAATAAGTTTGTGACAGCCGAGAGAATTGAAAGAATAAATAGATCCTGGTACTGCAAATAATTTTTTATTCTGTTTTTTAGCATAATCAGCCGTAATTAAAGAACCAGATTTATTTTTTGCTTCTATAATTAAAACACCAAGAGAAATGCCGGCAATAATTCTATTTCTTTTTGGAAAACTGAATTTTGAGCCGGGCGTTCCCGGCGGGTATTCGGAAATTAGACAACCTCCAATTTCTAGTATTTTTTTAACCAAAGATAAATTAGATTGCGGATAAATGCTTTTTTCATCTAAGCCGGTTCCCAACACTGCAATTGTTTTTTTCTTTTTTTCAACACAAATTTGGTGAACAAAGGTGTCTATTCCCGGCGCTAGACCACTAACAATGGTAAGACCAGCATCAAGGAGTTTCCCCACTATATCAAAAGTTACTTGTTTTCCGTACGCCGAATATTTTCTGGTACCAACCACCGCAAAACAATAGTTAGTAGCATCAAGATTTCCTTTCACATATAAAACCTTTGGTGGATCACTGATTTTTCTAAGAAGAGCAGGGTAATCGTTATCATTTATTTTTATTTTTTTGATTTCCTCCATGAGTTTATTTATTATACTCATTCATGGCTTTTTCTACCCCCTTATTTATTAAAACATTAATAATTTTAATTGTTTTTTCAATAACTTCTTTTATTTTTTCTTTTTCATCTTTTGAAAAGATTTTAATAACAAAATTTTTAAGATTTTCGGGCTTGCCATTTTCCGGCATAATTCCAATTCTCAATCTGATAAAATCATTAGTTTTAATTTTTTTTATAATTGACTCAACCCCTTTATGGCCGCCCGCCCCGCGATTTTTTACGATTTTTATTTTCCCTATTGGAAGATCAATATCGTCGTGAATAATAATTAAATTTTCAATTTGCCATTCGCTATTTGTTATTAGTGAGTTAATTGCTTCGCCCGATTCATTCATAAATGTTTGGGGTTTGGCCAAGATAACTTTTTTGCCGTTAATTTCTCCTTTGGAAATTTCTGCATTAAACTTTGATTGAAAATTAAATGACCCTGGCGGTTCCCCGAATTGAAAATTCGCGGCGATTTTATCGATCGCATTAAAGCCGACATTGTGCCGCGTATTTTTATATTTTTTTCCCGGATTGCCGAGGCCAACGATTAGTATCAATTTAGTTTTTGGTTTTTGGTTTGTGGCAGTCAGTTTGCTCCCAGGGTTTTAGTGTTTAGTCAACATGTTTAGAAGGTTTACCGACTGACGACCCTTAACTTTTGGCTAAACTAACTGCTTCAAACTCTTAACCATTAACTATTTTTATTTTGTCATTTTTATTAGTCATTGGCAAGAAAAAACTGGATTTTTCTTAAAAATTATTGTAATCTAATAATTATCTTTCCGCCGAAGAAAGGAGGTGGCTTGCTAATGGCGCGGAAGAGGTAGTTCTTTTATAACGGGGAGGGAAAAAGGAGACAAAAGTCCCAAAAGATAGTCAGATGATCAGTAACATCGCTTTAGATCAAGGATCAAGGAGTTAGGAAATGGAAGCCTTCCCGGTTAGGTCTTGGTCAGATCTTAACCCACAAGAAAGGGCATTCGTCCTTCAAGAAGGACCAGGCCCGAGGGACAACGGTGCGGTGAGAGACTTTCACCGCGCTTTTCGCGACAGATTTGGCGGCGATGGCAGGATTTCTCTTGAGGTCATGAGGCAAATTTTGACCAGAGCTAAGCGGGAAAGGAAAAGAAACTCCAGGAGCAGAAGGGAGAGGAGAAAGTCTGACGTTCCGAATCATCGGAGAGTTCTGTGTCGTTAACTCTCCCTGGGTTGCCGTTAGCGGCAACCCTTTTATTTCAGGCGCTTGCGAATATTTAAAATTTTAGTATAATTATTAATATAAATCTTTAAAAAAGAAAATATTATTAATTTCTTTTTAAAATCTAAAATTAAATGAACAAAAAAATTTTTTTTATCTGGGAAATAATAAAATTATTCGTGATGTCATTGGCGATAGTAATTCCTATTCGTTATTTTTTATTTCAACCTTTTGTTGTAAAAGGCGATTCTATGTTACCCAATTTTAATTCCGGCGATTATTTAATTGTTGATGAAATTTCTTATCGTTTTAAAAATCCGGAAAGAGGCGATGTAATTGTTTTCAAATATCCTCAAAACCCATCCTACCGCTTTATAAAAAGAATTATTGGTTTACCGGGAGAAACAATTGAAATTAAAAATAACGAAGTGGCGGTTTATTCCAAAGATGAACAAAAACAAATTTTAAATGAAACGCTTTATATTCCCGATTCAAAAAAAACCTACGGCGATATAAGAATTAAGCTAAAAGAAAACGAATACTTTGTATTGGGCGACAACAGGCCCTATTCCTCTGATTCTCGAAGTTGGGGGCCATTGCCAAAGGAAAATATTATCGGCAAGGTTTTTATTCGATTATTTCCTTTTGGTGCGATTGACTTGATTGGAAATCCGAATTATTAATATTTTTCCGAATTTAGGCAGATTCCCTATTAATTTGTAATTTGAAATATTTGTAATTAAGAAGAGAATAAAACGATGAAAAAAATAAAGTTTCAAAGCTTGACAGGAATGCATGACATTTTGCCGGAAGACCAAAGATATTTTCAAAAAGTTTACAAAGCAGGAGAAAGCGTTGCCAATTTTTATAGTTTTGAAAAAATTGATACGCCAATTATTGAAAATGCGGAAATTTTTTATAAAGGAACCGGTATAGACACTGAGATTGTAGAAAAACAAATGTATACCTTTAGAACAAAAAGCGGAGAGTTAGTAACCTTAAGACCAGAATGGACGCCTTCTATTGTCAGAAGCTATATTGAGCATGGAATGCAATCTCTTCCGCAGCCGGTTAAATTGTGGTATTATGGACCTTGTTTCCGCTATGAAAGACCGCAGGCAGGAAGGTACAGGCAATTTTATCAACTGGGCTTTGAGGTTTTGGGAGATAAAAATCCCGCGATTGATAGCCAACTTATTCAAATCGCTTTTGATGTTTTGAAGGAATGCCATTTTAAAAATTTAATCATAGAGATAAACAGCATTGGCGATTCGGAGTGTCGACCATATTTTAAAAAGATTTTGACAAATTACTTCAAGACGAAAAGAGGTTCTTTATGTGTTGATTGCCAAAGAAGGTTGAAATTTAATCCTTTAAGAATATTGGATTGTAAACAGGAAAAATGCCAGACAGTTAAATCTGAAGCGCCTCAAATAATAGACCATCTTTGCGAAAACTGTCATAATCACTTTAAACAGGTTTTAGAGTTTTTAGACGAAGCCGAAATACCTTATACTCTAAATCCCTATTTGGTGAGAGGATTGGATTATTATACAAAAACTGTTTTTGAAGTATTTATTGATACACCGGAAGGAAGAACGCAGGGCGCTTTAATGGGCGGCGGAAGATATGATAATTTGGTTAAAATGTTGGGCGGTCGCGATACGTCGGGTTGTGGGGTTGCTGGTGGCGTAGAAAGAATAGTGAATTTACTAAAAACAACAAAAACAAAAACAACAAAACAAGATGAAGGGAAAATATTTTTAGCCCAACTTGGCGAACTGGCGAAGAAAAAAAGTCTAAAATTACTTGAAGAGTTTAGAAGAGCCAAGATAGCGGTAAGCGAATCTTTGTCAAAAGATTCTTTAAAACCCCAACTTAAATTAGCAAATAAATTGGGGATTAAATATGTTTTAATATTCGGACAAAAGGAAGCGCTGAACAATGAAATTATTTTAAAAGATATGGAAAGCGGTAATCAGGAAACCCTAAAATTAAAAATAGTGGTCGAAGAAATGAAAAAAAGATTACAAACCTTAAAATAAAAAAATTAAAATGGCAGTAGAAGTTAGAAAAAATGAAAAAGAAAACTCTCAATCGCTGATTCATCGTTTTACAAAAGCAGTTCGGCAAAGCGGCATTTTGTTAGAAATGCGCAAAAGACAGTTTCATAATAGAAGGAAAAGCAATTTAGCCAAAAAGAAATCAGCGTTAAGAAGAGAAGAAATTAAAAAAGAGAAAATGTTGGAATATAAAATGAGCAAGCCTCAGTAATCAACAAATATTTGTTGATGAACATCCGTTTAGAAAAAATTTGTAATTTATCTATGTTAAAAGAACAAATTCAAAAAGAAATCAATCAAGCGATAAAAGAAGGCGATGATTTAACTTGCAATGCTTTAAGAATGCTTTCTGCCTCTATTGTTTTAAAAGAAAAAGAAAAAAGATATAAAATTTCCAAAAAAGAACAAAATTTAAGCGAAAAAGAATTAAATGAAAAATCCCAATTAACCGACGAGGAAGTAATTGAAGTTATTGTTTCGGAAATAAAAAAAAGAAAAGATGCTATTGCTTTGTATGAACAGGGCAAAAGACCGGAGTTGGCAGAAAAGGAGCGAAAAGAAATTGAAGTTTTAAAAAAATACTTGCCCGAGCAACTATCAGAAGAAGAGTTAAAAAAGTTGGTTCAAGAATCAATTGAAAAAGTAAGGGGACCCAAGGAGTTCCTCGAAATAAAAGATATGGGCAAGGTGATGGCTGACTTAATGCCCAAAATCAAGGGGAGGGCAGATAGCGGATTGGTGAGTAAAATGGTAAAAGAATTGCTTTCTCCAAAGGTCGAATAAAAGGTCGAATAAAAAATAAAATAAAAATTATGCAAAAATTACACCCTAAAGCAGTTTGGTTATTTTTTGTCCAATTTATAATCCGTGGTTTTATTGTTTTTTTGTTTGTAAGTCTTTGGTTGTTGCCGTTTTTCCTTACCTTCGTTTTCAAGGGGGCAACTATTACAGTTATGAACGAAACCAAATATTATCCACCAACTGAACCAGAAATTGAGCGAGGATACCTTTCGCTGACATTTTTTCTGTATATAGTTTTTATTATTGTTTATGTTGTTTTTTGTTGGATTTGGGCAAAATTAACTTATCGCTATTGGAAATACGAGCTCGCCGAGGATGCTTTTAAAAAAGAATGTGGAGTAATTTGGAAGAAATATGTCTCCATTCCCTACGAGAGGATTCAGAACGTTGATATTTATAGAGGGGTTTTTGCCAGAATTTTAGGATTAAGCGATCTTCAAGTTCAGACAGCCGGTTATAGCGCTATTTCCACTAAAAGAGGAATCGTTGGTATGAATGCGGAAGGTCGTTTGCTCGGGCTTGATAAAAATACTGCCGAACAACTAAGAGAAGAATTAATAAAGAGAGCAAAAGAGGCAAAACAAGGATTAGGATTATAAGATTATATAAAAGGATTATAATAAAAAAAACCGCTGCAAGGCGGTTTTTGGTTTCGCGACAAACGTTTCACAAACAAAACTAACTGCGAACCCATTAACGAAGAAAATGGTTGGTTCTGTAAAGAGAATTAGCCCGGGATTATGACGCCACCTTGTCTGGTCCGGTTGCGGTTAGTTCAAACGGGGCGACCAAGAAGGCATCGGGAGCAATCAAGCGACTGCCTTGCGACCAGCATTTCTGGTCACAAAGGGCGGGAAATTGCCGCACCAATGGTCCGCGCGGACGCTTTCACAACGGTTCTTCTTTCTGTTAAAGGAACTGCCACTGCTTAACATTTAGGTGGATGTTAATTTTTTATTATTTTAAAATTTTTGGATGGTTTGGTAGAATTGAGTTTAAGATAATTTAATACAAAAATTCCAGTCGGGATTTTTTGAATTGGAAAAATGTTGTAGAATAATAAAATGGCAATGGAAATAATCAATCTCACTAATTTTAAAATAGACAAGAAAAGTTTTTCACAGGTTGCAAAAATTGTTTTAAAAAGCGAAAATAGAAAAAAGGGAAACTTATCCGTTGTGTTGGTTAATCCGAATGAGATTAAAAAATTAAACAAAAAATACAGAAAAAAAAATAAAATTACGGATGTGCTCGCCTTCGGCGAATTCCCCAACTCCCAATTTCCGATTTCCAATTCTTTGCTGGGCGAAATAGTAATTTGTCCCGAGATGGTTAAAAAAAATGCTAAGAAATTCAATTCTGATTTTAAAAAAGAATTGATATTGGTTTTAATTCACGGCATTCTTCATTTGTTAGGCTATGATCATGAAGGATCAAGAAAAAAGGCAGAAAAAATGAGAGAAAAAGAGGAATATTATCTGTCGCAAATTTAATTAATTTTCAAATACCAACCCTTAATAAATTTCCAATATTTTATTAATAATTAAATTTTCAATTAACATCTCTGTTTGAAAGTTGAGAAGTTTAAGAGTTAACCGATAATTGAAAATTGATAATTGGAATTTATTAAATTTTTATGCCCAAATCATCTATTATTGTTGGTTTAGATCTGGGAACAAGTACGATTAAAATTTTGGTAGTCAAAAAAATCAGAAACGAATTACAAATTTTGGCTCAATCCCAGATACCATCTTTTGGTATGAGAAAGGGGGCGGTAGTTAATCCCGAAGAGGCGACAAAAAACATCCGCGCCCTTTTATCTGAATCAGAAAAACTTTCCGGCCAAAAGATTAACTCTGTTTTCGTAAACATTAATGGTAGTCATTTATATGTGGTGCCGTCTGACGGCATTATTTCGGTTTCGCGTTCCGACCAAAAAATATCTCAAGAAGATATAGAAAGGGTTTTAGAGGCGGCGCGAGCGATTAATATTCATTCTAACGATGAAATTTTAGATGTTTTTCCAAAAGAATTTATTATTGATGATAAAGCCGGCATTAAAGAGCCAGAGGGCTTAACGGGAATTAGATTAGAGGCCAAGGTTATTTTGCTTTGTTATTTTCAGTCATATTTTATGAATCTGACTCAAGCAGTTTTAAACGCCAAACTTCAAATTGACGATATCATCCCTTCTCCTTTAGCAGCTGCTACCGCTGTTTTGACCCCTCAACAAAAGGAGCTGGGTGTAGCATTGATAGATATTGGTGCCACCACTACTGGTTTAGTGGTTTTTGAAGAAGGAACGCTGATTCATTTTGCTGTTTTTCCTATCGGTTCTGATAACATTACCAATGATATTGCCATTGGTTTAAGAACAGATATACACACTGCCGAGAAAATAAAAAAAGAGTATGGCACTTGTTTCTTGGGAAGTCGAAAAGAAAAATTATCCCAGAATAAAAAAATAGAAATTACAGATAAAACATCGACCCTTTCTTTTTCTAAGAAAAACTTAGTGGATATTATTGAGCCGCGGGTTTCTGAAATTTTTGAATTGATTAATAAAGAATTGAAAAAAATTTCTCGGCAACAATTACTTCCTGGTGGCGTTGTTTTGACCGGCGGCGGGGTGAAAATTCCTAAAATTAGAGAGTTGGCAAAACAACAACTAAAATTACCTTGTTTAATTGGGGTCCCCAGGGGGATAGTTGGTATAGAAGAAGATCCCTCTTTGGCAACCGTTTGCGGTCTTGTTTTAGAAGGAGCGGAAATGATTAACGTGGGAAAACAGGAGGGATTTTTTCACATGATTTTTTTATTTTTTAAAAAATTTTTTAAAAAAATTATTCCCTAATTTTTTTGGTAAAGTATAAAAAATGAAAATAGACACAAGAATAAAAATTGTGGGAGTGGGGGGGTCTGGCTCAAATACGATTTCTCGAATGGTAAAATGCCACCTTCAAGGCGTTGATTTAATCGCTATTAACACAGATGCTCAAGCACTTCATTTTTGTCAGGCGCCTCAAAAAATATTAATTGGTAAAAATACTACTCGCGGTTTGGGCGCGGGTATGGATGTTTCCTTGGGAGAGAAATCCGCTAGAGAGAGCGAAAAAGAAATCGAAAACGTTCTAAGGGGAGCAAATATGGTTTTTATTACTTGCGGTTTAGGAGGTGGTACAGGTTCTGGCGCTAGTCCGATTATTGCTGAAATATTAAAAAACCTTGGTATTTTGACAATTGCAGTGGTTACGAAACCATTTTCTTTTGAGGGAACGCAACGAGAAAGGGTTGCTTATTTGGCTCTTGAAAAACTGAAAAACCAAGTAGATGCTTTTTTGGTAATATCAAATGATAAATTACTTCAACTAACCAATGAAAAAACAACAGTAACAAACGCCTTTGAAATTTGTGACGAGGTTTTAAAAGAGGCGGTGCAAAGCATTACTGATTTAATTTTAAATCGAGGAATAGTGAGTGTTGATTTGGCTTCTGTTTTTTCAATTATGAAAAATGCCGGTCGTGTTTTATTCGGGGTGGGAAAATCAAGTGGAGAAAAACGAGCTTCTGAAGCAGCCATTAAAGCAATTAATTCATCATTGCTCGACTCTTCGATTAACGGCGCTAAAGCAATATTGTTTAATGTTTCAGCGCGAGATTTAACTCTTTCTGAAGTTTCCGAGATAGCCAAGATTATTACTCAGAGTGCCGATCCGAAAGCCAAGATAATTTTTGGCGCGTTTGATAATAAAAACTTTAAAAAAGGAGAAATGAAGGTGACGGTTATTGCTACGGGAGCACGGGTTTGACCACTTTTTTTAATTAATTAAAATAGTAATAAATTGATATAAATAATTTATTAAAAAATTATTAACAAAAACAATCCGAATATCCCTGAATTTTATCCAAACGTTCCGGCCATATCACGCCTATAAGCAAAAAAATTTTTCTTATTAGGACATTTGGATATTTTAGTTGATTCAGATTGTTATTTATTTTTTATGATGAACAAAATCATCAAAGTAAAAAAAAGAGATGGTAGCATTGTTGATTTTGATCAGTCGAAAATAACAGAGGCAATTTTTAAAGCAATTACCGCCACCCAGCAAGGAGATGGAAAGAAGTCAAAACGGCTTTCCGACCGAGTTGTGAAAATTTTGAACCGGCGCTTTAAAAAAGACGAGATTCCCCAAGTGGAACAAATTCAAGATATAGTGGAGGAAGTTCTAATTTTAGAAGGATTGGTGGAAACTGCCAAGGCCTACATTCTTTACCGAGAACAAAGAAGGGCGATTCGCGAGGCGACAAAATTAATTGATGAATCTTCAGAAAAAATAGATAGTTATTTGAAAGAAATTGATTGGCAGATAAAAGAGAATGCTAATATGACTTTTTCTTTACAGGGATTAAATCAGTATGTGGGGTCATATGTTTCAAAAAAATACTGGCTGAATAAAATTTATCCAAAAGAAATAAGAGAAGTTGCATTAAACGAGGATTTCCATATTCATAACCTGGAATTGCTGGCTCCCTACTGCGCAGGATGGGATTTGTATGATTTTTTGGTTAAAGGGTTTGGCGGGGTGTCGGGGAAAATAGAGTGCCGACCTCCCAAACATTTTAGAACCGCTTTGGGTCAATTAGTAAACGTTTTGTTTACCTTACAGGGAGAAACAGCCGGCGCCAATGCAGTTTCAAACTTTGATACTCTTTTGGCGCCATTTATTAGGCATGATGGTTTAAACTATAAACAAGTGAAGCAGGCAATGCAAGAATTTTTATATAATTGCATGGTGCCAACAAGAGTAGGTTTCCAAACGCCATTTATTAATGTTTCTTTAGATATTAAACCGCCATTATTTTTAGCCAAACAACCTGTAATTATCGGCGGCCAGCCGCAAAAAGAAACATATGGAGAATTTCAGCCGGAAATGGATATGTTTATTCAGGCTTTTTATGAGGGCATAATGGAAGGAGACGCCTCGGGAAGGCCGTTTACCTTTCCTATTCCAACAGTTTCTATTACCAAAGATTTTGAATGGGAAAATCCAAAACTTTTGCCAATGTGGGAAGCAACGGCAAAATACGGCATTAATTATTTTTCGAACTTTATTCATTCTGATATGAAACCGGAAGACTTTAGAAGTATGTGTTGCCGGCTTCGTTTGAATAATAAAGAATTATATATGAGAGGTGGGGGATTATTTGGTTCACAGCCCTTAACAGGAAGCATTGGCGTGGTTACGATTAATATGCCGAGAATTGGATATCTTTCAAAAACCAAAAAAGAATTTTTCGAAAGATTGGGGAACTTGATGGATTTAGCCAAAGAAAGTTTGGAAATTAAAAGAAAGGCCATTGATAACTTTATTGAAAAAGGTCTCTACCCTTATTCTAGGCACTATTTGTTTTCAGTGAAAAAGATGAGAGGTTCTTATTTTGGAAATCATTTTTCAACAATTGGTTTAATAGGAATGAATGAGGCGCTTTTGAATTTTTTAGGAGAGGATATCGGTTCTAAACGAGGAAAAAAATTCGCTTTGGAGGTTTTAGATTTTATGAGAGAGAGATTGGTTAAATATCAAGAAGAGACAGGAAACTTGTATAATCTTGAAGCAACGCCGGGCGAAGGGACAAGTTATCGTCAGGCAAAAATTGATAAGGAAAAATATCCGCACATAATTACTGCCGGCACAAAAGAGGTTCCTTATTACACAAATAGCACCCATTTGCCGGTTAATTATACCGACGATATTTTTGAGGCCTTGAAACTTCAAGACGGACTACAATGCAAATATACAGGCGGTACTGTTCTTCATGTGTTTTTAGGGGAAAAGATAAATGATCCCCAAATGGCTAAAAATTTGGTGAAAAAAATCTTTGAGAAATTCCACTTACCTTATATTACCCTTACTCCCACTTTTTCAATTTGTCCTTCGCATGGTTATTTGGCGGGAGAATATTTTTATTGTCCAAAATGTGCTATCAAACAACCTTGCGAGGTTTACTCAAGGGTTGTCGGCTATCTTAGGCCTGTTCAGCAATGGCATAAAGGAAAGCAACAAGAATACAAAGAAAGAAAAGAATATAAAATACCGGTAATAGGATAGTTATTGTTTTTATAAATTTTTATAAAAAAACGGATGGAGACGTTTCGGACACTTGCGATCGGATTCTCCGAAGGGCTGCTTTTTTAAATATTTTTAATATGCCGGGGGAAATAATTGGGTTAATTAGATATTTTGATTAATTTTTTCTTGTTTTAAAATTTGCATCCCAAGAGATTAATGACTCCTTCAAAGATACTTTTTTGTTTTTGTTTTAGTTTTATTCTCGGTGTTTTTACCAGTTCTTTTTTTTCTTTCACCAATGAATCGGTTGCGCTTAATTTATTTGGATGGTTTTTCTTGTTTTGGGCCTTAATATTCATTTTAGTTTATTTTTTGACTAAAAATAAAAAAATTGCAATATTGGGTTTTTTGATTTTTGTTTTTGGATTAGGTGCTTGGCGATATCAATTAGCTGATTTGAAGATTAAAACCAATTCTTTAAGCGGCTATTTGGGGAAAGAGGTGATAATAGCGGGGAAAATTGTGGAGGAGTCGGATGTTAGAGAAAAAAGTTCTCAAGTTATAATAAGCGCTGCTAAAATTTTTTTTGACGGAACGATAAAACCAGTTACTGGAAAAATTTTGGTTAGAGCGAACAAATATCAAGAATTTAAATACGCTGACGGAGTAATAGTTAATGGTCTTTTAAAAGAGCCGGAAAACTTTGAGGACTTTAATTACAAAGAATATTTACTTAAAAGGGGAATCTGTTTTGAAATGGATTTTCCCCAAATTGAAGTGTTTGTCGAAGAGGGTTATTCTAATTTTTGGCAATTTGGGTATGGACAAATTTTAAAATTTAAAAACAAAATTCGGGAAAATATTAATCAATATTTTTCGCCGCCAGCCGATTTTTTTCTTTCCGCAATACTTTTGGGCGACCAAACAAGAATGACGCCGGAATTGAAGGAAAAATTAAATATTACCGGTCTCCGTCATCTTACCGCCATTTCCGGTATGCACATTGCAATTTTAATTAGTATTTTAATGAGTTTGTTTTTGGGAATGGGTTTTTGGCGAAATCAGGCGTTTTATTTAACAGTGATTTTTATTGTTTTATTCGCTCTAATGGTTGGTCTTCGACCCTCGGTGTTACGAGGAGGAATGATGGGAATTATTTTTCTTTTGGCTCAAAAAACCGGCAGAGTGTCAACCAGTTTACGGATAATGGCCATCACCGCCGCTATGCTATTAATAGCAAACCCCCTGCTTTTGAGATGGGATATTGGTTTTCAACTTTCTTTTTTAGCGCTTTTGGGAATTATTTTTTTAACACCACTTTTTGAAAACTTTTTTAAATTTATTCCCGAGGAAAAATTTTTAAATTTTAGGAAAATTCTCGCTACCACTTTTTCCGCTCAGGTTTTTACGTTTCCTATTTTAATTTACAATTTTGGCAAGATTTCTTTGGTTTCTCCTTTAACCAATGTTTTAATTTTGCCAATTATTTATTGGCTAATACTTTTTGGTTTTCTTTTCGGTTTCGGAAGCGTGATTGGGAGCGGTTTGGGATGGCTTTTCTTTTTTCCTTGTTGGTTTTTTATTAGTTATTCAATAAAAGTAATAGATATTTTTTCTCAGCCCTGGGCCGCAAAAATGGTCTCAAACATTCATTGGTTTTGGTTGGTTTTTCTTTATTTATTACTGGGAGTTTTCATAATTTGGTTAAAGAAAAAAAGCCCTATTCCTGATTTGTGAGAATCGAGAATAGGGACTTGGTGGGTTATTCTTCCTCGGAGGGATCGGCAGTCATTTTTCTTTTTGCCCAGGAAAAAGAAAGAAGAGGAATACCGAAGCCAATAGTTATTGCCAAGGCAAAAGCAAGGGGATAGAGCAGAAAGCCCGCTACAACCTCAATGTCGGTTTTAGCCCTGTTTAGAATTGAATTAGCAATGCCAATAATTCCCCAAAACTGAGCGGCTGAAACAATCATTGCCCCGAAGATACTTAAAAAAAGAACAAACCAGGTTGTCCGGCGCATTCTCTATCTCCTTTCTTGTTAGTGGGCGGGACAACCATTTTGTTTTCTAAATTAACATATAATTATATAGTTTGTCAATTAAAAAAATTAGAAACAAATCGCTAACAAACAAAAGATAAAAATCAAGACAAAAGGTTTTAAAAATTTTGCTTCCAGAGTATAATAAAATAAGAGTAAGGGTAAAGATATTTAATTTATGATTCAAGAAAATAGAGCCTGGATAATTGCGGTTGATATGGGTTATGGTCACCAGCGAACCGCTTATCCCTTAAAAGAGTTAAGCGGCAATGGTATTATTAATGCCAATTCTTATTCAGGCATTCCTTTAAAAGATAAAAAAATTTGGGAAGCAAGCCGAAATTTTTACGAATTTATTTCGAATTTTAAAAAAATTCCCCTTTTCGGTTCTTTTGCCTTTTCTATTTTTAATAAATTTCAAGAGATTCTTAGTTATTATCCCAAAAGGGATTTATCTAAACCCAATATTGTTTTGAAAAGGATTTTTTCTTTGATTAAAAAGGGTTGGGGAAGGGACCTTATAAATAAATTACAAATTACAAATTACAAATTACAAACCAATTTGCCGATAGTTTCAACTTTTTTCATTCCCAGTTTTATGGCGGAAGAATTTAATTATCCCGGTGAAATTTTTTGTGTTATTTGTGATGCTGATATTGCTAGGTCTTGGGTTTCGTTAGAACCGACGAAAAGCAGGATAAAATACTTTGCGCCTTGCAGTTGGGTGGCGGACAGATTAAAACTTTACGGCGTAAAAGAAAAAAATATTTATCTCACTGGTTATCCGTTACCGAAAACCAATATTGGAACCGAGGGAATGGAAATTTTAAAAGAGGACTTGTCTCACCGCCTTTTAAATTTAGATCCTCAAAAAAAATATCGCGAAAGATATCAGCCAGTTATAAAAAGTTATATCGGTAAACTTCCCGAAGAATCAAATCACCCTCTAACAATTATGTTTTCCGTGGGTGGTGCTGGCGCCCAAAAGGAAATCGCTATAAAAGTGGTTAAAAGTTTAAGTGAAAAAATAAAAAAAGAAGAAGTAAAAATTATTCTTTCTGCCGGAATTAAAGAAAAAGTTAAAAATTATTTTTTAAGCGAAATTAAAAAACTTGGTATAAAAAATGAGATAGACAAAGGTATTGAAATAATTTTTAAAAATAAAATAGAAGATTATTTTGAAGAATTTAATCAGAAATTGAGAAAAACAGATATTCTTTGGACAAAACCATCAGAGTTGTGTTTTTATGCCGGCCTTGGTTTGTCGCTTATTCTCGCCCCCTCTATTGGTTCTCAGGAAGATTTTAACAGAAAATGGGTTCTGCATATTGGAGCAGGATTTAACCAAGAAAATCCTAATAACACTGATCAATGGCTTTTTGATTTATTAAACGGCGGTCGGCTGGCTGAAGCAGCAATGCAAGGGTTTATTGAAATGGAACAATTAGGAGCTTTTAAAATTGAAAAAATTGTTGCCAATATGAATTCCAAGAACCTAACAACCTAAAATCCAACTATGTTTTGGTTGATACTCGCCATTTTATCATATTTAATTTCCGCCGTTGTTTTTTTAGTAGACAAATATCTTCTTTCAAAACCGATTCCCGACCCTAAAATTTATTGTTTTTATGTTGGCTTTTTGGGGGGAATTGCTTTCCTTCTTTCTTTTTTTGTTTATTTTTATGTTCCTGATTGGCAATCTTTGGTTTTGGCGTTTTTCACCGGCATTGTTTTTCTTGCCGGGCTCTTTTGGTTGTATAAATCCCTTTACAATTTTGAGGCGTCCCGCGTTGTCCCAGCTATTGGCGGATTGATTCCTTTGTTTGTTTGGGGATTAATGTATCTTTTTTCTCAGGGAACAGCGACTTTAAATGGTCGGGAGTTTTTAGCGTTTTTTTTGCTGATTGCTGGCAGCGTTTTACTCACTTACGAAAAAACAAAAATTTCCTTAAAAAATTTGTTCTTTTCTTTTTTAGCCGCCTTTTTTTTCGGCTTTTATTTTGTTTTATTAAAATATGTTTATTTGCGCCAGCCATTTTGGAATGGGTTTATTTGGACGAGAGTTGGCGCTGCGTTTTTTTCTTTGTTTTTTCTTGTTTTTCCCAAAGTAAGACAAGAGGTGCGAAGATTGTTGCAATGGAAGAATAAAGAAAAAAAGGAGAAAATAAATAAAAAAATAAAAACACTGATAATTTTTATTGCTAATCAAGCATTTGGTTCCGGTAGCGCTATTTTGCAAAATTTCGCTGTTTTTCTCGCCCCCACTGCTTATGTTTCTTTGGTGGCGGCTCTTCAAGGAACCCAATATTTGTTTTTGTTTGTTTTGGCTTTGATATTTTCTTTTTATTTCCCTCGTTTTATAAAAGAAGAAATATCAAAAAAAAACATTATTCAAAAAGGAGCGGCAATTTCTTTAATAATATTAGGATTAATAATTTTAGTTATTTAAATAGAAAATTTTCAATTGCGAATTTCTTCAAATTTTTAAGCAAGAAAAATATTGAGTTGGACTGATATTTATTAGTAATTAGAATTTAAAAAAATAAAATGAAAATGTTATCAATTATTGTCGCAACCTTAATTGTTTTTCTTTTTTGTTTTTTCTTCATGGGCTTTCCGAAGGAAAAAGAAAATATTATTTGGGGCGTTAATTTTTCTCAAAA
>CAZEXD010000013.1:0-6063 GCA_964516865.1 uncultured Candidatus Saccharibacteria bacterium
CTCCGCACACTGGTTTACAAGCACCGCAATCAGTTGGACAATTGGCGCAAGTTTCTCCCTTACCGCAAGTTCCATCTCCGCAATAAGGAAGAATTGGACATTTGCCACAATCAACAGGACAAGTTTTACAATCTTCATTATCGTTGCAGGTTCCGTCTCCACAAACAGGAGGTTTTTTACATTCTCCGCAATCAGTAGGGCAGGATTCACAATCTTCTTCGTCATTACAAATTTTATCTCCGCAAAAGGGGGTGGGCAAACACTCTCCGCAATCAGAGGGACACGACTCACAGGTCTCCGTACTATCGCAAATATTATCTCCGCACACTGGTTTACAAGCACCGCAATCAGTTGGACAATTGGCGCAAGTTTCGTTTCCACTACAAATACCATCGCCGCAATACGGACCCCCTCCGCCTCCTCCGCAACTTGCCGCTGTCCAGGTGGTTATAACCTCGCACCCATTACAATCAAAATTAATTGTTCCTACTATATCACCTGTTGCTGTTCCCGTAAATTTTCCTGAACAATTAATAGAAACGCCGCTAAAATTAATCCAACCGGTATTTTCGCCCCAAGCATAACCAGACAAATTACCGTTGCCATCATTTTTTACGCCACTCATTGAAGGATTTAAATTTAGCCAACCGTAATTTTCTGACCAAGCGTAACCCGTAATAGCGCTATCAGTCACAGTAACATTCCCATTGGTGGTTCCAAAATTAATCCAACCGCATTTGTCACCCCACGCATATTTGCTAGTAGAATTAATGTTAGCGGCGAAGACAACAACCTTTGATAAAAAAATAAAGCCGAGCAAAAACAAAAAAAATACCAAAGCATCCCTTAAGACTAAAACAACATGCTTCTTTTTCATTTTAATTAAGCGGCTTTTAAATTAAATAATTTTTTACTTTGGCTTTTCTTCTACTGGCACTCTCGGCGGTACCTCCTGAACAATTCCCTCTAAGGGTTTTTTGTTGTTTTTTAGGTTTTCTAAAACTTTCTTAACTGTTTCGTTGTCTGGATTTAACTCTGAAACTTTAGAAATTTTTTCAATGGCTTTAGCATTTTCGCCAAGCTCATAGTTGATTAATCCCGAGAAATATAAGGCATTAGAATAATTTGGCGCAATCGCTAATATTCTCTCAAATTCTTTTTGGGCTAATTGCCAATTCTTGTTTTGGAAATAAAGCAAACCTAATTGGAAAAACAAGCCAATATCGTCTGGAGGCGCGTATTTTTTGGTTTCTTCCAATCTTTTAATTGCTTCGTTTGTTTCGCCTTTTATTTGATACCACATTGCTATTTGGAAATGAGCGGGAGCATAATCTGATTTTAGGGAAAGAGCCCTGTCAAAATGAATTTTTGCATTGTCTAAATCCTGATTTTTTTTGGTTATATCGTCTTTGTCTACAATCAACGCCTTTGCTAAATAAACAATTCCTTTTTGAGTATAATAATAAGGGTTAGAAGGTTCTAATTTTAATGCTTCATCATAAGACCTTAGCGCCCAATCATCTGAAGCCGGAACTAATCCTATTAAATTCTGATAAACAAAACCCCTAATAGACCAGTTGCTTACATTCTTGGGATTAACATCAGTGGCTCTTTTAGCAGCGTTTATTGAATTATTTATTAAAAGTTTAACCATCGTATTTTTGTCCTCTTGAGGCATTTTTGAATCATTAATAACCTTTATTAATTTGAACAAGTATTCCTGGGAAAGTTGGGCCAAATAAACATCGGTGTCTGAATCCCATTTAGCGGCTTTTTCTATCTTCTGCAAGGCCTGATTCTCCTGATTGAAAGCAGAAAGAGACAATCCTTTTGAATAAACAACTTGAGCAGCATATCTTTGGGACCCCAAAATAAAAAGCCACAAACCCAATATAAAAAATAAAGTAAACGTGATGGTAAGCCCAAGGGTTAAAAAAGATGATGGATTGAGCGTAAAAATTTTTCTTTTTTCTTGAGATAATCCAACAAAAGCAGCGGCAAAAAAGAAGAAAAGAAAATCCAATGAAAGATTTGCACTATACAAAAAATGCGAAACAACCAAAGCAATGAATCCTACTAATAAGCCACTGGTCAATAACAAAAAAAGTACGCCCTTATCTTCTTTAAAAAAAACTTTATTAAGCAAAAACTTAACTCCGGCCAAAAGAATGGCGGCAACAAAAACCAAAAAAGAAAAAAATCCCAAAACTCCGGTAGTGGCTAAAATAGTCAGAGTTTTTGAAGCCCCCTTCTCAAACCTTATATTCCACAAAAGTCCTTGATTATAATCAACTTTTCTGTGTTTTGAAAAATCAAAAATAAAGGTCCCGGGGCCAGAACCAAAAACAGGCAATTCTTTCAAAGTTTTTAGTGCAATCTCAAAGGTCGTCTTTTGGTTTAAATAAACCTCAACAGATCTCAAAGAAAACGGAAATTGCGGTTTTAGTAAAAGAAAAACCGAAGCCAAAAATAGAAAAAATGCCGGCAGCCCCATCCATCTTAAATCAAAAAAATCTTTTTTAATTATCAAAAACAAAATTAGCAAAGCACAAGAAAGCAAAACCATCCACCAGACCAAAGAATAATTTATTAAAATAAACAAAACAAGGCTTAACAATAAACCAATGCCACAAATCACTTTAAACCATTTTTGCGAGTAAATTTCCAAAACTATTAAGATGGGTAATAAAACAGCGGAAAATATTCCCAATGCGCCCGCCGGCCCGATGGTGTTAAAAGATGTGTTTTGGGCAAAGTTAAAGGGTAAAAATAAACCTAAAATCTGAAAAATTCCAATAAGAATTGCTATCAAATTTGAGCATACCAAAAGAGTTGTTGAAGTAAAAATTTCTTTTGGGGAAAAAATATTGCTTATTATAAAATAAAGCAAAACCAAACCGATTAAGGTTAAAAAACTCTCTGAAGTTATTCGCGGCCAACCCCAAAAACTTCCTTTTTTGTCTTGAGAAAAAATTGTTGAAAAAAGAAAAATCAAAAGTAAAAACAAAACAGCAATATGCGTTTTGTCCCAATTAAGGCTAATTTTTCCCGAAACCAAAACTTTTACCATCCAAGCAAAAAAAGCCAATATCATAAACAAAACCAGAAGCGCTTGTTTATTAAAGTCAAGAATATCCAATGTCCACGGTAAAAAGAAAATTGGCAGCAAAAAAACCGAAGAGTAAATGCTGTATCTTATAATATAATCACAAATTTTAATTATTTTTGGAAATTCTTTTGACATATTTTAAAGAAATCTAAATAAACTTGATTAAGGCGAAACACTTTGATTCTCTGTAATATTACTATTTTGACCAGTTGACGATTCTTCTGCTGGCGATTCTTGAGCCGTCGATTCTTCAGATGGTGTTTCTTGAATAGATGGCGCTTCTTGGATTGCCGGCGCTTGCTCTATAGAAGTTTCCTCTGGCTGGGTCGGCTGAACTTCTTCTGGAGACGCTGGTTGCGGTTGTTCTTGCTGGGGTTGTTCTTGTTGGGGTTGTTCTTGTTGCGTCGCGCACTCGCCCTTAACTTTTTGCCACTCGCCATTTTCAATCCAAGTGCAGTAAACCTCGCCAGTTGACTGGTCTACCATTTCTAATCTTTCAATTTTTGCTGTTTTGGCGGTTAAACTATCAACTATGATTTGTTTAAGCGACATTATACCATCAATCAAACTAGCCCCAAGCCGAGATAATGAAAGTTGCACGGATTGATCGGTAACTCCTAAAATCGCACCAGAACCAATGGTGCCTGTTTGATCCGTTGTTATATTATTAATACTAAGTTGTTGTTTTAATTCGGCAATATCAGTTTGCTGTCGTTTTACCACTTCAAGGATATAAAGAGGAATTCTTTCATATTTTAAACCAATGGGCAGACCATCTTTGCCATAAATAACAAGATTATTTAGACCCAAAGCGTCAAAATCCTCGGCAATATAACCAATTTCTTCTAATCCGCTGGAAACATCTGTGTATTTTTGGGGCTGGATATTAAGAATTTTGTTAAAATCGTCTTGGTAAACAGAAATATCTTTTTTGTTTCTAGCAGTTGAAGTATCATAAAAAAGCTGACCGGTTGTAGTATTTATTCTCACAAGATTATAACTGGAAGTTCCTGACAAGCTAGGAAAATTAATTGTGCCGGCGTTTATGGTTAAAACCTGATTTACAACCGCATCGTTAAATACGCCGTAAATCAGGGCTTCTGTTCTCGCGCCTTCTTCGCTTGTCCTTATTCTGTCGTCTATAAATAATTTATCTGAACCAGTTTCATGATAACCCGCGTAATTTCCTAAAAAGACATTGCGGCTGCCCTCGGTATTATAATAACCGGCTTGATAACCTAAAAACACATCGTTACTACCCGTTGTGGTGAGGATGCCAGTGTAAGCACCTATGAAGGTGTTATAATTGCCAGAGGTGTTAGAAGAACCGGCAGAAAAACCTAAAAAGTTATTATAACTGCCTTCGTTGTTAGAATGGCCAGCATAATAACCTAAAAAGTTATTATAGCTGCCAGAGGTGTTAGAAAGACCGGCTTTATAACCTAAAAAGTTATTATTGCTGCCAGAGGTGTTAGAAAAACCGGCATAATAACCTAAAAAGTTATTATTGCTGCCTTCGTCGTTAAAAAAACCTGCGGAAAAACCAAAAAAGTTATTAGAACTGCCAAGGGTGTTCAAATGACCCGCATTATAGCCGGCAAAGATATTGCTTGAACCAGTCATTGTAAAGTTTCCCGACTGACCTAAGAATAGATTTTCAGCACCAGAACTACCTTTGTTAGCTAAAATTCTCACCTGGTTCATATTCAAAGCAACATTAGTTGTGTCGTAGGCAAAGTTTAGGCTAGCCCCAAAAGATCCGTTGCTGTAATACTGAATTTGATAATTTGCTCCAGCCGGACCTCCGCCAGCGGGTGTGTCCCAGCTGTAGCCTGTTCCAGTTGATTTAAGATATTTTCCGCTCTCGCCAATGGTTATCTCTCCAAAAGTGGTACTATCTGTTAAATAGGGAATAGCGTATTGGGTCCAAGAGGACTTGCCAGTACCGCCATCGCTCACTGCCACATCAGTGCCTCCTACGCGGTAAATGTAGGCGCCACCAATGGTCACTGCGGTGGGAATGTCGGTGGCAATGGAAGGAACTCCGCTGGCGTTTGTTACCAACACTCCATTGTTTGCCGAGGTTATACCCGAAAGGGTGTTGGTATTAGACCAATAAGCCACCTGATTTGCTGAACCAGTGCCCAGAGCAACTGTGCCTGAAGCATCGGGAAAAGTATAGGTTTTGTTGCTTGAAGATAAATCGTCAACTGCAAAAATACCATAAAGGGTTGGGCTGCTGCCTCCTTCCAAAATTTTTACGCCACTGGCTGGAAAACTTTGGACAGCGGTCCAAGTATTGGCGTTTCCTAAATTCAGGGAGGCAATAACATTACCGGTGGTGGGAGAAATGGTTAAGGTGCCATCAGAGTTGGAAACAGAGTCAACTGCGCCGCTGCCGCTAATTGTTGACCAAGAAACAACGCCCGCGCCATTGGTTACCAACGCCTGCCCGTTCGTTCCGTCTGTTATTGGAAAAGTATAAGCCGTGCCAACAGCCAAAGTTCCCGCTGTTATTGTTCCTGTTGTTGTAAAATTTCCTGTTCCAGAAAAATTGTTAGAACTAAAAGAATATTGGGCTGGCGCCACTACCGAACAATTTGTGCTACCGGGCGTACAATTCGGATCAAGGGTTTCCCCAAAATCATATTTGCTTGTCGGTGGGGTGGCAAAAACATAGAGAATAACCGAAAAAAGACCGGCGAGAATTAAACCAAAGAATAGAGATTTTAGGGCTCCCTTTAAATAATTATTAATAAGATTCTTTTTTTCTTTTTTCCCTGAACAAATGGAAAAATGGGGCTGCAGATCGCTATCATCTTTTTCAATTATTGTTATTCTAATTTTTTCTTCTTCCTCCATTATTTTGTTTTATTTTTTTATTAAAACCTAAGTTTATCCTTTATAAATAATTTTACCATAATTTTCATTTGTCAACCATCTATAAAACACCT
>CAZEXD010000013.1:6163-15658 GCA_964516865.1 uncultured Candidatus Saccharibacteria bacterium
AAAACACCTTTATAAATAATTTTACCATAATTTTCATTTGTCAACCATCTATAAATCTATAAAATAAAAATTAATACTGGCGAAATCTACGCTATTAATTGTAAAAAATATTTTTGCAGTTAGAATAAAAGAATAATGATAACAAAAAAATTTTATGGAAAATTTAAAACCACAAATCAGTATAATTTTACCTTGCAGAAATGAAGAACAGGCACTTTCTTATTGTTTAAGACAGATAAAAGAAGTAATAAATAAACAAAAATTATCTGCGGAAATAATAGTTTCTGATTCATCAACTGATAGAAGTCCGGAAATAGCAAAAAAAGAGGGGGTTATTTTGATAAAACACGATAAAGAAGGATATGGAAGGGCTTATTTAGAAGCGTTTAAATACGCAAAAGGAAAATATATTTTTATGGCAGACGCGGACGGAACCTACGATTTTAACGAAATTCCTAATTTTTTAAATTATTTAAAAGAAGGTTATGATCTTGTTATCGGAAACAGATTCGCCGGAAAAATAGAAAAAAAGGCAATGCCTTTTTCTCATAGATATATAGGAAATCCTGCCCTTTCTTTTATTTTAAGGCTTTTCTTCGGAGCGAAGATAAAAGATTCGCATTCGGGAATGCGGGCAATAAAAAAAGATTCTTTAAAAAAAATTAATCTTCAAACAGCAGGTATGGAATTCGCCTCGGAAATGATAGTGAAGTCCGTAAAAAATAAGTTGAAAATAAAAGAAGTCCCCGTTAATTATTTTAAAAGAAAAGGGCAATCGAAGTTAAAGCCATTTTCAGACGCCTGGAAACACATTCGTTTTATGCTTTTATACTCTCCCCTATTTTTGTTCTTCATTCCCGGTTTAATTCTTTTTTCAAGCGGGATTCTATCAATGCTCTGGCTTTATTTAGGAACGACGCGAATCTTTGGAATTAAATTATCTTATCACCCGATGTTTTTATCTTCTTTGTTGATGATAACCGGCTATCAATTGATAATTTTTTCAGCCTTCGCAAAAATTTACGCCATCACTCATTTGGGAGAAAAAAATAAAATGTTAGAGAAAATTCTTAAATATATTACAATAGAAAAAGCAAGTGTTATAGGAATATTAATTCTGGCAATTGGTTTTTTTATTTTTGTTTTTATTTTAATAAAATGGTTGAAGTCCGGCTTTGGAACATTAAACGAAACCAAAAACTCTCTTGTTGCCCTAACTCTAATGGTAATTGGAGTTCAAACGATTTTTTCCTCGTTTATGATAAGCATTTTAGGCATTAAAGAAAAATAAACCCCCTACGAAATTACTAATTTATTACGAAAATACCAATATGCAAAATTTCAAGACAAAAAGAAATGATTTAATTTACCCCGAATTAAAGAGTGGTGGCGAAATTATTGAAAAATAACAACTTAAAATTTACGGAACAAACATATTTTCCTATAAAAATAACAGAAGAAAAAATTGGGAATTATTATTTAGATTTTTTAATAGAAAATAAAATTGTTCTAGAAATCAAAAAAGATACAGAATTTAGAAGAAAAAATATAGAGCAGGTTTATAATTATTTAAAATACACGAATTTAAAATTGGGAATTTTAGCTAATTTTACAAAAAATGGAGTAAGATTCAAAAGAATATTGAATATCAACAATTCGTAAAATTAGTAAAAAAATTCGTAATTTCGTAAGAGGTGATGATAGAAGCTATTTTAACAATTTTGGGGCTGGTTCTCTTTCTTTTGCCAGGAGCGCTCTTGTGCTATATTTTACTTCCCAAAAGCGACGTAATTGAAAGAGCCACCTTCTCTCTTGCTTTATCGGTCGGCTTTTCGGGAATAATTGCGATTGCACTTTATTGTTTTAATTTTTTAAGCCAATTATCGTTTTTTGTTGTTTTTGTTTTGTTAACATTATTTCTTTCCTTAATTATTTTCAAAAAAGCAATAAAAGAAAAGGAACAATATAAAACAACCTACCATCAATCAATTCTGTTTATTTTTTTATTTTCTATTTTTGGAACCTTATGGAGATATTTGTTTTCCAAATCTATCAACAACTTTAATAACCCTTATGCTTATTCTTTTAAATTTATAAAAGAACAAGTGCCCAATCTTGGTTTTTACACGGGAATGGCTCTGGATAAATCCCGCTATTTCGGCGGCTTGGCTACTGCAAAAATATTAGAATATCTTGGTATAAATTTCAGCACAATAGGAACTTTTTTGATTGTCTTTTTATCTTTGGGATTCATTTTTTTGCTTTTCCGGGAATATAGAATTAATAAACAACTGGCTTATTTGGGCGTTGCTGTTATGTCTGTGGGCCCCATTGAGCTTTTTTACGCCAACACCCTTCTTTACGGTCATTCTTTAAGTTATGTAATTCTTTTGCCTCTATTTTTGCTTTTTAAATCAAAAAACAGAAATCTATTGTTTTTAATAGTTCTCCTTTTCTCAATAATAATGGCAACCACTTATTATACCGCCTCAATTATCACCATTTTATGTTCTTTTGGTTTTTTGATGGCCATCATAATAAAGCATCTTTTTGAAACAAAAAATATCAAAAAAACGGCTATAAACATATTTCAAGACAAAAAATTTTGGTGTTTCTTTTTTATATTTTTAATAATTTCTTTTTATGTTTACTTTTTTTCTGAAATGTTTAATTACGGCTTTGGAAGAACAAAAGATTTCAGTGATTTCAAAATAGCGACAAACAAAGTGGAAACTATTATAGGACTGGGGATAGACACAAATAAAGAAACATCTACCCTCTATCAGGATCCAACATTTTTGGGATTATCAGCCATAAGGTGGCAGATGCTCTTTTTCTTTTTGTGCGGTCTCACATTTATTTTTTATTTAATAACCAAAAGGGAATTTACGGAGGAAAATATTGATTTAATTTTATGCCTTCTCCCGGTAATTATGATTTCTTATGGATTTTTTCATGTAAATCTCCCGGCAAGAATTTTCAGTTATTTTGCCTTTTTTGGATTAATGAATCTCCGCCTGCCCAAAAGATATTTTAAAACAATATTTATTCTCTGCCTTGTTTTTATCGTGGTTTCCGGTTTTTATGTGGCAAAAGACAAAAAAGTTTTTCTGGATATTTCCGATGGAGAAATAACAGCGGCAAAAGAAATTAGCGCTTCTTTTAAGGGAAAAATATTTTCTGATCAGGTTTTTATAAATCAGCTAATACTAAATGGCTACTACGATGTTACGGGCGCCAATGACAAAGACCAAATAGTAAAAAATCTTTTTTATCAAACAGATAAAAATGTTTTTGGGGAATCAATCAATTATTTAAAGAAATCAAATGTTTCTTATATCGTCATAACCAAAAGAATGAGAGAACAATATGTTTTGATGCTAAATTATCCCCAGAAAAATATTTTCAACGCAGAAATGTATGAAAGATATTTAAATAAGGTTTACGACAATGGTTATGCGCGGGTGTATGAAACCAACTTTAAAAATACCGAAAACTAAAAAATAAAATGAAAATAGCCATATTTCATAATTATCTGGACAACATTGGCGGCGCGGAAGTTGTTTGTTTGACCCTGGCAGGGGGTTTGGGGGCAGATTTATACACAACAAACATAGACCCTGAAAAAATTGTCAAAATGGGTTTTAACGATGTCCTGCCAAGAATTTATTCAATAGGCAAAATTCCTCTCAACGCTCCTTTCAGGCAACAACTCGCCCTCTGGAAATTTCGCAGATTAAACTTGGGAAAAAAATATGATTTTTATATTATTGGGGGCGATTGGGCAATGTCGGCCGCTGTAAAAAACAAACCGAACCTATGGTACATCCACTCCCCCCTTAATGAGCTTTGGGCCTTTAAAGATTATATTAAAAAAAATCTTTTAAAAAATATAAAGCGACCCTTATTTGAAATTTGGGTTTTAGCAAACAGATATTTGACCAAAAAGTATTCAAAACATATAAATATCTGGGTGTGCAATTCCAAAAACACTAAAGAGAGGGTGAAAAAATATTATAAAAAAAATGCCTTGGTAATAAACCCTCCTATTAATACAAAAAATTTTTATTATCAAAAAAATGGGGATTTTTGGCTTTCGGTAAACCGGTTAAGCGAAGCAAAAAGAATAGATATCCAACTCAAGGCGTTTTCAGGGCTCCCAAAAGAGAAATTAATAATAGTTGGAAGTTATGAAAAAGGAGTAAAACACTTTGAAAAAGAAAAAAAATACCTGGAAAGCATTATTCCTCAGAACGCGGAAATTAAAAGTTGGGTTAATCAAAAAGAACTAACTGAACTTTACGCAAACTGCAAGGGCTTTATTGCCACCTCAAAAGATGAAGATTTCGGAATGAATGTTTGCGAAGCTCTGGCATCTGGAAAACCCGTTATCGCCCCCAACGAAGGCGGCTATAAAGAAACAATAATTAATGATAAAACTGGCATTTTAATTGATAATATAAACGAGCAGAAACTAATTGAAGCAATAAAAAAATTAAACATAGAAATTAAGCAAAATCCTTTAAAATTTAAAAAAAACTGCCAAGAGCGGGCAAAAAAATTTGATACGGAAATCTTTATTAAAAAAATAAAAGAACAAATTAAATTTTAAAAAATGGAAGGTGAAATTTTTGTTTCAATAGTTATTTGCACCAAAAATCGGGCGCGGCACTTAGACGAATTGGCGTTAGATTCTATTTCAAAATTAAACTATTCCAATTTTGAAGTTGTTGTTATAGACGACGCCTCAATAGACAATACGAAAGAGATCGTAGAAAAATATAAAAATAAAATTAAAAATTTAAAATATGTTAGAAATGAAAAAAGCAAGGGGCTGTGCTTTGTAAGAAATCTTGGAGTCAAAAATTCAAACGGACAAATAATCGCTTTTATTGACGACGACGCTGTGGCTGATAAAAATTGGCTAAAAGAACTGGTTAAACCGTACTTAGAAAATAAAAATGTGGCTGTCGTCGGCGGCAGGATTTTTGTTAAAGAAACCAATAGAATACACAACAGAAAAAAGCAAATTTACGGAAGCAATATGTCTTTTAGAAAAGAGGTGTTTAATAAGTTTTTATTTGATGAAAATTTAAAATATTCCAATTATCACGACGAGATAGACCTAATTGCCAGAATTAAAAATCATGGCTTTGGAGTTATTTGCAATGAAAAAGCGGTTGTTCGTCATTTTTTGGCGCCGACAGTCCGAAGGGAAAAAGCGCACATTGGCAGAAAACTAAATTTCATCTATCTTACTGCTAAAAATTTCAACCTAAGATTAGTTGAATATTGCAAAATAGTTTTAACAACTTTGCTTTTCGGCCCAAAGGCAAAAAAAATCTTAAAAATAAAAAAAAGAAATATAAATGAGCAACTAATTGATGAAATAGACGGTCTAAGGGGAACATTATCTTTAAAGTACCGGAGATTTTGGATTAAACTACCTTATGCTTTTTTTATTTTGCTTTTTGTAATACCAATAAAAGCTAAAATCAAACATAAGATTGAAGAAGATTTATTCAAAAATGGATAAAAATACTAAAAATTTAAAGGTCTCTGTAATAATTCCGGTATATAATAGCGCCAAAACATTATGGCAATGCTTGGAATCTGTTCTTGGTCAGAATTATGATAATTACGAAGTAATAGTTGTAGACAACAATTCAACTGATGATAGTAAAAAAATAATTAAAGATTTACAGAAAAAAACCAATAAAATAAAATATGTTTTTGAAGAAAAAATAGGAAGAGGTTTGGCAAAAAACACGGGCGTAACCAAAGCAATCGGCGAGATAATTGTTATGACCGACGCGGACTGCGTAGTGCCGAAAAACTGGATAGCGGAATTAATAAAGCCGATTTTATGCGAAAATGAAAATATTGTTATGGGTTCGGAAAAAGATATAATCAATAACTATTGGACGAAAAACTACCAAAAAGCCAATGACTTTAATAGAAACAAACTAAAAGAAAATCATTATATTAAAAATTTAGACACAAAAAACTTCGCGATAAAATCGTCTTTATTAAAAAAAATGATGTTTGACCAAAACCTTAACGCTCTGGTAGACTTTGAGTTATATTTAAGATTAAAAAATGAATATAAAATAAGATTTTTACCAGAAGTAATGGTCAACCATTACCATCGAGATTCTTTTAGTAGCTATTTTAAAATGCAATTTGAAAGAGGTTATTGGGCATCCAAAATTTACAAAAAACACCGGTATGATAAAAGCATAAAGAAAGAATTATTATTAAGGAGCATTTCCGTCAAAAACTTTTTACTCTTTCCTTTTTGGGTTTTTCTGCAATTTTTAAAAAAGCCGCCGAAAGAAGCGTTTTTTGTTTTAATCTCGGAAATCGCTTGGAGAGCGGGGCTAATAAAAGGAATTTTCAATTAAACTCCGCCCTGTTTTTTAAACTCCAAAATTTATACTCTTTGGTTATTTCTTCAGCCGGGCCGATTTTTTTTATTTTTCCAGCCTCAAGCCAAATAACTTTGTTGCAATATTTTTTTACTAAATCCAAATCATGACTTACCAAAATTACCGAAACGCCAGTTTCAACGAGTTCTTTTATTTTTTCTCCACTTTTTTTCTTAAATTCTTCGTCGCCCACCTCAAAAACCTCGTCAAGTAATAAAATCTCGGGGTTACAATGCACGGCAATGGAAAAAGCGAGCCGTTGCAGCATTCCATTGGAAAATTGATATAGTTTTGTATTGATAAAGTCCGAAAGTTCGGAAAATCCAACTATTAAACTGAATTTTCTTTTTATTTCTTTTAATTTTATACCAAAAAAAGAACAGCAAAGATAAATATTTTCTTTCATTGTTAATCTTTCTTTTAAGCCAATGTTTAAATTAATCAAAGAAACAATTTTCCCCTTAGTAACAATTTCTCCGGAATCTTGGCTATAAATCCCGGCAATTGTTCTTAATAAAGTGCTTTTGCCTGAGCCATTTTCCCCTATAATGCCAAAAATTTCTCCGCCGTCCATCTCAAAAGATATATTATCAAGAACTTTTATTATTTTTTTGGACTCTTTTCCGGACAAAAAAGAAATTATTCTCTGAAGAACAGATTGCCTTTTTTTAAAGCCGATATTAAACTCTTTGCTTACCCTATTAACAATTATTCTTTTTGTGCGCATAAGTAGTGGTATGAAATGAAATTTGGGTCTCTGCGAAATACCCCATTTTTTTAAAAATTTTTTCCAACTGATAGCATGTTTCTTTTCCTTGAATTTTGTGATAAGAAGCAATGGCAAAATGAACATTATTCTGTTTCATAACTTTTTTGCAACCCTTAACAGCTTCTACTTCGGCCCCCTCTATGTCCATTTTTATATAATTTACTTTTTTAATCCCTAACTTTTTCAATTCCGAATCTATGCTAACAAAATTAACATCAATAAGTTTGGCTTTTTTTTTAATCAAATGGCGAAAAATACCAGCGCCGTAATGTAAAAGATGAGAACTCTGGTTACCATAAGACTTAAAATATAACAAACAATTTTTATTGAATAGTCCTTTATTAATAAGAACAACGTTTCCGAGATTATGTTTTTGGATATTATTTTTTAGTTTTTCAAAATTAAAAGGGTCTGGTTCAAAAGAAATTACCTTTCCCTTTTCCCCTACTAAAAGAGATAACACTATTGTAAAAACTCCTTGATAGGCTCCTCCGTCTATTACCAAGTCCCCCTGTTGGGGCAGGTATTCTCTAAAATAAAAATCAATAGCCTCAAATTCTCCTTGAGCAAAACCAAAAGTAGGAATAACAATTATTTCATCTTCGCTTTTTTTTATTATAATTACACCCTTTGAAATAAAAGGGTATTGCCAAAAAAAATTCCGATAAAAATTAAAAATTTTAAAACGAAAGTTATTAAAATTAAAAACCTTTATTTTCTCCCCAAGCAATAATTTTAAAAGAAAATAATTTAATCTGCGAAAAATAATAAAAAATCCGTATTTTAATTTATATAAAAATTTCCAAATAAAGCGGGGAGAATCTTTTTTTGCTTCGATTATGTCTAAAATTTTTCTCATCATACCATCTCGGCAAATTTCTTTTTTAACTTATTAAAAATAAACAAGCCGAGAAAAAAGGCAAAGAAAGCATAAAACAAAACCATTAAAATTGTCCACAATTGGGGCGTAGTATCGTAAATAATTAAATTTCTGGCAATGGTGATAAAAAAATAAAGCGGGTTAAACAAGTTGAATATAAAAAGCCGGCGCTGATTTTCAATAGCGTAAAAAATCGGCGTCGCCAGCCACAAAATTCGGGAAGCAAAAATCCAAATATTTTCTAAATCAACAAAATAAACAGTAAGCGACGACAAAATCAAAGACACTCCAAAAATAAAAAAAGAAAGGGCAAACAAAATTATTAAATAATAAAAAATACCAATAAGAGAAATTCCAAAAAATTGGGCCGCTATAAAAAATAGAACCATCTCAAATAAATGAGAGAAAACATTTTTTAAAACTATCGCCAAAATCAAAGATTCTCTCGGAAAATTTATTGATTTAATAAGAAGACGATGGTCGCGAATGATTGACCTGGTGGCTTCGGTAGTGGCGGTTTGAAACAAATTAAAAATAATCAAACCGAGAAACAGGTATAAAGAATAATTAAGAATGTTGTTGCCCAATCTATCGACAAAAACCAAAAAAAGAAGGATAAACATCAAAATGGGATTAAGCAAATACCATAAAATACCAAGATAACTTCCTTCGTTTTTCAGTTTGAACTCGGCTTTTGCTAGCTGGAAGCTCAAACTAAAAATATTTTTTATTTCTGAAAAATATTTTTTTATTTTCATAGATTTAGTCACTAACTAATTTTACCCCTAATTGTCTATCCTTTCATACAAAACAAAACCTTCTCCGCTTTTGTCTATCATTTTAAACCCAGGGCAATCAAATCCGTATAGGTAAATATAATCTAAATTATATTTTTTTGCCAATTTTTTCTTTTCCTCGCAACTGGAATTCAAAAACGCCTCAACCCCCTCTTTAGGGTTAATAGAAATCGTTCCCTCTTTGGTTACTAATGGATAATTGTCAGTGGTAATTCCTATAACCGTGCCCTTCCAAGGGACGCTTAAAAATTTTTTATTTTTTATGTTCTTAAATATCCTTAAATCATCATCTGTTAAATAGTTGTTTGCCGGCGCCTTGGGATAAGATTTAATGCCGTTTTCGGAATTAAGCCATATTAATTTTTGCCAATTATTTGCTCTGGTGTAAAAAGGAATCATCGCCAAAAACAAAATTAAAGCGCTGGCCTCAAGATATTTAAAAATTGGAAATCTAATATTTTTAAACCTTAAACTAATAAATCTTTCCAACTCTTCTAATCCAAATCCGGAAATTAAGACAATAATTATGGAAGTAAAAAATACAACCCTTTCGTATTCCATCGCGAACCTATAAATACTGAAGGAATAAAAAAACCAATAAAAGACGCCCAATAAAAACGG
>CAZEXD010000014.1:0-14990 GCA_964516865.1 uncultured Candidatus Saccharibacteria bacterium
GGGATAAGCTGTACTAGATGGCGGATAAGTCGTAAGTCTAATAGAAGGAATATAAGTTTTTCCTGTTTCTTTTCGAAATACAATAAAATTGCCGGACAAAGCTTTTGACAATTTGGTGCCTAACTTTTTGCTCGCCACCTGAGCAGAGCCACTGTAAATAATTAAATCAACTTGATAGCCTCTTACTTCCATCTCTGTATTCGGCGGAAGCGGCGTCGCTGCCGCTACTGCCCTTACCGGAACCCATACGTGGCCTATATTAAAAGTTACTTTCACATAGATCGCCTCAGCCGGCTTAGGAAAAGAAAGTAAAGAAAATAATATAAACGCTCCGAATAATAATATTGTTTTTTTCATAATGTGTTTACCCTCTTGATTGATAAAACTTTTGAAATTTTAAGCAAAAGATTTATTTAAGTAGGGCGTATTTTTTAATATTTTATATTTTTATATTTACATTCCCGCTCCCATTTCCCTCGCTATCTCCGCAACAATAACCAAGGGCTCTTTCTTTTTTGCGTCAATAACCGCAAGCAAGCCATCAGTGGCTTTGGTCTTTGATTTTAATCGTACCAAATAACAATTCTCATTTAGTTCAAGGGTGTTGAAAATTTCTTCCATTTCTTTCATCTCTTCATTTTTATTTTGTTCCCATTCTTCTTTCTTCTTTTGGTAGGCGCTGGGAGAAAAATAATAGTATTCTGTAACTTCTCCCTCAAAATTATTTGCCTTTATTATTCTCAAAAATTCAGGATAGTCAGGACTTTTTTTAATTATTGCCATTAATTCTTCTTTTTCCAGTTTTCTATTTTTTAAGGACTGATTTTGAGAGAACTTATTGAAAAAATAAAAACCGATAACCAGAATTAATAAGATCAAAACGACAACTAAAACAACATAACCAATCTTTTTTTTCATTTTTTTCTTTTGATTCTTTTAAATTTTATTTTCTGTTAACGACCATAAAGGGCAAAACAGCAACTAACTTGTCGTCAACATATAATTTATATTCGTAATTTCCCGCTCGGTAATAAGTCAGTATTTCGCAATTAAAATTATTGCGGTCAATCAACAAATCTCCGCGAAACGGCTCTTTTTCTATTTTGTATTCTCGGGCGTCTTTATCATAAATCGCATAACTTAATCTCTGGTTTGGGAGATTTTTTTTCATTTCCGACGTCAAACAAAGCAAGTCCGTTGACGCGTCAAAAGTGTCTGTCGGCGTCAAATCTGAAATATTGGGCTTTTCCACATACGGCAGTTTTGCCAAAGAAATTTTCTTAAAGTACTCTCTAAATATTTTCCCATTTGGCTGTTCTGAGAGGAGTTGGGGTTTAAAAGACATAAAATAAGCAACAAAACCAATAATCACCAATAAAACAAAGAAAATTATAATGGTTAAAATTTTTTTATTGTCCATATTTTTTGTTTAATTAAAATTTAATTTCTAAATTTAGTTTTAAGGGGTTTCGGTTGCCGGAAAAATAATAACCGCGACCCCTTCCAGTTGACCATCCGACAGAATTTTCAAACTAATATTTAAATTGTCGCCTATTTTGATATTTTTAAAACTTCCCTTTCTTTGAAGAGGGCTTGTTAAAGACGTTCCCTGTTTGAGAAATGAAATGTCAAAAAAAGAAATTTCCGCGTCCTTCCCGATTAAAACGGGGAGGTTTTCTCCTTTATAACTCAGAATGATTTTCCGTTCGGCGCTATTGATATCTATCACTTCGCCAAACGCAACAATAGAGGAAATTATTTTTGACGAACTCAATTTTTCAAAAGAGGTCTTTATTCTTTGAAGTTCAGCGACTTGAGGCGATATTTTTTGTCTCTGAAAAGAAACGCCAAAGAAAAAACCCGCGGCTATAAGAATCGCTCCACTAACTATTACCCAAATTCCTATAATTAAAATTTTGGTTTTATTATTTATATACATATTTTTAAAAATTTTAATTTTTATATTTTAAATTCATTATATTTATAATACCATATTTTTTCCAAAAACATTGTCAAATTTTAGACAAACGGTTTAGGATAAACGAATAAATGGGATTTAGTCGTTTAATGTCTGTTTAAAAAGAAAAAGATTTTCTATGAATCGGACAAGGGCCCAGTCTTTGCAAAACAGCAAAATGCGCCCTTGTCGGATAACCCTTGTGTTTTTTAAAACCATATTGAGGATATTTTTTGTCGTATTTTTTCATTATCCTGTCTCGCGTAACCTTGGCAATAATACTGGCCGCGGCGCAGGAAAAAACTTTTTTATCGGCTTTAATAATTGACTTCTGGGGAAGAGTAATATTAAGATTCATCTTCCCGTCCACTATCAAAAATTCCGCGGATTTCTTCATGTCAGATTTTACGCGATCGCGCAAAATCTGACATGATTGTTTTTTAATGTTTTTTTTCAAATTAATTTTTTTTTCCAAATTTTTTACCGCTTTTTTCATTGCTAATTTCGTCGCTTCTAAAATGTTTATTTTATCAATTATCTTTTCCGAAACTATCCCAACCCCCCATTCAATATCAGAATTCCGAGTCAAAATTTTATAAAATTTTTCTCTCTGTTTTTCTGTTAATTGCTTAGAATCCCGAAGTTTTAGAGCTTGGAATTTGGAATTTGGGATTTGTCGGACGGTAATTGCGCAAGCAATTACCGGACCGGCCAACGGTCCTCTTCCCGCCTCATCCAACCCCACTACCAATTTATATCCCCTTCGCCATAATTTTTTTTCTTCATTAAAATTAGGATTCTCCATAAAAAATATTCATAAAAACAAAAAATTAAAATACTATCACAATTTCAGCGATCGCATAAATTATGATATGATTAGTGCAATTCAAAAAACTTGTTAAGCGTTGCTTCATTGTCAATATATTTTAAAATTCCAAAGCGTACATAATTTTCTAATTTAAAAAATTCTACTAATTCAGATATTTCCTTTTTGCATTCGTAAGGTGTCACAAAAATACTTTTCTGAAGTTCGCAAAAACCGATTTTCTTCAGTTTTCTACGCAAGGCGTCTCTGCCTTGCTTATATTTTTCTGGAATATCAAAGGCAACCATTCGCCACTTTTTATCCCACCTTGCCCTTTTCTTCTTTATATTATTTAGTTTAATTTCCAGAAGTTTTAGCCTTGCCTTTTTTGTAGGAAATATGCGAAATATTCCTTTCTTTTCTTCTTCTTTATCAACAAGACCTAACCTATACAAATAACTCACGCCCTCACGTAATTCCCTTGGTTTTATCTTCTTCCATTCCTTAGAGATTGCTTTGATAACTGCCTTCTGTGGATATGGTGTACGACACAAACTAAGAGTAACGCCACCCAATAAAAGCAGCAAAATTTTTTCTCTAACGTTATTCATTTTTTTACTTATTATTTTGGATTATATTAACTAATTTTATTTTATTATTTTTGTTTGTTATTTATAATTTATATTTTATTTATTTTTTATATTTAATTTATACTTATTATATTATTATATAAAATTCATTCAAAATCCCCAAATAAAATATTATTATAATTTATGCGATCGCGTATTTTTTGACGATATTTATTTTTTAAAAATAGGACAAAAAAATTGTATAATGGCAAAACAGACAATGAGTGTATAACAGGCAAAACACACAGACGATGAGTATACAACAGGTCAACGTATAATTTTTTATGCCAAACAACTTGCGATTAGTAATTTTTTTTGATAAAATTCATCATATGAAATTCACCCATCTTCACGTTCACTCTCACTATTCCCTGCTCGATGGTCTGCCGAAAATTGACGAGCTTTTAGATTATGTAAAAGAATTGGGTATGGATTCGGTGGCCTTAACCGACCACGGCGCTCTCTACGGCGCTGTCGAGTTCTTTAAAAAAGCCAGGCAGAAAGGCATAAAACCAATTATCGGTTGCGAGGTTTACCAGGCCTATGAAAGAATGAATCAGCGTCGCATAAACATAGACGACAAAAGATATCATTTGGTTCTGCTTGTTCAAAATGAAGAAGGATATAAAAATTTGGTAAAACTTATCACGAAGGCGCACCTCGAGGGTTTTTATTATAAGCCAAGAATTGACGAGGAACTTCTTGCTCAACACTCCAAAGGTTTAATAGCTCTCTCCGCTTGTCTTCAAGGAAAAATTCCCCAGTTAGTTTTGGCAAATAAAATTGATGAAGCGAAAAAACAAGCAAAAAAATACGAAGAAATTTTTGGAAAAAACAATTTTTATTTAGAGCTTCAACATCATTCCCATATCCCGGAACAAGAAAAGGTAAACAAATCCCTTATAAATATTTCCCACCAATTAGATATTCCGTTGGTGGCAACAAATGATTGCCACTATTTAAAACCCGAGCACGCGGAAATCCAAGATATTTTGATGTTGATTAACACGGGGGCAGATCCAAACGATCCAGAAAGATTAACAATGAAAGCCGATGATTTCTCGTTAAAAAAACCGGGGGAAATGGAAAAATTATTTAGTCACATTCCGGAAGCGATTGAAAACACTCAAAAAATCGTTGAAATCTGCAACTTCCAGTTTGAATTGGGCAAAATCAAGCTTCCCCACTTTCCGGTGCCAAACAATAAAACGCCGGAGGAATATTTGGAAGAATTGTGTAAACAAGGTTTAAAAACTCGTTTTGGAGATTGTCCAAAATCCGAAATTGTTGAAAGATTAAAATATGAACTTTCGATTATCAAAAAAACCGGTTTTGCCTCTTATTTTTTGATTGTGCAAGATTTTGTTAATTGGGCAAAAACTAATCGCATTGTTGTCGGTCCCGGCCGAGGATCAGTGGGCGGTTCTTTGGTCGCCTATTTAATCAACATTACAAATGTTGACCCCTTAAAAAACAATCTTTTGTTTGAAAGATTTTTAAATCCGGAAAGAATATCAATGCCTGATATCGACCTTGATTTTACCGACCGACGAAGAGATGAAGTAATTAATTATATCGCTGAAAAATATGGCAAAGACCATGTGGCACAAATCATTACCTTCGGAACAATGGCAGCCAGAGCGGTTATCAGAGATGTCGGCAGGGCGCTCAACCTTCCTTATAGTTACTGCGACCAGGTAGCAAAAATGATTCCTTTTGGATTAACGCTGGAGGAAAGTTTAAATAAGGTGAAAGAGTTCAAAGAATTATATGAAAGCGATGACCAGGCAAAAAAATTAATTGATTTAGCTAAACACCTGGAAGGAGTTGCCCGCCATGCTTCAACCCATGCTTGCGGAGTGGTAATTTCTCCAGAACCGTTAACTGATTATATCCCCCTTCAACGTCCCAGCCAAAATGAAGAAAATATTGTCACCCAATACGAAATGCATACTATTGAAGATTTGGGTCTTTTGAAAGTGGACTTGCTCGGTTTAAAAAACTTAACTATTATTGAGGACTGTCTTGCTCGCATTTATGAAGTTCATAAAAAATCAATAAAGATTGAAGATATCCCCTTTGACGACGAACAAACCTATAAACTTCTTCAAGAAGCAAATACCACCGGCGTATTTCAGCTGGAATCCGATGGAATGAAAAGATATTTAAAAGAACTTAAACCAACAAATTTTAATGATATTGTGGCGATGGTGGCGTTGTACCGACCAGGACCAATGCAATTTATTCCCGATTTTATTAAGGGAAAAAATAAAGAAAAGGAGGTTAAATACTTGAACCCCAAACTGCAACCAATATTAGAATCCACCTATGGCATTTGTGTTTATCAAGAACAACTAATGCAAATCGCTCAACAATTGGCTGGTTTTTCTCTGGCGGAGGCCGATGTCTTAAGAAAAGCGGTAGGAAAAAAAATTAAAGATCTTCTCCAAAACCAAAAAGAAAAATTTATTCAGGGGTGTGTTAAAAACGGCATTAATAAAACGATAGCGGAAAAAATATGGCAATGGATTTTGCCTTTTGCTGAATATGGATTTAATAAATCTCACAGCGTCGCTTATGCGATGATCGCCTATCAAACCGCTTATTTAAAATCACATTACCCGGTGGAATTTATGGCTGCGCTTCTAACTTCGGAAAAAGCGGATGTTGAAAGAATTGCTGTTTTAATAAAAGAATGTAAAAAAATGGGAATTTCGGTTTTGCCTCCTGATATTAACGAAAGTTTCAGAAACTTCTCCGTGGTGCCGCGCGAAAAGAAAATTCGTTTTGGACTGTTAGCAATTAAAAATGTGGGAGAAAATGTGGTTGAATCAATCATTTCGGAAAGAAAAAGAGGCGGACCATTCAAATCAATTTATGATTTCATTTCCCGAATTCAATTAAAAATCCTTACTAAAAAATCTATGGAAAGTTTGATTAAAGCAGGAGTTTTTGATAAACTGGAGGAAAGAAACAAATTGCTCAATAATCTTGAAGAAATTTTAGAAGCCAATCGAAAAAATATTCAAAATTTTAATAATGGCCAAAAAAGTCTTTTTGCCAATCACTCATCTTTTAATCCACATGTCTTTAACCTAAAATCTGCCCAATCAATTTCCTTAATGGAACAATTGAGTTGGGAAAAAGAATTATTGGGACTTTATGTTTCTTCTCATCCTTTAGAGCATTATAAAAATATTTTAGAGGGAAAAACTTATCCCCTCAGTCATCTTACGAATGAAGTAGTGGGAAAATTAGTAAAAATAGGCGGCATAATTTCAACGATTAAAAAAATTATAACCAGAAATGGCAAACCAATGTTATTTTTGGGTTTGGAAGATTTAACAAACAGGGTAGAGGTGGTTGTTTTCCCCGGTGTAATTGAAAAAAACCCTGGCGTTTTTCAGGAAAATAAAATTGTCTTTGTTAAAGGAAAGGTTGACAATCGAGACGGCGAAATTAAAATTTTGGCTGACGAAGTAGAAGAAATAATAGAAAGTTAATTATTTAATTTAATTTGTTTAATTTAAATTCGTTAAAATAAATATCTTGAATGTATGAAAATTGAAACCATCCGTCATTCCCTATCTCACATTTTGGCTTACGCCGTAAAAAACCTTTATCGCGAGGTTAAATTGGGCATTGGACCCGCAATTGAAAACGGGTTTTACTATGACTTCGACTTCTCGGAAGTCAAGGTCATAAATCCCAAAACCAAAGACCAAAGACAAAAATCGCAAACTATTACCATCGAAGATCTGCCGAAAATTGAAGCGGAAATGCGAAAACTAATCTCGCAAAATATTGTTTTTAAGAAAAAAAACATTACCAAACCTGTCGCTAAAAAATTATTTAAGGGACAACCCCACAAATTAGAATTGACAGAGGAACTGCCGGGGAAAACCGTTTCTATTTATGAAAGCGGAGAATTTGTTGATTTGTGTAAAGGACCGCATGTTAAATCAAGCAAAGAAATACCGATTGATGGATTTAAATTAACCAAAATTGCCGGCGCTTACTGGAAGGGAGATGAAAAAAACAAAATGTTAACTCGAATTTATGGTTTAGCGTTTAATACCAAAAAAGAATTAGACGACTATTTGAAAATTCAGCAAGAAGCGGAAAAAAGAGATCACAGAGTATTGGGCCAAAACCTAGAACTGTTTCTAATTGATGAAAAAATAGGCCAGGGTTTGCCCATTTGGCTCCCCAAGGCCGCCTTAGTGAGAAAATTAATAGAAAATTACCTTTATAAAGAACTTTCGGAAGCAAATTATCAATGGCTTTACACTCCTCACATTGGGAGCAGAAAATTATGGGAAGTATCAGGACATTGGAATTTTTATAACGACAGCATGTATCCGGTGTTAGAGGTAGGACAAAGTTTAGAAGACCAACAAAAAGGCAAAAAACCAAAAATTAAAGAAGAATATCTTTTAAAACCAATGAATTGTCCCTTTCATGTTACGGTTTATAATTCTAAAATCAGAAGTTATAAAGACCTACCGATAAAGCTTGCCGAACTGGGAACTGTTTATCGATACGAAAGATCTGGCACGCTCCACGGTTTGACAAGGGTAAGGGGTTTTACTCAGGATGATGCCCATTTAATCTGCACCAAAGAACAAATGCCGGAAGAATTAGAAAAATTAGTAAAACATGGTTTAAAAATATTAAAAGATTTCGGTTTTGAAACCTTTAATATTTATCTTTCAACAAAACCCAAAAAATCCGTTGGTTCTAATACTCAATGGAAAAATGCCACCCAAACCCTTGAGGCGGTTTTAAAAAATCTTCATTTAAATTATCAGATTGATAAAGGAGGAGGAGTGTTTTATGGTCCCAAAATAGATATAAAAATAAAAGATTTTATGGGAAGAGAATGGCAATGCACTACTATCCAATTTGACTTCAATCTGCCGCAAAGATTCGAAATGAAATTCGTAAACAAAAATGGCAATCTTGAAGAACCTTATATGATACACCGGGCTTTATTGGGTTCGCTGGAAAGATTTTTCGGCGTTTTGATTGAACATTACGCCGGTGCCTTCCCAACTTGGCTCTCCCCCATTCAGGTTTCAATAATACCAATCTCGGAAAAACACAACGATTACGCCAAAAAGGTCGAAAAACAACTAAAGGAAAACAATATCCGCGTCGAGACAAAAAGCGAAAACGAAACTTTAAGCAAAAAAATCCGCGAAGCAGAAATGCGAAAAATTCCCTATCTTTTAATTGTCGGCGACAAAGAAATAAATGCCAATTCGGTGGCAGTCAGAAAAAGAAACAAAGGAGATATCGGAGGAATGAAATTGGAAAAATTTATTGATAAAATTAAAAAAGAAACTGAAGAAAAGATATCTTAAATCCTTCAAATATCAAATCAAAACCAAAATCTTAAACCAAAAAATTTTTAACATTTTAGCCCTGGGATTTTGGCATATATCATGAATCAATTATCCGAAAAAATAATAAAACTTATTGAACGCTACAAACAAGCGGAAAAGGTTTTTAAAAAAACAGAGGGAACAACTACCATTCATGTTGACGAAGTTGCCTCCCGCGTAGCCGCTTTTTATGAAAAAATTAGAGGAATTATTGATTGGCGAGAAGAACATCTTCTTAAAAAGGGTGCTATCGAAAGAATTTTAAAAAGACATTTTCTAATTGGCGTTGACCTTCTTAAGGAAAATTCTAATTCTGAAGAAATTGCCGAACCATTGGTTTTGGAGTTAATTCGCGGCGGTCATTATCCTAATGATAAACTTCCCCAAACAAAAATAACCGATGTCCAAAATATACTTAATAAATATATCTTTATTTTAAAAAACACCCCCAAAGCCGAAAGCGGACAAGAAGCAATAAGTTTTTATAATTGGCTTTTATCAATTGCTGCTTGTGAAATAGAGGAAACCCTAAGTTCTTCCTATAAAGAAAGAATCTTAATTGACTTTATGTTTGAGGCGATGAAAGAAAGAATCGTGGTTAATGAGGGCGCTTTCTCAATTAATCCTCTCAAGGAGGAAGAAAAAAATATTCAAATTTATATTGCGGTTCACCGCGCTCTTTTTAAACTTGATGCGGCTATAATAAGTTATCATCTTTTAAAGTATAAGTATCCTAACTGGCAAAACCTCAACCAAACCGAACTGTTAAGTATTTCGCGAGAAATGCTTAATAACAAAAAGAGGATTGAAAAAAGTTTATCGCATCCGTTAGGCGATAAATTTTACCAAATTTGCGAAAAGTATGATACCCCCTATCTTTTGATTGGTGATATATTGGAAAAAGAAAAGACCGAAGAAATCTTTAAAAAATCAGATTGGCAAAATTTAGAAAACCTCATTAGAAACGCTTATCAACAAAGATTATTAACATTAAAAGGACGGCTTTTTCGCGCCGCTTTTTATTCTACTCTTTCTATTCTTTTAACAAATATTTTCTCCGTTATAGTTTTGGAAATTCCTTTGGCAAAATTAATTACTGGCAAGTTTACTCCTTGGGCTATCGCCGTTGACATTTTAGGCCCGACCTTTTTAATGTTTTTGCTGGTCGTAACTATCAAACCGCCGTCAAAAAGCAACTTGGAAATAGTAATAATGGAAACAATGAAAATTGTTTATCAGCATGAAAAAATGGATATTTACGAAGTAAAGGCGTTTCGCAAAAAAGGAATTAGCGCCACACTGATAATTTCTCTAATTTATCTATTAAGCGCGTTTATTTCTTTTGGGGTAATTGTCTGGCTTTTAAATCTTTTTAGATTTCCACCAACTTCAATTGTTATTAATAGTATGTTTGTCGCTCTTATATTTTTTGCAGGATTGGCTATTCGAAAAAGAGGACAGGAACTCACAATGGAAGAAAAATCAGAAGGATTCTGGAATTTTCTCTTTGATATATTTTCTTTACCAGTTGCCGCCGCCGGCCGTTGGCTTTCTATTAAATGGAAGAAATATAATGCGATAGCCATTCTCTTCGCCACGCTCATAGATTTACCCTTTATGGTCTTTGTTGATTTTCTGGAACAATGGAGATATTTTCTAAAAGAAAAAAAGGAGGAAATACACTAAATAATAATTAAAAATTCAAAAGTCAAAAATTAAAAAATCAAAATAAAAATTATTATTAAAAAAATATTTATTAAACAATTAAAAATATGAAATCGCTTAAAATAACTATTTTTACAATTTTGGTTATTGAAGGAATAATCTTTTCATTGGGGGCTTTAGCCCAAGAAAATTCTCAAAATGTGGCAACGCAAAATAACATAACAGCAGAGGAAGAAATAAAAATTGACGAACAGGTTTCGGCGGCAGATTTAGAAATTAAAGACCCAAAACTTTTGCCAGATAACCCATTCTATTTCTTAAAAGAATGGAAAAGAAAAATCCAACTTGCTCTTAACATTAATCAAATTAAAAAAGTAAATTTGGAAAATAAATACGCCAACGAGAGATTGTTAGAATTAAAAAAATTAGTAACCAAGGGCGCAAGTCCGGAAAAAATTAAAAGTGCTTTAGAAAATTACCAAGCGCAAATTGATAAAATAAAAGACAGAGTTGAACAAACTAAACAAACAGCGACAGAAAAAGAAGAGACCAATAAGTTTTTAGATAAGTTTACCAAACAGCAGATTTTAAAAGAAAATATTTTAGAAAAACTTGAAAACCAAGTCCCACCCGAAGTCCGGGAAAAGATAAAAACAGTCAGAGAAAGACATCTTCAAAGATTTGGCGAAATAATGACAAAACTTGAAGAAAACCCGGAAAAAATCAGAGAAAGAATAGAAAATGCCATAAAAAATATCAAGGGTAGTCAGTTCAAAAACTTCAAAAACCTAGAGATTCTCAAAAATTTGGAGAGCAAAGTTCCCGAAAAAGCAAAAGAAGCGATTCAAAGAGCCCAAGAAAACGCTTTGAAGAGATTACAGGGTGATTTAGAAAAAATGTCTCCTGAAGACCAAGAAAAATTCAAAGATTATATAAGCAAAATTATGGGCGACAAAGAAAAACAAGCGGAAATTTTAGAAAACCTGTTGTCGGCAAACAAGGAAAAACTAAATCTTCGGGAAAAATTAATGAAAGCAAGAGAAGGGATAATAGAAAAAATAGAATTAAAAAATGAACAAAAAAATTGTCCCAGCGTTGAAAAACCGGCTGCTGATTTCTGCGCCAATGGTAGGATTATCCCCCAAAAAGACAATAATGGCTGCATCATAGAATTTAAATGTGTAATTCCGGGAGAGGTTGAGGCAAAATGCGACGCTGTTTGCAAAAATATCGGCACTCCCAGTGAGGGTTGGTATAATTCCTGCACTGGTTCTTTATTAAAAGGAACAAAATGTGCCAATTTGGAAGAAAAACCGCAAATAACAAAGGTTTGTATAGAATTATGGAATCCGGTTTGCGGAAAAGACGGAAAAACCTACTCTAACAAATGTTTTGCGCTTTCGGCGGGAACGCAAGTTGCTTATGTCGGAGAATGCAAATAAAAAAATAAAGAAATCCCCACAAAAACAGCCGCTTGAAGCGGCTGTTTTTGTGGGTTAAAATTAAACGATATGAAATATTATATAATTAATTTCGGCTGCCAAATGAATAAAAGCGATTCCGAACGAGTGGCGGCATTTTTAGAAAGGAAAGGATATAAACAGGTCTTGAAAATAAACGAGGCAGATTTAATAGTGGTTAATATGTGTTCGGTTAGACAATCAGCGGTTGACCGGGTTTTAGGATTAACTAAAAAATTTAAGGAGCTAAGAAACAAAAACCATAAACTAAAAACTATACTTACGGGCTGCGTTCTAAAAAAAGATAAAACCAAGTTTGCTAAAATCTTTGACTCTGTGGTCGGCATTAAAAATCTTTTAGAAAAAGAGGATTATCTAAAAATTAAACCCAAATACCAATCCTCTTTTTTGGCAGAAGTTCCGATAATGACTGGTTGCAATAATTTTTGCGCCTATTGCGTGGTGCCCTATACGCGAGGAAAAGAAATCGCCAGGCCAGCGCAAGAAATAATTTGCGAAGTTAAGAATTTAATAAAAAATGGCTACAAAGAAATCTGGCTTTTGGGACAAAATGTTAATTCTTATCAAAACAATAAAGTAAATTTTCCAAAGTTATTGAAAATGATAAGTAAAATTCGGGGAAAATTCTGGATAAGATTTACCTCTCCGCATCCCAAAGATTTTTCTAATGAATTGATAGAAGTGATGGTAAAAAGCAAGAAAATAACTCCTTATTTAAATTTGCCAGTTCAATCGGGCGATGACACCGTCTTAAAAAGAATGAACCGAAATTACACAACAGCGCAATACAAAAATTTAGTTAAAAAAATCAGAGATCGGATCCCTGAAATAACTCTTTCTACCGATGTGATAGTGGGTTTTCCGGGCGAAACAAAAAAACAATTTGAAAATACGGTAAAACTTTTTAAAGAAATAAAATATGATATGGCTTATATCAGTAAATATTCTCCTCGCGCTGGCACAGCGGCGGCAAAAATGAAAAATAACGTCTCTCCAAAAGAAAAAGAACGCCGATTCAAAGTATTAAACGAAATTTTGAAAAAAACTGCCCTTGAAAATAACAAAAAATTTATCGGAAAAATATTAGAAGTTTTAGCAAAAGAAGCCAAAAAAAGTTTTTTGATTGGAAAGTCTTGGCAGTATAAAACAGTAAAATTTAAGGGCTCCCAAAATCTAATAGGAAAATTTGTAAAAGTAAAAATTGTTGACGTTACCCCATACGGCTTAAGTGGAGAAATTTGCTAATTTAATTAAAATGCGAAAATCAAAATCCCAAATTAAAAAATTAGTGGTAATTTTAGGGCCGACGGCTTCGGGAAAAACTAATTTGTCTTTAAAACTTGCTAAAAAATTCAAGGGCGAGGTGGTTTCGGCTGATTCGCGGCAGGTGTATAAAGGAATGGATATCGGATCGGGAAAGGTTCCCCGCGACCCAATTCCCAAATTCTCAATTCCCAATCCCAAATCCCAAATTTATAAACCGCCGTATTTTTACAAGGGAATCAGACACTACTTGCTTGACGTTGCTTCGCCAAAAACTAGATTTACTGTTGCTCAATACCAAAAACTGGCTTCAAGGGTGATTGAAGAAATTTTTAAAAAAAATAAAATTCCGTTTTTAGTAGGAGGAACCGGTTTTTATATTCAATCGGTGATTGATGGAATCTCTCTTCCAAAAGTTAAACCAAACTGGAAATTAAGGAAAAAACTGGAAAAAAAGAGCGCTTACGAACTCTTTAAAATGCTTAAAAAATTGGACCCTCGAAGAGCCAAAAGCATTGACAAGAACAATCCTTACCGTCTGATAAGAGCAATTGAAATCGCCAAAAGTTTGGGAGCCGTCCCTCCCCTCTCTTCTGTAAAACCGGATTTTGAAGTTTTGTTGCTTGGCGTTAAAAAACCTACGGCCGAACTAAAAAAACTCATAAGAAAAAGATTATTGTTAAGATTAAAAAAGGGAATGATAAAAGAAGTTGAAAACCTTCATCACTCTGGCGTTTCCTGGAAGCGCTTGGAGGAATTTGGATTGGAATACCGTTATGTCGCACAATATCTTCAGGGGAAACTAAATTATAATAAAATGGTTGACCAACTCCAAAAAGAAATAGAGCATTTCGCCAAAAGACAGATGACTTGGTTTAAAAAAGATAAAAGAATAAAATGGATAAAAAGTTATCAGGAGGCGGAGAAACTCGTTAAAAATTTTTTATTTAAAAAAACGTGTTAAAAAAGCGGTTTTCAAATTTACAATATTTTTTTTAACAATTTCTGAACTGTTTCCGGCCTGGCCTTTCCGCGAGTAATTGCCATAACTTGACCCACCAAAAATTGCAAAGCGTTTTCTTTGCCGCTTTTGTAATCTCTTATAGCTTTTGAATTTTTAATAATTACCTCTTTTACTGCTTTCTCGATTTCTTTTTCATCAGTAATTTGTGTTAATCCCCCTTCATCAATAATTTGAGAAGGATCTTTCCCGCTTTGAAACATTTCTGCTAAAATCTCTTTTGCTGTTTTGCTGGTTATTTTCCCTTCGCCTATTAAAGTTATAAATTCGGCAAAATTTTCTGGTGTAATTTTCAAATTTTCTTCCCTAAAATTAGGCCCTGTTAATCCTTGTAAATCAGTGATTAAATAATTAGCGGTTAGTTTTATTAATTTTTTTAATTTATCAGGGTTAAGGCGCGGTTCTAACTCGCTAACCGCTTTTTCGAGATATTCACTCAGGTCCTTGTTATCAACAAAAATTTCGGTTGTCTTCGCGTCTAAACCATACTCCCTTAAAAATCTTTTTCTTTTGGCGGCTGGTAATTCTGGCATTTCTTTTTTAATGTTTTCAATAAATTTCTCATCTAAAATAATTGGTGGCAAATCCGGTTCGGGAAAATAACGATAATCATGCGCTTCCTCTTTTTCTCTTTGAGAAAAGGTTTCCTCCCTTCCATCGTCCCAACCTCTAGTTTCTTGAATAATTTTTTCGTTGTTCTCAAGCAATCTTGTTTGTCTTCTAATTTCATAATCAACTGCTTTTTCGGATGCTTTGAAAGAATTGAGATTTTTAATCTCCAC
>CAZEXD010000015.1:0-14953 GCA_964516865.1 uncultured Candidatus Saccharibacteria bacterium
GTGATAAAGAGTAAAAATGAGAAGTTTTATAGTAAAAATTTTTATTATTTAATTTTGAGTAAGCGAGCCGAAGCCGTAAGGCGAGGCGAGCGAAGAGATATGGTTAAAAAAATTTTTGATATTATCCCTCCTTCTTTAGTTTCAAATAAAGAAGAAAAAATAAACAATTTAAAGAAAGAAGGTAAAAAAAAGAAAAAAAGAAAATTTGCGAAAAAAATTTTGCCTTCTTTTTTTAAATTGATTTTATTGCTCTCCTGTTTTTTAATAATATTTTTAGTTGTATATCTTTATTTCAAATTACCATTTGCTAATATAGAAATTTGGCCAGGGACCCGGACAATAAGTTTTGAAGAAATAATATCCGCCGAAACTGCGGTAAAAACAATCGAGGGGGAAAATAAAAAAATTCCGGCTCAATTTATTGAGGTAGAAAAGGAAATGTGGCAAGAATTTTCTTCTACCGGTAGTATTACCAAAGAAGGAAAAGCAGAGGGAGTAATTCGGGTTTACAATAAATACACGCCCCCTAAAACCATTGAAATAGTAAAGAATACTCGTTTCATCTCTGATTCCGGCAAAATATTTTATACCTTAGAAAAGTTTACTATTCCAGCGGCAAAAATTGAGAAAGGAAAAGTTATCCCCGGCTCCGTTGAGGTAAGGGTAGTGGCTGCCGCGGCCGGCGAAGAATATAATATTGGCCCTTCTGTGTTTGCAGTACCCGGTTTAGCGGGAACGGCTTTATATCATAATATTTATGCAGAATCAACCGCGAAAATGAGCGGCGGATATAAATCAGTTGTAAAAGTTATTACCGCCCAAGATATCGAAGGCGCTAAAAGCAATTTAACAGAAAGGGTTTTTGCCGATAACGAAGCGGCTTTGAAAGAACAAGCGAATAATGCGGGAATGATAATTATTAAAAACGCTTTATCTCATGAAGTTTTAAATTCGGACACTTCTTTAAAGATCGGTTCAGAGGTGGAGAAATTTGATTATACCGTGAAAGTAAAAACGAGGGCATTGGTTTTTAAAGAAGCGGATTTAAAAGAATTGGCGAAAACTTATATAATTGAGCGGTTGCCAGAATCAACAGAGGTTTTGGAAAAAAGTTTGTTTTTAGAATATAATCCCATCACAATAAATTTAAGCGCTGGAAAAATAACCTTAAATTTAAAATCATCGGCTCAAATCTATCCCTTAATAGATAAAAAAGAATTATCTCTTTTATTGGTAAAGAAAAACCCCAGTCAAATTAAAGAAATTATTTATAGTTATTTAAATGAAAAGATTTCCGATCTTAAAATAAATCTTTCGCCGTTTTGGGTGAAAAAAGCACCAAAAAATCCTCAAAGAATTAAAATTGAATTAAAATTTGATTAGGAGTGTAGGGTTCAACTATTCATTCTTTAAGAAAGAGTGTAGGATTTAAGCTATCATCCTTTAAGAAGTCAAAAAATGAGATGAGTTCACAGGATTTTTGAGGAAGCGATGCAAGCGAAGCAGCATCGTTGACGAAAAAATCCGAAGAAATCAGCCATTTTTTGACTTCCCGAAGGGCGTTAAGATTTTACCTCATTGAAGCAAACTCTTAACGCTCAGGGATGATAGCTTAAATCCTACACTCCTAAGGTTGACACATTTAAAATAATTTGCTACTATCAAAATTGAGCGAAAAGAAATTTAAGATAGATGGCTAATAACATAAATAAAAAAAATATTAAAATTAAAAAAGAAGGACAAGTGATTGAGGCATTGCCAAATGCGTTTTTTCGAGTAAAATTAGATGATGGCAAAAATATTTTGGCTTTTTTGTCCGGTAAAATGAGGATTTACAAAATAAGTATTTTGCCGGGCGATCGCGTGATGGTTGAAATGAGTTCGTATGATGATGAAAAGGGGAGAATTGTTTATAGATTAAAATAAATAATGATTACTCGCTGATTTAAAAACGCTGATTGAGTGTCGATTTTCAGCGTAAATCGAGTTTTCATCAGCGTAAATTCAGCGATTTTTTACAATAATGAGAGTAAATCCTTCAGTAAAAAAAATTTGTAAGGACTGTAAGGTTGTGAAGAGAAAAAGAAAGGTTTACGTAATTTGTAAAAAAAATCCAAGACATAAACAAAGACAAGGGTAAAAGTTAATTTTCAATTAAGAAAAACCAAAAGACCAAAAACCAAAAACCAAACTACAAACTACAAATTACAAATTACAAAACGCAATTACCATTTTCAATTATTAATTATGCCAAGAATTGCGGGTGTAAATATTCCAGATAACAAACAAATAGAAGTAGCATTAACCTATATTTATGGTATAGGTCGTTCTTTAAGTAGAAGAGCATTGGCAGCGACAAAAATAAATCCATTTAAATTGGCAAAAGATTTAACCGCTCAAGAAATAAATGAGTTAAAGGATTATATTGAAAAAAATTACAAAATTGAAGGGGATTTGAGAAGGGAGAAAATGGTAAATATTAAAAGATTAAAAGATATCGGTTGTTGGCGGGGATTGAGGCATATCAAAGGATTGCCAGTTAGAGGACAAAGGACACGAACAAATACCCGTACTGTTCGTGGTAATGTGAGAAAAACAATGGGATCGGGAAGAAGGCCACCGCCATCACCAACATAATCTTTATCGCTAAGGAAATTCGAAGCACAAAATCTGAAATCCGAAACACTTTTAGAATTTTAAGAATTAGAACCTGGAATTTGTTTCGAATTTCAAGATTCGAATTTCGAATTTTTATAGCGAATAGTAATAATAAATGGGAAAGAAACATGTTGTACAAAAAAGCGAAGAGGAACTTATAAAAGAGACGGAAAAAATAGAAAAAGATTCAAAGAAAGAACCGCAGCTTAAAGAAACAACGAAAAAAGTTTCGGAAGCAAATCTTTATATTTATTCCTCTTATAACAATACCATAATTACCTTGACTGATATGACGGGTAAGGTTTTGGGTTGGAAAAGCGCTGGTTCTATTGGTTTTAAGGGAACAAAAAAGGGTACCGCTTTTGCCGCTTCCAAAGTGAGTGAGGCGATATCCCTTCTTATTGATAAAATAGGAATAGAAAAGATAAATATTTTGGTAAAAGGCATAGGGCCGGGTCGCGATTCGGCAATAAGGTCGTTAGCGTCGCATGGAGTAAATATAATAAGTATGAAAGATATTACTCCTGTACCTCATAATGGTTGTCGGCCGCCCAAAATTAGACGTGTTTAATAACCGCTGATATAACGTTGAGAGAAACATATATAAAATTCAGCGTAAATTTTTAGCGATTTTAGAAAATGAAAAACAATAAATGTAAAATTTGTAGACGAGTTGGTCAGAAACTTTTTTTAAAGGGAGAAAGGTGTTTTTCTGCTAAATGCGCGATGGTAAAGCGGGCTTATGCGCCGGGGAGTACAAAAAAAAGAAAAGGAGGAGCACCGTCTGAATACAAAAAAGCCTTGCTTGAAAAACAGAAACTAAAAAATTGGTATGGTTTAGGCGAGCGACAGTTCTCAAAATACGTTAAAAGCGTTTTGGCCAAAAGAGGAAAAATTCAAAATATCGGAGACGAACTTATAAAGATATTGGAGAAAAGGTTGGATAATGTTGTTTTTCATTTAGGATTTTCCAAGTCAAAAAAAGAAGCGCGACAACTTGTTTCTCATGGGTATTTTTTAGTCAACAATAAACCGATTAATATTCCGTCTTATGAGGTTAAAAAAGGAGATGTGATTACCATAAAAGAAACCAAAAAAAAGAAAAATATATTTAAAGATATTTCCGGCCGACTAAAGAAAAAGGAGGTTCCCTTATGGTTAGAACTTAATAAAGAAACTTTAGTAGGAAAGATAAAAGCCGAACCAACCTTGGCAGAAGTTATGCCTCCTGCTGAAATTTCAACGATATTTGAATTTTATTCACGTTAAAATTTGGCAATTAACGACTGGCAACTAGCGTCGCTAGTGGCTGGAAGTCAATAGCCAAAAGTTAATAATGATTTTATTACCTCTTCCTCCTAAGATAATTAAGAAAAATAAAAATCACTCAGTTTTTGAAATTGAAGCGCTTTATCCGGGATATGGCGTTACCATTGGTAATGCTTTAAGGAGGGTTTTGCTATCTTCCATCAGTGGAGCAGCGGTTACCGAGGCAAAGATAAAAGGGGTTCAACATGAGTTTTCAACTATTCCGGGTATCTTTGAAGATGTGCTGACGATTACCCAAAATTTAAAGAACCTCCGTTTTAAGATTTTTGAAGGAGAATCGCAAAAAGCCACACTTAAAATTAAAGGCGAAAAAAAAGAAGTAAAGGGTTCTGATTTTAAACTTCCTTCTCAAATGAAATTATTTAATCCGGATTGTCATATTGCCACTTTAACAAACAACAAGGCTGAACTTGAAATAGAAATTTTAGTCGAAAAAGGGGTGGGTTATGAACCAAAAGAGCAAAGGAAAAAGAAAAAATCTGAAATTGGAACCCTTGCGATTGATGCTATTTTTACCCCGATTAAAAATGTGAGTTTTGAAATAGAGAATATGCGAGTGGGCGAGAGAACTGATTATGACAAATTAAATCTTGAGATAGAAACCGATGGAACGATAACTCCGGAAGAGGCCTTTAGCGATGCTTGTCAGATCCTCTTAAAACACTTTTCTTTATTTTTAGAAACATTAAAAGGTAAACAATTGCCAACATCCGCTGAAAAATTAGAAGAGAAAAAGAAGAAAACTGAAAAAAAATCTTCCAAAAAGACAAAGCCAAAAAAAGAAAGTAAAAAATAATTAAAAATAACTTTATCGTCAACAATCTACGAACGAAATCAAATCATTAAAGAGGAAATGATTGACAAATTCGTAGCTTTCTAAAATTATTTTTATGAGAAAAAGAAAAAAAGGTCGAAAATTTTCCAGAAAAACTGATCAAAGAAGGGCTTTGTTAAAATCATTAGCCCAAAATCTTTTTTTACAAGGAAAAATCAAAACCACCGAAGCAAAAGCAAAAGAGGTCAGGAGTTTTGCAGAGAAAATGATAACGAGGGCTAAAGCAGGAAAAATTGCCGATCGCAGGTTATTGGCTTGTTATTTTATTCCCAAAATTGTTAAAAAATTAATAGAAGAAATTGCCCCCAATTATAAAAATAAAAATGGCGGATATACTAAAATAATCAAATTAGGGCAGCGAAAAACAGATGGGGCAAAAATGGTTATCATTGAATTAGTAAAATGAAAAAAGAAGCGATAAAAGATAAAAAAAATATAAAAAGAGAAACTCATATAGTTGATGCCACGGGTAAATTTTTAGGCAAATTAGCCGTGGAGATTGCAAACCTGTTAAGAGGAAAGGGAAAAACAAGTTTTACTCGTCATCAAGATATGGGTGATTTTGTGATAGTTAAAAATGTGGATAAAATAAAATTTTCAGGGAAAAAAATAGAGCAAAAAAAATATTATCATCATACCGGTTATTTGGGCCACCTTAAGTCAGTTTCATTAAAAACGCTTTTTGCCAAAAAACCTGAAGAAGTACTTAAAAAGGCGGTTTTTGGAATGTTGCCCAAAAATAAGATGAGGCCAAAACAAATTAAAAGATTAAAATTTCAATAAATTGATTAAATTAATTTATGCCGAAAACAAAAAAATCCATAACAAAAATGGCAAAAAAGGATAAAGAGGTTTCAGAAAATTCCGGCGCCAACCCCCCAAAAGAAGTCATTGAAGAAGATGGATTGACTGCCGCTGATTTTGTTATTTCCGAAAAAGACGCAAAAACCCATAAATACTATGAAGCAGTAGGAAGAAGAAAAACAGCGGTGGCAAGAGTCCGGCTTTATACGCGAGGCGAAAAGGAGTTTTTAATTAATGATAAGGACTATCAACAATATTTTTTACACCCTAATCTTCAGGAGATAGCCGTCGCCTCTTTAAAAAAAATGAAATGCCTGGGTAGGTTTAGGGTGATTGTTAAGGTGAAGGGCGGTGGTTTTAGTTCGCAAGCTGAAGCAATAAGGCATGGAACGGCAAGGGTTTTGGTAAAATTTAACCCCAATTTTAAAAAACGATTGCGAAAAGCCGGTTATTTAACCCGTGATCCCCGAATGAGAGAAAGAAAGAAATTCGGTTTGAAAAGAGCCAGACGAGCACCGCAGTGGCAGAAGAGGTAAAAATCCTGTAATGTTTAACCATCTAACCCGTAATTTAGCCCAAGAAAATAAAAAGAGGAGATAATTTTCGGAACGAGGCGAAACGGTTATCTTAAAAAGGTAAATATTTAAAGGAAAAGGATCGTTAAGAACTGCTGGATTTATCAGAAAGAATCGGTCAATATTGCGGAGCATGATGAGAAAATTAAGATTAAAAACTTGAGTTATAAGTTACACGAAAATGCTTAAAGAAATTATTGATAAATTTTATTTGGATAAAGAGAGGGCTAAAAAAGAGCAAACCAGTTTTTATATTTCGGAAGCAGGAAAGTGTCATCGTCAAGTTTTTTTAAAATTTAAAAATGCTCCCAAAAAAGACCTAGATGCGAGTTTTCTTCGTTTGTTTGACCACGGCGAAAATATGCACAAACTTATAATGAAACCCCTTCTTTCCACTCGCGATATTCATGTGGTGGCTTCTGAGATTGAGATTCCTCCCCAAGAAATTGTGAAAGGTAGAGCGGATGCGGTTTTATCAGATGGGAAAGAATTGTATGTTTTGGATATTAAAAGTATGAATAGTATGGTTTTTCGTAATTTACAGGAACCGAAAGAGGAAAATGTTCTTCAACTTCAATTGTATTTGCATTTTTTTAAGATTCCTAAAGGAATTCTTCTTTATGTTGATAAGGACAAATTAGAACTAAAAGAATTTTTAGTTAAGTACAATCCCGCGATAGCCGAATTATTATTAACCAATCTTGTTAATCTAAAGAAAAAAATAGAAGCCAATATTGTTCCGAGGCGAATTCCGGGTTATCCCGCAAACTGGCAATGCCAATATTGTCAATATAAAGAAGTTTGCGACATAGCCGAAGAGGGGGAGATGAAGTGGGAAGATTTAAAAAATAAATTAGAAAACCGGGAATAAAAACGAAAATTGAAAATTAAAAATCGGAGAGACGCCGATTTTTTTATTGTTATCCGATAATTCAATTTTATTAATTTATTAAGACGCTAAAACAGGATTAAAATAATATCTTTTTCATTTATTTGCTTTATCGGTTAATGGTTCGGAAACGAAAAGGGTGTTTTCTTCCAAAATATAGAGTTTTTTATTTATTTCATCGAAAAACATTTTTGATTTTTCGTTTGTCGTAATTTTTTGGGGGAGATCTACGATATTTATTTTGTCTCTTGTATCAGTTTCCATTATTTTTATTTGACCGCCGACATTGAAAATAAGGTAATAATTATTTAACCAAAAACAATCTTGAATTTTTTTTGAAAATCGTTGTAAAAATATTTTTTCTAACGGTTTATCGGAATTTGAATAAAATATTTCGTAATCGTTATAAAACAAAAACTTGGATTTGTCGGGAGAAAAAATTATGTTTTTTGCTTCAAAAAATTTTTCGAAATCATTGGTTTTTTTATTGAGTAAATAAAAATAATTTCCCCTTTTTTCGAAGGTTAAACCATTATTAGTAATCAAATTCAAATTATTGTTGTCTATAGCAAGATTTTCTTTATCAACATCAGTTAAATTGGCTTGATTTAACTTATCAATACCCCCTTTTTTATTATAGTTTAGGGAAAAATATTTCTCGCCGCTTTTTAAGATAATAGTTTTTAGATTTTCGTCCCACGAGATAATTTTTATATCGTTGTTTGGCAAAGAAAAAGAGTTTAGGGTTTCTTTGGTTTGGCTGTTGATGATTAAAAAGATTTTTTTTGATAAATCAAATAATAAAATTAAATCTCTTTTAGGGGAAAAATAAAAGTCCCCAACCTCCCTTTTTATTTCTTCAAACATTATTTTTTCTTTTATTAAAGTAACATTGTCTATTTTTGTTATCACTTTTGGTAAAATTTCCAAGGTTTTTTCCCAGGGAAAATAATCCTCATTTTTTACCGTAATCGTGTATTTTTTTAAAGGTAACCCCTGGATTATTATTTCATTTAAAAAGAACCCTGCTTTTTTATTTTTTTTGTGGTCAATTAAAACAGTGGCTTCCCGCGGCCAAACCTTTAAATAGAGACAACCGGTTCCTACTATTTTTTTATTTTTCCAATCAAGACGATAACCAAAAGAATAAAAAAGTAAAAGCGGAACAATAATTAAATAGAGAAAGGTAAATAAAAAAAATAGAATAAGTCGTATTTTTTTGGTCATAGTTTTATTTTAATCTATTTTTGGAACCGAATAAAGGTCTTGCCAGTTTTGTTTTTTAGAGGTAAGATAAACTATCCTGAAATCAAGCCAATATTAAATAACAAATTAAATCCTAATTGGAAATTAGGGTTTTGAAATTTAGATTTTTATGGACAAATTTATTATTAATGGCGGTAGGGAATTAAATGGAGAAATAGAGGTAAAGGGGTGCAAAAATGCGGCTGGACCGATTTTAGCAGCCACCATGTTGACCAAACGAGAATGTATTATTGATAATCTGCCCTTAGTTGAAGATATTTTTAATATGCTGGAGATATTGGAAGGTTTGGGAGTAAAAGTTGAAAAAATAACCGAAAGAAAAATAAAAGTAAAAGCCGAAAAGATAGAACCAGAGAAAATGGACTTCGAGAAGGTTTCAAAGACAAGAATTTCCGTGCTTTTATTTGGTTCACTTCTCGTCGCGCCCGGCAGATATCCCAAACATTTTAAAATGCCACGGCCCGGAGGAGACAGAATAGGGGTAAGACCTATTTCTGTTCACTTGAACGCTCTTAAAAAAATGGGCGCTAAAATTATTCCGATTGATGATTTTTATCAAGTGAATTGCGAGAAATTAAGCGGTCGGGAAATTGTACTTGAAGAGTTTAGCGTTACTGCCACAGAAACGGTAATGATGGCAGCTGTTTTAGCAAAAGGGAAAACAATAATCAAAGGAGCGGCATGCGAACCTCACGTTCAAGATTTGGGAAGAATGCTTTTAAAAATGGGAGCAAATATTAAGGGCGTGGGAACTCATACAATTGAAATAAAAGGAGTTAAAGAATTGAAGGGTGTAAAGCACTCAATTATTTTTGATCCCATTGAAGCCGGAACATTTATGACAGCCGCCGCTGTTTGCGGGGGAGAGGTTTTGATAAAAAATGTAAATTGTAATTATTTGGATTTGGTTTTGGCAAAGTTTGAAGAAATTGGAGTTAAATTCAAAAAAGGTGAAAATTTTATTATAGTTTCAAAGTCGCCAAAGCTAAAAGCCACTAAAATTCAGGCTCTTCCTTATCCTGGTTTTCCAACCGATCTTTTGCCAGTGGTAATTCCGTTGTTGATAAAAGCAGAGGGAAAAAGTTTAATTCACGATCCTTTGTATGAAAACAGATTTAATTATGTTCAGGAATTAAGAAAAATGGGTGCTGATATTGAAATAGTAGATCCCCATCGTTCTTTTGTTTTTGGCCCAACAAAATTGCATGGTTTAAAAATTGAGTCGTGGGATATCAGGGCTGGCGCCTGTTTGGTGATCGCCGGTTTAATGGCTGAAGGGAAAACGACAATTGAAAGTATTTTTCAAATTGATAGAGGATATGAAAAAATAGAAGAACGCTTACGAAGCATAGGGGCGGATATAAAAAGAATAACATCCTAGATATCTAATTCTAATTAATTAAATTTTAATTAACCTGATTAACCTCCAATGACCAATGGATAAAATTTTAAACCCTAATGTCAGACATCAAATCAGAGCCAAAGATAAAGTTTAAGCGTTTTGGTTTTTAGATTTTAGTTTTTGTCATTTAGATTTTTTAAATAATTTATATCTTTTTAGAAGAATTAGATTTAATTAGAATAATTAAAAATTTTATATGATGTTTAGACCAAAAATAGCAATAGACTTGGGAACCTGCAATTCTCTCGTTTATGTTACGGGGAGGGGCATTGTTTTAAACGAGCCATCGGTAGTGGCGGTTTCTTTATCGGAAAATAAGATTATAGCAGTAGGAGAAGAGGCAAAAGCCATGATAGGGAGGACGCCGGATGATATTAAGGTTTATCGGCCGTTAAAAGACGGGGTGATTGCCGATTATCGAGTGACTCAAGCAATGATTAAATATTTTATCCGGAAAACAACAAAATATTTTCGTTTTTTACGGCCAGACTTAGTTATTTCCGTGCCGGCTTGCATTACTAGTACCGAAAGGAGAGCAGTAATTGAAGCCGCTTTGGAGGCTGGCGCAAAACAAGCATTTGTGGCTAAAGAACCAATTTTAGCGGCAATCGGGGCCGGCATTCCCATTAATTCTTGTTCTGGTCATCTGATTATTGATATGGGGGGCGGTACCTCTGAGGTGGCGGTAATTTCTTTGGGGGGAATTGTTACCACCCATTCAGTGAGGGTGGCTGGCGATAAAATAGATGCGGCAATCGCAGATTATATTAAAAGAAAATATAATCTGGCTATTGGTGTTCAGACCGCCGAAGAGATAAAAATAAAAATAGGAACGGCTTTACCCCAAAAAGAGCAAAAGTTTTTAGAAATTCAGGGACGAGATTTGATTTTGGGTTTGCCGCGAAATATAAAAATTTCCAACAATGAAGTATGCGAAGCGATTTCCGATACTTTATTAGAAATTATTCAGACCGTAAAACAGGTTTTAAGCGAAACACCGCCCGAACTTTCAGCGGATATTATGAATAAAGGTATGGTGATGGCGGGTGGTAGCGCTCTTTTATCACGACTGAATGAATTAATAGCCCAGAGCACTGGTGTGCCATGTTTTGTTGCTGATGAACCTTTGTTTTGCGTTGTGAAAGGAACAGGAATAGTGTTGGAGCATTTAGACGAATATAAAAAAGTGATAATGAGCAAAAGATGATTTTCAATTTTCGAAATCCAAAAACCAAAGACCAAATTATAAATCACAAAAAAATTTTCAATTATCAATTTTCAATTAGCAATTAGCGATGAATTTTGTTGGCCATCAGAAACAATGGGAATTTTTAAAAAAGAAGTTTGAATCAAATCAACTTTCTCACGCCTATTTATTTGTTGGACCCGAAGAAATTGGCAAAAGGAAAGTTGCCTTTGATTTTGTGAAAATGATTAATTGCGAGGGTGATGACGAAAAAGGAGAATGTCGGAATTGTAAATTAATAGAAAGTGAAAAACACCCCGATGTTTTAATGGTGGGTATTAAAGAAGATAAATCAGAAATTGAAATTTCTCAGATAAGAGAGATCCAACAATTTTTAAATTTAAAACCATATTATAGTTTATTTAAAACAATCATAATTAATGAAGCGGAGAAAATGAATCAAGAGGCTCAAAGTTGTTTTTTAAAAACGCTTGAAGAGCCAAAAGGAAAAACAATTTTTATTTTAATTTCTTCTTTCCCCGATATTATTTTGCCCACCATTCTTTCTCGTTGTCAGGTTTTAAAATTTTTCTTCGTTGAATCACCAAAAATTAAGGAATTTCTTTTAAAAAAGGGAGCAAATCCCGAAGAGGCACAATTTTTATCTCTTGTTTCTGAGGGGAGGCCAGGGCGGGCAATCAAGTTATTTTTAAATAAAGAAATGCTTAAAGAAGAAGGAGAAATTTTAAAAGAAATTTTAAAAATATGCAATAATAATTTGGCTTTAAGATTTAAATATATAAAGGATTTACCTGACGAAAAAATAAATATTTTTCTTTCGGTTTTTAGAAGATATTTAAGAGATTTACTCTTTTTGAAACTGGGAATTGATAATCAGAGATTTAAAAAAAATAATCGGGAAGTAGTTGATATTTTTAAAAAAATGCCTATTTTAAAATTAAAAAAAATTATAAAATTATTGGAAGAAATTAGTTTTTACATTTCCGCCACAAATATTAATCCCAAATTAGCATTAGAAATATTATTATTGGATCTTTAGTCCGATGCCAGTCTACGAATGAGAAAGGCGCCCATTTAAATAGGAAACGATTTTTAAACTCGTAGATTTGCAGAAAGATTAGTAGATTCAAATCGAATTTTTATGAGTTACAAAGAAATAATTGAAAAAATAAAACCCGAATTGGAAAAGGCGATTGCTTTTTTAGAAAATGAATTGCAAAAAATAAGAACGTCCCACGCTTCACCGGCATTAGTTGAAGATATAAAGGTAAATTGTTATGGCAGCGATTATCCCTTGAAGCAATTAGGAGCCATTTCTTGTCCTCAAGCGAATCAGATAGTGATTCAACCGTGGGATAGTTCATATATTGAACCGATAGAAAAAGCAATTTCTAAATCCGGCTTGGGAATGTCAGTTACCGTTGATAAAAATTTAATCAGATTGAATTTGCCATTATTAACAGAGGAATACCGTCAAGCAATGACAAAAAATATAAATGAAAAAGCGGAACAAACGCGACAAACAATAAGACGTTGGCGGGAAAGCGCGTGGAATAATATTCAAGAAGGATTTAGAGAAAAGAAAATAACCGAAGATGACAAATACCGAGGCAAAGATGAACTTCAGAAATTGGTTGACGAATACAACGATAAAATCAAAGAGATGGTGGAGCGGAAGAAAAAAGAAATAATTTAGAAAATGAATAATTAACTTAATTAAATTTTAATTCCAACCCCCCATAATCAGTTCCCACAATCAAGATGGCAGGGGAATGAGAAATAATATTTAGAATTTCCTTTTATGTTTTTAGCCATTGTTATTGCTTTTTTTAGCGTTATTTTTTTAATGATTATCCATGAGTTCGGGCATTTTATCATTGCCAAAAAAATGGGAGTAAAGGTGGAAGAATTTGGGATTGGCTACCCACCACGTCTTTTGGGTAAAAAAATAGGACAAACAATTTATTCAATAAATTTAATTCCGTTAGGCGCCTTTGTTAAAATTTTTGGGGAAGAGGGGGGTATAGAAGATTACCGCAGTTTTTCTAATTTATCAATAAAAAAAAGAGCCTTAATTGTTTTGGGCGGAGTGATCAGTTTTTGGGCAATAGCAGTAATATTATTTGTTATTCTTTTTAATATTGGAGTTAATATTCCCATTTCGGATGAAGAAATTTTTAAGGGGCAAGAAACAAAAGTAAAAATAGTTAGAATTGCGCCCAATTCGCCCGCCTTTTTTGCTGGTTTAAAGAAGGGAGATGCAATAGTAAAGATTCAAAACCTAAAATCCAAAATTCAAACTCCAATTGAGAAAATGGGTAACCTTCAAGAAATTATCAATAAAAGCCGGGGCGAAGAAATAATTCTTACCATCGAGCGGGGGAAAAATGTTTTTGATGTTTCATTGGTTCCGCGATCCTCACCGCCGCCGGGCGAAGGGGCGATTGGAGTTCAACTGGAAAGGACAGCAACTATTATTCCAAAAATTCCTTGGTACAAAACACCAATTGAGGGGGTTCTTTTTTGCGGAAAAATAACATATCGAGCCATTGATGGTCTAGTTGGAATTTTATTTGATTTATTGAAAGGAAAAAGGTTGCCTGCCGGCGTTGAACCGGCTGGTCCGGTGGGTATTACTGTTTTTTTAGCCAGAGCAGTTGATTTTGGGATTGGTTTTTTCATTTATTTGGTGGCAACCATCGCCACTCTTTTGGCGGTTTTTAATCTTTTTCCTATTCCGGCTTTGGATGGTGGAAAATTATTATTTTTAGCAATTGAAAAAATTAAATCAAAACCAATTTCTCCGAAAGTGGAACAAACAATTACTGTTGCGTTTTTCTTTTTATTGATTGCTTTGTCTTTTTTTGTAACAATTAAATTTGATATTCCGAAATTAGTCGAATTTATTAAAACCGGATTTTAAAAAATTATAGAATACCGAAAAAAAAGAAGAAAAAAATAGAAATAGAAGCAGAAACAGAAACAAAAGAGTATAATCAATCATAATCCAATATTCTTAAGAATATTGGAATAGTAAAAAAAATAAAAAATTAGTAAAAATAAATTTATGTTGCAATCAAAATTGTTTTCTAAAACAGTGAAAGAGATATCAAGTGATACCGAAGCCATTTCCCATAAATTGCTGGTGAAAGGAGGATTTATTGATCAGTTAATGGCTGGTGTTTATACTTTTTTACCGTTAGGTTTTCGGGTTCTAAAAAAGATCGAGAACATTATTAGAAAAAATATGGTAGAACCACCGATTTTAGGACAAGAAATGCTGATGCCGGCCCTAAATCCAAAAGAAAATTGGCAAAAAACCGGCAGATGGAATAGTTTGGATATTCTTTTTAAATTAAAAGGATTCGAAGAAAAAGAATATGTTTTAGCGCCGACCCATGAAGAAGTTGTTTCTCCGCTGGCTAAAAAAATTATTTTTTCTTATCGTGATTTGCCGGTGGCAGTTTTTCATATTCAAGATAAATTCAGAAATGAAATAAGGGCAAAGTCGGGAATTTTGAGAACTAGAGAATTTATAATGAAGGATTTGTATTCTTTTCATGCTGACCAAGATGACTTAAATAATTATTATGATAAGGTCGCTAAGGCATATTTTAAGATTTTTAAAGAATGCGGAATCGGTAAACAAACTTATTTAACATTTGCTTCAGGGGGGACGTTCTCAAAATATTCTTATGAATTTCAAACAATTACTGAGGCGGGCGAGGATATAATTTTTATCTGCGAAAAATGTAATTTGGCTATTAATAAACAAATAAAAAGCGAAAATAAAAAATGTCCTCAATGCGGAAATGCTAATTTCCAAGAAAAAAAAGCAGTTGAGGTGGGAAATATTTTTAAACTTGGCACAAAATATTCTATTCCCTTCGGGTTGAAATTTAGAGATAAAAATGGTATAGAGAAACCGGTTTTAATGGGTTGTTATGGGATCGGCGTCAGCCGGCTGATCGCTGCGGTCATCGAACAG
>CAZEXD010000016.1:0-14577 GCA_964516865.1 uncultured Candidatus Saccharibacteria bacterium
GTATTGCACGGCTCACGGGTTCGGACCTCCCCCCACCTTTCGATGGAGTTCATCCTGCCCATGGTAAGCTCGCCTGGCTTCGGGTCTCGAACATTCGGCGATTTTTCGCGCTATTAACGCTCGCTTTCGCTATGCCTCCACCCCGAAGGGGCTTAGACAAGCCGAATATTCGAACTCGTTGGCTCATTCTTCAATAGGCACGCCGTCATCCCGTAAAAGCTTGCGCCCACAGGACTCCGACTTCTTGTAAGCAAATGGTTTCAGGTTCTATTTCACCGGGGTCACCCCCCTGCTTTTCACCTTTCCCTCACGGTACTAGTTCACTATCGGTGATATCGAGTATTTAGCCTTGGCCGTATAGTTCGGCCTGCTTCCTGCCAGGTTTTCATTCCCGACAGTACTTAAGAAAAACAGCAAGGAGCGTAAAGTTATTTTTAAATACAGGGCTATTACCTTCTCTGGCGCCCCTTTCCAGGGTGCTTCTTTTAATAACCTTACCTAAGTACTCTCCCTCGGCAAACATTGTATCGCAAGCGATACAGCAAATAGCACGTTGCAAATAGCGAATAGTAAAACTATTTGCCATTTGCTCTTTGCTATTAGCCGCGCTAAAAGCGCAATGCTCCCGACGCTATTCCCTTGCAACCCCCAACCACACCTCACTATGCTCGGGTGGAATTTTTAATTCTTAATTTTTAATTTTAAAACAATGACCTAATTTTCAATTTTCAAACGACGTTGTTTAAAAATTTAATCATTAAGAAATTATTTAGAAATTAGAAATTGGAAATTTGTAATTCCATACCAAACGCAGTGAGGTATGGTTAGGTTTAGGCTTTTTCCCTTTTCGCTCGCCACTACTAAGGGAATTACCACCACGCCTCACTATGCTCGGCGGATAAAATTTTCACTAAATACTTAAACGCTCAATTTCTCAAACTTAATTCATTAAAAATTAAGAAATTGAAAATTTGTAAATTCCTATGCCGAACGCAGTGAGGCGCGGTGGTTTTGGTTTCTTTTCCTCCGGGTACTGAGATGTTTCACTTCCCCGGGTACGCCACGCCGCTTCTCGGTGAAACGGCGTTTACGACGTTTTACCGTCGCAGGGTTTCCCCATTCGGAAATCTCCGGATCAAAGGTTGCTAGTCACCTCCCCGAAGCTTATCGCAGACACGCCACGTCCTTCGTCGCCTCGATATCCCAAGGCATCCACCATTTGCCTATAAAATTATTCTTTGAATCAGGATTACCCTGAATCATCGAAAACTTTTTCTATGCGTAATTGTTCACTAAACTTTTTAAGTTTAGCGAGTAAGATAGATACAGGTTTTGGGTATCTATTCTCTTAATTTTCAAAGAACCTTCTTTGCTTCTCTTTTCAATCGTCGCCTTTCCTGCTAATTACTAATTTAACGAATTTTTAAAATTATTAGTAACTAGCAGGAAAGGCCAAATGATAAAGAAATTAAAAACCGCTTTCGAAGCGGTTATTCCGACATAAACCTGCATTTGCAGGCAAAAATTCGGACCTTTAGCCGCTTCCCATTTTAATAATAATTTTAATATTGTTTCTCATGTGCTTTTTATTTTATTCGATTCAAAAAAACTTGTCAAGAGTTTGCAAGAGTTTGCATAGGATACTAACATATTGGAAAATCCAAGGTTGTTTATTGGGTTGTTGTAGGGAATTTTGGAGAAAAATTAAAATTTTAAAAAAAATTTTCAGAAAAATATTAAAAACTGAGCACCTAAACAGGTGCTCAGTTTAATCGTTCTGAAAATAAGAAATTATTTTATTTTTCTTCTAATATTTTCTATCGCCTGAGCCGCTGCCTCTTTTCCGCCAAGACCAAAGGCCAAAGCAACAGAACCAGCAATAGCAGCAACAATCCCATATACTATACCTTTATACAAAATCTGGACCAAATCTGATTTAGGAAGTAATTGGTCTAAAATTAAGAAGACCAAAAAAATCCAGATTGTCCATTTTACAATAGAGGCCGCAAGCGAAGCATATTCAATCTTCATTCTTTCAACGGTGGCTCTCACTATTTTTTCCACTATATCCGCAATCACTACCCCAACCACAAAAATCAAAACTGCCACAATCACATTTGGAATATAATTTATCACATCCCTCAAAAGTTCTGCGAATTTCACCAGGTTAAGAATATCAACCGTCAGCAATAAAGTAACAATGACAAAAACCCATTTGAAAATAGCGCCGATAAAAGCAGAGGGATCTACTTTTATATCGGCTTTTTCTAGGGCTTTCTGCCAACTTTCTTTGCTAAAAAGACGGTTGAATTTTAAACCTTTCAAAATTTCGGTTATCAATCTCCCAATTCCAACTGCAATAAAATAACCTATTATAAAAACAACTATAGCCAAAAGAAGTTTAGGGATAAAGACTAACAACAATTGATTTAAGAATGGTTGAATAATTGCTGAATACCAATCTTCGACTATCATTTTATTTACTCCGTTAAATAATTTTTCGCAAAAACATTTAACGGGGCTAATTTAAATTTTAATTTATTAAATTTAATTTTCGACCTTTTATTCGAATTGGATTTTTTCCCGCTTCGCTAGATCTCGCGCCGCCGGACAAAAAAATCCAATTCGGAATTCATTATTTTATTATGAATTATTGTACCGCAAAAACAATACCCTCTGTGAATAAGTCATAATTTAGGAACGGGGATGATCATTAGAGTTTGGTCATTGGTCATTCCTCATGAAGGCGGTGAAGCGTGGTTAACCATGTTTAATCTCTATCACATCCCCGTCTTGAACAATATAATCTTTTCCCTCAATTCTTATTAATCCCCTTTCCCTTGCTCTCGTATAACCATCATTATCTAATAAAACCTTCCAATTTATAACTTCTGCCTTCACAAAATTTTTTTTAAAGTCGGTGTGAATTACTCCACCGGCATCCGGCGCTTTGGCGCCCTTTTTTATTGTCCACGCTCGTGTCTCATCGGATCCAGTGGTAAAAAAAGTAATCAAATCCAATAACTCATATGATTTTTTAATTAAAATATCAATCTCTGACTCAGGTGGATAACCCAAGGATATTCTCTCTTCTTTTGAAAATCCCGCTATTTCATATTCTGTTGCCAGATCAACAATTAAATATGACCATTTGTTTTTATGGAAAATTTCCAAAATATTTTTATCAACCTCTTCATCTTTTCCGTTAAGTAAATATAGTCTTGGTTTTAAAGTCAGTAATTGATAATTATTTAAAACCCTCTTTTCTTCCTCGATAAGGTTTTGTTCAACTAAAATTTTTTCTTCTGATAAAAAATCTTTGGCTTTCTTTAAAATTTCTATTTCTTTAATCGCCTCTTTTTTGCCCGCGCGAGCATCGCCTTCTAAATTAGTTATTCTTTTAGAAACGGTTTCTAAATCTTTTAAAATTAATTCAAGGTCTAAAATTGCTTTTTCTTTAAGGGGATTAACTTCATTTTGAACATTTATAATGTTCGGATTTTTAAAAGCCCGCAGAACATAAACAATAGCATCTGTCTCCCGAATATTGGCTAAAAATTTATTACCCAATCCTTCGCCCTTGCTAGCACCCTTAACCAGTCCTGCGATATCAACAAATTCAATAGCAGTATAAATTTTTTTCGCTGAGTTGTTTAATTCAGCCAACTTATCGACTCTTTCGTCCGGAACCAAAACAATACCAACATTTGGATCAATGGTGCAAAAAGGATAGTTGGCAATATCAACATCTTTTTTTGTTAACGTTTTAAAAAGGGTAGATTTGCCAACATTAGGAAGCCCAACGATACCAATAGAAAGAGACATAACTTTTAAGCGTTAATATTATAGAAACTGGATTTAATAGTTTTGTTATTTTTTTTAATTCTCATTTTCATCTTCGGCCGGCAAAATTCCTTTTTTAATATAATCCGGAATTTTTCTAATTTCTATTCTGGTATGTGTAAATTTAGGTGTTTTTCTTTTGTCGGCCGGATACCAAACTATTTTTTCGGCAGAAATAAGAGGAATTTGAGAAAATTCTGCAAGAATTTTCCTTTTAACCCGTGTTATGTGGTTTTTCTGCAAGAAAAACTGCCGACTGGAAGGAGACACAGTATGACGCAGGACAGAAACTAGTCTTTAATATATGTGGTTCCACCCTTTTGATTTTGATATTTGCCATTGTAAGGTTTTAATGATTTTGATGTGGCTTTGAAAAAATAGATTTGCACAAACGCTAAATTAGGATAAATAATGATTGAATTGTTTGAATTATTTTTTATTTCTAGGGTAATATTGCCACTAAAACCAAGATTTATATGACCATCAGTATTATGAATTTGAATTCCCGCTCTTGCAATATTACCTTTAGTTTCAATAAAACCCAAAAAAACATTAGGGATAGTTACTTTTTAAATTGTTGAACCAATCAAAAATTCTCCTGGTTTTAATTTATAACCCTTTTCTGAAATAATAAGTTCTTCGGTTTGGATTTTATCTCTACTTTGTAAATCCAGAATTTTTGATTTATATTTTAATAACTTGGAGCTTAAGTGCAAATTTATATGATTGCATTTAATATCAAAATCATTTGGAAAAGGAATAATAATTAATCTTCCTTGTTTCAACAATTCAATAATGCTTTTATCACTTAAAATCATATGTTCTAAGGTGGAACAACTTTTTTATAAATCTATTGTTTTTGTCCGAGTAATATTGCACATAACGTCAGGATTATGAGAAGTTGCGACCAACGGGAGCAATTTGGGTGGAGAAGTCTGCAAGACTTCGTAACCTCATAATCCTTGTTATATTCCCCTAAGGGCTGAAATTTAGTGCAACGTCCTGAAGGAAAATTTTTGAGTTCAGTTTTGCCCCGTTAAATTTCAATGAGAATAACACTTAAGATTCCTAAACCTATTCCCACTTTGTTTATTAAAGATAAATCTTCCTTGAAATAAAGAACACCAACCAGAACAACAATAATAAGATTCAATACAGTAAACACAGAAATTGCTTTAGATACATATTCATATTTTAACGAAATTGCCCAAAAAATGGTCCCAATAAAATAAATCAAAAGTCCAACATAAAGCAAAATGTTTTTATTATCAATAGACCATTTTTTAAAAAAATATCTCCAACAATTTCAAGAACGACAGCTAAGGCGATTAAGCCAAAGAAAATAAATTTTAAAGCGATTTCTGATGTCATAAAGAAAATTTGTCTGACTAAGTTATAAAATTTATCGAATCAGTAGGGGGCAAAACTGAATTGAATATAACTTGTTTTTAGACGAATTGAATGCATAATATCGACCTTTTATTAGTATTAGTTCAGATAATTTCAAAAAACCCTGGAATTACCTATATTTTCTGCCCGCCGAAGCCCAAGCCTCGAGCGGAGCGAGGGCGAGAAAAAAAGAAATCGTCTATGGTGGGTGTGGAAGGAATCGAACCTTCTACCTCTTCTTTATCAGAGAAGCGTTCTACCAATGAACTACACACCCAAAATTTTTTAGAGCGGACCAAAGAAACTTTCTCCTCTTAAACTATATCCCAAATTTACTCCTCAACCCAAAAAGTGTTTTATCTTGAAAAATAAAATTGTTTTGATTATTTTATTATTTTATTTATTCTTCGTCAACTAAATCTGGTTCCGAGGCAGGGATTCGAACCCCAATTTTCGCGTCCAGAGCGCGACGTCCTACCATTAGACGACCTCGGAATATCCAGCCACACCCTATCTTCAATTCGCTACAAACAGATCTAACACTAAAACCGCGCCAACACCAAAAAATCTTTACACCTTTAAATAACTTCTAATAAGAATAAAACTGGCTAATGCTCCTAAAATAACTCCGAAACCAATTTGAATCAAAAGAATGATAAAAAGGTTTTTTAAAAAATAATCAAAAAGATTGAAACCAGAAACTAATATTTCTAATTTTGAAGATAAAAAGTAAGCGGCTAATCCGGAAATAATAAAACAAATCAAAAAAGCGAGAAAACCACATATCGCGGCCTGAATAATAAATGGTCCTCTAATAAAACCATTAGAGGCTCCCACCAATTTCATTGCGGTAATTTCTTCCCGAGAATTATCAATTGCCAATTTTATAGTATTTAAAACAACTAAAATAGCAATAAAAAATAAGAATATCGCCAAGCCAACGCCAAATTTTTTAATGTTCGAAGTGACGTTAAAAACTTTTTCAATCGTATCTCTTTTTTGAGAATAGTCAACTTTTTCAATCAAACTAGAAAAAGGACCATCTTCTAAAAAATTAGAAACTTTTTCATATTGAAAAGCATCTGTTGTTTTAATATTTAGTGCCGGCAAAAAGGGATTCCCTCCCACTTCTTCTAAGGCTTTCATAAAATCAGAATTTTTTTGATGTCGTTGCTTAAAACGCCGCAACGCTTCCTCGCTTGAAACATATTGAACGCTTTTAATTTCAGGAGAAAGATTTAAAAGTTCATTTTTCACTCTTAAAATATCGTCTTCTGAAGTCCCTTCCTTAAAATAGGTGGTAATATCAATTTTGTCTTTAATTTCGGCGATCAAAAAAGTAGATATTCCCTGAATGAAAAATAAAGAAGTGGCTAATAAAATCGGAATAACTAATACAAAAACCGCAGCGATGTTATTATTTTTATTGCGAACAAAATCTTTCCAAGCAAATATAAAAATTCTTTTTAAATTTGTGAACATATTTTTGGAATTTGGATTTTTTAATTTGGATTTTGGTTTATTATAACATAAACCCTCCCTCCAAACTATCTCTAATTATTCTTCCTTCTTCCAAAGTAATTACTCTCTTCCCCAATCTATTTACTATTTCTTTGTCATGAGTGGCCAAAATAATTGTTTTTCCAATTTCATTCATTTTCTTCAGCAAAGAAATAATTTCGTAAGTATTATAAGGGTCAAGATTGCCGGTCGGTTCGTCAGCAACAATAACATCAGGCTGATTAACAATTGCCCGAGCAACCGCTAATCTTTGTTTTTCTCCGCCGGAAAGTTCAGATGGAAAATTATCGGCTTTCTCCCTTAAACCAACCGCTTCTAGAACTGCCGTTACCTCTTTCACAATTTTTTCATCTTTTTCTCCCTGAACTGCCATTACATAAGCAATGTTTTCATATACCGTTTTGTTTTCAAGTAGTTTATAATCCTGATGTATCACTCCTATTTTCTGTCTTAATTCCTGTAACTTAAAATGCTTGGTATGAAAAATATTGGCATCGTTAAAAATAATTTCACCCGCTGTTGGTTTTTCCAACCCTAAAAGCAAACGTATTAAGGTGGTTTTTCCAGCTCCTGATCTACCGACAATCGAAACAAATTCCCCCGCCTTTATTTCAAAAGACACATCTTTTAAAACAACTGTCGGCGAACCGTTTTCCGAATGTGGAGGATAAATTTTAGTGACGTTTTTAAATTTAATCACAGAAGATTTCAAATTAAAAATTCATTTTAATCTCTGCCTCAATAAATTCTTCCAAGTTTCCATCCAATATTTCGTCTACCCTTGATGTTTCCGCCCCTGTCCGCAAATCTTTTACCATTTTATAAGGGTGTAAAACATAAGACCTAATTTGATTTCCCCACGAAGCAGATATTTTGTCGCCTTTTATCTTTTTTAATTCATTTTTTCTTTCTTTTTCTTTTAACTGGGAAAGTTTAGCGTATAAAATTTTCATCGCGTTTTCGCGGTTCCTGCCCAAAAGCCGCTCTGATTGAGAAGAAACAACAATACCGGTGGGAAAATGAATAAGACGAACGGCGGACTCTCTTTTATTAACATATTGACCACCGGGTCCCGATGATTTAAAGGTTTCTATTTTCAAATCCTCTGGTTTTATCTCAATTTCTTTTTCATCCCCTTTTTCAAGTTCCGGCAAAACCTCTACTAAAGCAAAAGAGGTATGACGCAAATTTTGGGCCGAAAAAGGCGAAATCCTAACTAATCGATGGACTCCAGTTTCTTTTTTTAAAAATCCATAAGTATAGCTTCCTTTTATCTCTAGGGTTACTGACTTGGTGCCAATTCTTCCTTCTGGCCCCCCTCCCTCTCCAAAGGTTTGATGCAAAATTTTAGTTTCCCACCCCTTTGTCGCACAATATCTCTGGTACATCCGCAAAAGCATCGTTGCCCAATCTTGCGCGTCTATACCACCGGCTCCGGCAAAAATTTCTAATATCGCATTATTCTTATCGTATTTTCCTGAAAAAAAAGTTTTAATTTCTTCTTTTTTTATTTTATTTTCCAGTTCCTGTTTTTTTAATTCTATTTCAGGAGCCAAATCCGCCTCTTCCGCCAGTAAACCCTCCAGATCTTTTAAATCCTTTACTTCTTTAAGCAAATTATTGATTTTTGAAATCTCCTCTTTGATTTCAACCATTCTTTGAGTTGTTTCCATTGCTCTTTGCTGATTTTGCCAGAAGTTTTTTTCTTCGCTTTCTTTGCTCAACCTCAGCAGTTCTTTCTTTTTTTCTTCAATGTCAAAGACAGTCCATCAATTGATGGATTCTTTTCTCTAAATCCGCTTTTTTAAAGTTCGTGTCTGCCATTTTAAATGCCAATTTCCATCAAAAGATGGAGTTATATCTTATTATAATTTATTATATTAATTATTAATTAAATTTTACCAAAATTCTTATTTTAAAGCAAGAAAAACAAAGGCCCAGGGTTCCCCTACGGGAAAAACCTGGGCCAGACGAGAATCACGGCGAACGCTGTACCTGCCAGAAGCAGGAGCAGCATCACTGCCATGGTTCTCGGCCAGCGAGCGGCGGACATCTGGATTCGCTGGCCGATCCAGAGGAGGAAGGCGCGGACAACCCGCCAGAGCAGCCGCAGCGCGGCGGCCGCAAGCCACCCCAGAAACCTGAAAGCGGCGCGGATGCCGGCCACAAGCTGCCGGCCGAGCCACCTATTGAGGCGGCCCGGGCCCCCGAAGATCCAGCTACCCATGAAGGCCAGTCCATAAAGGACAATGGCCAACTTCCCCAGCTGGAACAGAACACTGTTATCGTCCATCGGAATCTCCTTCGTTGAAGAGTACTGAAAATAAAGCCCATTGCTTCATTTCCATAATTTAATTATGGCATATTTAAATAAAAAAGTCAATAGTTTAAACATAGTAAAAATTTATTTTTAATTTTTATTAATTTCAGTTTTTAGTTTTAATTTTTAACCGTAAAAGCAATTCCAGAGATACGATCTCTGTAAGCTTTCCAGAGATACGATCTCTGTAATCTTTACAGGGTTTTACAGAGATACGATCTCTGTAAGCTTTTCAATAGTAAGTGGGACTAAGATTGGAGAGGGTTAAAGCGTTAAATTGAGACATTTTGAGAAGTGAAGAAGAGCCTTGTCCCGATATAAAATAAAAAATTGAGGTCAAAAATAAGGCAGGGGAACTAGTAAGCCATCTTTTAAACCTCTAAGCCGCCTCCCGGAGTTGAACCGAGAACCTACTGTTTACGAAACAGTTGCTCTACCCTTGAGCTAAGGCGGCACAGCAATTTTTTAGAGACTTAATACTGGAGCGAGGTACGGGAATCGAACCCGCGTCTCAACCTTGGGAAGGTTGCATATTACCACTATACTAACCTCGCCTAAATTAGCGAAAGTGACCACTCTACCATTGAATCGCGCTCGCGATCATCTAAACACTTTACGCTCAAACCCAATACGCTAAAAGCCAACACCCAATAGCAACAGCAATACTTACCGCCTAAAATTTGTCTTTAAATTCCTGCCACTTTTTAACGAACCATTGCCACCAATTAGTTGGTTGCCAAAAATTTTTCTCTTCTTTTTCTTTTGTTTGCTCAGAAGGAAAAATAAAACTTACTACTTTTTCTCCTTCTTTTTGGAACCCCTCTTCTCTCAATGCTTTTTCAATGTATTCTTTGTTGTTCAACTTTTCAATGTTTTCCCGTAACTTATTATTTTTATTTTTTAAATCATTAATTTCATTATAATAAATATTCAGTTGAGCAGTAATCTCGCTTCTTTTCCGAAGTATTTTAATATTGGAAAAAATCAAATAAATTATAGTTAAAAAGAGAAAAATCGCTGCCACAATTACAAAAAAACTGCTTGCCCCCAAAAACCTATTTCTTTTTTTTGTAATTTTCGTTATCATTTATTATATATTCTTATAATTTACAAATCTTTACTATAAAAAATAAAAAGATAAAAATAATACAAAGAAATAAAACCGGCTACGAATCTACTAAATCGGCTTTTGGATATCAATATTCGTATCTAATTGCCCAAATTCTAGATTCGTATAGGATTCGGTATTATGAAGTTAAAAAAAATTCTTAAAATAATTTGGATTATTCTAATAACAATAGTAGCCTTAAGTATGATTCTTTGGTTGTTTCCCGCTGCTTGGAGATAAAAAATTAATTTTAAAACGACTCTAAACTTTTTATACCGCGTTCATAAACCTCTAAAATTCTTTCCGTTTCTTCTTTGGTCAAGGTATAATCAGGATTATAAACAATACGGTTTCTCATTTTGTGGACCTCCAAAATTTCTGCGACATTAGGGACTTGGTCTTTTTGCACTTTTTTTAATTTTTCTTCAAAACTCTCTTCTTTAAATCCCTTTTCAGTCAAAATATCGTTAAACAAATCCTCTGCCGCTAAAATAGCCAACCGGTAATCAGAATCGGTGCCTGCTTCAACTTTTTTTCGTATTTTTTTCCACTCTCTGCTGATTCTTCTTAAATAGGCGGACTCTAAATGAAAAAATTCCTTCACATCAATAAAAACATTCCACTTGAAATAACTGCTGGTGGCTAAAAAATAAATAATTAAGACAAAAAAAGCAATAGTAAAAAAGATAAAAACGACCTTTACGGGAAACAACTCTCTTTGAAGTTCGAGAGAGGTTAAAATAGAAATCAAATCATTTATCGCTGATTTAAAATCCATCTCTAAATTTAATTTTATATTATTTATTATTTTATCTCTAATTGACTAATTGTTCAACAAGAACCGCCGTTTCCAGAATTTTATTTTCCTGAAGCGAATTTCCAATAATCTGTAAGCCGATTGAGAGTCCTTCTTTGGTTTTAGCACAGGGCACAGAAATAGCCGGCAAGCCCGCTAGATTGACCGCTACGGTGAAAATATCGCTCAAATACATTGAAAGCGGGTCTTTTATTTTCTCACCTATTTTAAAGGGTGGGGTGGCGGAAACCGGAGTAAAAATTAAATCTACTTCTTCAAAGGTCTTCTTAAATTCTTTTTTTATTGTTGCCACTACCTCTTGGGCTTTTTTATAGTACGCGTCATAATATCCACTAGAAAGAGAATAAGTTCCCAACATAATTCTTCTTTTTACTTCCGGCCCAAATCCTTTTCCCCTGCTCTTTAAATAAACATCCAATAGATTTTGGTTTTCCTGTTGCAAGTTTCGGATTTCCGAGTATCCATATTTTATGCCGTCATATCTTGCTAAATTAGCGCTGGCTTCTGAGGGTGCTACAATATAATAAGCGGCTAAAGCGTATTTTGTGCTTGACAAAGATATTTCTTTTATTTTCGCCCCTTGTTTTTCTATTTTTTTGATTGTTTCTTTAACCCCACTTTCAACTTCTTTGTTAATTCCTTCCACAAAATATTCTTTCGGAATTCCTATTCTTAAGTTTTTTATTTGAAAATTAGAAGTTGAAAATTGAAAATTTGATTTAATACTAGTTGCATCAAGGGGATCTTTACCGGCAATGGCGCCAAATACTATTTTAGCGTCCTCTACGTTTTTTGTTAGAGGACCAATTTGGTCTAAAGAAGAAGCAAAAGCGATTAAACCATATCTTGAAACAGCGCCATAGGTGGGTTTTAACCCAACAACGCCACAAAAAGAAGCGGGTTGTCTGATTGAACCGCCAGTATCAGAACCCAAAGCGTAACAAGCCATATTGGCTGCCACTGCCGCGGCAGAACCGCCAGAACTGCCCCCCGGGACTCTTTCTAAATCAGCGGGATTTTTAGTGATTTTAAACGCCGAATTTTCGGTGGAAGAACCCATGGCAAACTCATCAAGGTTTGTCTTGCCCAAAATCACCGCGTCTTCGTTTTTGAGTTTTTTAATTACAGTGGCGTCATAAGGAGCAATATAGTTTTCCAAAATTTTTGAACCAGCGGTGCATTTTTGGCCTTCAACTAAAATATTGTCTTTTATGGCGCAAGGTACGCCGGCCAAGAGCGAAATTTTTTTGCCAGCAGAAATTAATTTATCAACTTTTTTGGCTTGGGCCAAAGCGCCTTCCTCGTCTACAAATAAAAATGCGTTTATTTTTTTATCAAATTTTTCAATATTTTCTAAATAGGCCTTTACCAAATCAACAGAAGTGAATTTCTTGCTTTTTAACCCCTCGTAGCATTCTTTAATTGATAAATTAGTCAAATTCATTGAAAATTGATAATTGAAAATTTTTTTGTGATTTGTAATTTGGTCTTTGGTTTTTGGTAATTAAAAATTATAATATCGCCTTAACTTTAATATAATTGTCTTTTTTTTCTGGCGTGGCTTCAATTAGTTTATATGCTATATCATAACTTGAAATTACTTCGTCCTTTCTTAAATCTAATTTTAGATTATCTAAATTTTCATCCTGCGAAATTTTAGCAGACGAAGGCGCTTTTTTAAGCAATTCAAAGTAATCCAAAATCTCCGACAGATCTTTCTGCATTTTTTCTATTTCTTTTTCCGTTAACTCTAATCTCGCAAGATTAGCGATATGTTTTACCTCCTCTTTTGATATCATTAAGGTAATGATACCAAAAGTAAAAAATCTTTACAACTGCGTTACCAAAGCAAGTTAAAAAATCAGCGATGCCTATAAAAAACTAGTGTCCTTGTCGGGATCGCCCTGGCAACAACGCAAGCCCCGACGCAACAGACCCTGTTCTTTATCTAAAAAAACGAACAAGAACCCCGTTTTTTTCTACATCATTTTTGTTTTTTTTAAATCAATCTTCAATCAATTTTAATAAATACGCGCTAATTCAGTGATCGCTAAATTAACGCGTATCTATGTTTTGAATTTAATTTTGAGATTTATCTAATTTTATCTAATTTATCTCTAATTCTGTGCTTAGGTTTTAGATTTCGCTAGGTTGGCATTTCTCCTTCTTCGTCTTTTGACATAACCTCTGATAAAGTTTCTATGTTTTCCAAAGCCGCTCCTGCTCCTCGCGCTACTGCCGTTAGAGGGTCTTCAATAATTCGACAAGGAATTTTTGTTTCTTTTATAATTAAAGCATCTAATCCTTTTAAAAGTGAACCCCCTCCTGTAAGATGAATTCCGTTTGTCATTACATCGGCTAATAATTCCGGCGGCGTTTCTTCTATCGTTGTCTTTATCGCAGTAACAATTTGTCTAACCGATTTTTCCAATGCTCTCTGAATGTCGTCGCTAAACACTACGACCTCTTCGGGAAGACCGGTAACTATATTTCTTCCCCGCATCGGCATCTCTTTTTTTTCTTTAAGGGGTATTGCCGATCCAATGTTTATTTTTACTTCCTCCGCTGTTCTTTCGCCAATTAAAAGTTTATATTCTTTTTGGGCAAATTGAACTATATCATCATTTAATTTGTCCCCGGCAATTCTCAAACTCTTAAAAGTCACAATTCCTCCTAAAGAAATGACAGCCACTTCTGTTGTTCCTCCGCCTATGTCTACGACAAAATTTCCTTTTGCTTCTTGAATTGGTAATCGCGCCCCAATCGCAGCGGCTAACGGTTCCTCAATTAAAAAAACGGTTCTTGCACCGGCATTTCTTGCCGCATCTCTTACTGCTTTTTTCTCCACCTCTGTAACGCCGGAAGGAATTCCCACAATAACCCTCGGCAAATAAGCCAATCCAAATCTTCTTTTACATAAGGTCGCGGCTTTTTCAATGAAATATCTTAACATCTGTTCTGTTACTTCAAAGTCCGAAATAACGCCATTAACCAAGGGTCTTGTCGCGGTAATGTAAGAAGGTGTTTTTCCCACCATTTTTCGCGCCTCTTCGCCGATCGCTAGAATCTGTCCCGTTTTATTGTTTATCGCCACTACCGACGGTTCGTTAATGATAATACCCTTATCTTTAACATAGACCAAAGAGTTAGCCGTACCCAAATCAATGGCTATATCAAGAGATAAAAAAGAGTTAACTTTTTTAAACAGATTTTTAAGTATCATAAATGAATTACTTGCTGAATAGATGATTCATTAATTGATTTATTTTCACCAACTTAATTTTGCTTTTGCGTCTTTCTTTAATCTCTGCCGAATTTTTTCTCAATGTTTTTTCGCTTACCACAATTCTTTTGGGAATTCCCATTAAATCCGCTTCCACCAACTTTTCCCCGGCACTTTTTTCTTTTCTGTCGTCATATAATATTTCAATACCTTGTTTTTTAATGGTGTTGTATATTTTATCGGTGATTTTCTTTATTTTTTTATTGTTTTCAATTCCCATTAAATGGACGCTAAATGGCGCTACGCTTTGGGGCCAGACAATTCCTTTTTCGTCATGATTTACTTCTACTATCGTC
>CAZEXD010000017.1:0-13519 GCA_964516865.1 uncultured Candidatus Saccharibacteria bacterium
ACGACATCATTGTATAATCGGTCTGGTTCAATTTTGCGTTTTTTATATTGTTTTGCCATACGCCTCGATTTCGATTTGAATCCACTAATTTTAATACGAATCTTCAATAGATATTTAATTGTTAGATTGTTTCGTATTTTCGTCTTAGAAGATTCGCATTAATTAATTTATTAATTAGTAGATTAGTATCGCTTATTTTGGTTTTTTAACTCCGTATTTACTTCTTTCTTGTTTTCTATTTTCAACACCGGCGGTATCTAAAATTCCTCTTACAATATGATATCTTACTCCGGGCAAATCTTTAACCCTTCCTCCTCTAATCAAAACCACCGAATGTTCTTGTAAATTATGTCCCTCTCCAGGAATATAAGCAGTAACCTCCATTCCATTAGACAATTTCACTCTGGCAACCTTTCTTAGCGCTGAGTTTGGTTTTTTGGGAGTGGTCGTAAAAACTTTCAAACAAACACCTCTTTTAAGCGGTGAGGGAAATTTTTTCGGCTTATTTCTCAAAACATTGAAACCAAATTTCAGCGCAGGCATTTTTTTGCGCTTTTTTTGTTGTTTTCTTGCTTTTTTAATTAATTGATGAATTGTTGGCATCTTTACAAATTTTAAATTTTTAATAAGTAAATGTATGATATTTTTAAATTTTAAAAATTAAACAAGCGCTTCGCGCTTAAAGGTTAAGGATAGCAAATTTTTAAAAAAGCGTCAAGTTAACATGTTAATTTTTGCCTCTAACACCATTTTAAAAAATTATTAAAAAAACGATAACGATTTTCCGCCTGTAATTAAGTAATAAACATATTCAGCGATTAAAAATAAAAAGTCTAAACCAAAAAAGACAAAAATAAAAATAATCAAAATGATAAAACCATATTGATAAAGAAAAAGTTTTACCTTATCCCACCTACTTGATAAAAAAGAAAAAAGAATATGCGCCCCGTCTAAAGGAGGAATGGGAAGTAAATTAAACATCCCCCAAAAGATATTATAAAAAACAATAATTCCAAATGGTCTAAGAAGAGAAACCGACAAATTGCCAAATCTTATTAATAAACCAAAAATAATGGCTATTAAAAAATTAGTAAGCGGTCCTGCCAAAGACACTTTAAGAATCCCCCATTTTTGATCGCGAAAATTGTAAGAATTAATTGGCACTGGTTTTGCCCAACCGAAAATTGGACCCTGGCCAGCAGTTATAATAAGCAAAAAAAGAGGAAAAAAGATGGTTCCCCAAAAATCTATATGTTTTAGGGGATTTAGGGTTAATCTTCCACTTCTTTGGGCAGTGGTATCCCCTAACCACAAAGCAACGCTACCATGAGCTATTTCATGAATAATAACAGAAAAAAATAAAACCAATAAAGAAAAAATGGTTAAAGCCAACATATTCTTATATATATCACATCTTGAAAAAAAAATAAAATTAAGATAGTATTAAAAAATAAAAATCTGACGCACGAAATCCGAAATCTGAAATCTGAAATGTGTTTCAAATTTCAAGATTCGAGTTTCGAATTTCAATTTTTATGGCAAAAAGTTGCGCAATTTGCGGTAAAACCTCAACTTTAGTTTGGAAATTAAGAAAACTCCGCGGAAAATATAATCCAACAACCAAAAAAAGAAAATATCCAAATCTCCAATGGTTTCGTTTACCAAACGGTAAACGAGTTTTGGTCTGCGCCAAATGCATAAAGGCAAGCGCAAAAACAAAATAAAACATTAAAAATTTATTCGGGGTGTAGGATAAAAGTAGTCCGCTACCTTGGGGTGGTAGTAGCTCGGGTGCGATTCCCGACACCCCGACCATTTTTTCTCTCCTTTTAAAAAAATGGTCGCAATTACTGAACGCCGCTCGAACCTATTTTGAACGAAACTCCGACTGATTGCCGCGCTTCGCGCGGCAGAAACTGAACGCTCGGACGGGCAAAAAGGAAGGGGGTTGGGGGAAATGAATTCCCGCCCCGCCCTCGCTTTTGCCGCCGCCGAATTTCGTTTTTCGCAAATAAAGACACGCCGCCATGAATTTACAGATCAAAAAATTTCCTTATATGCTTTTTCAAAATTTCGCTGTAGATTCTGTACATTTTCTAGCCTGTGTAAATAACCGTTTGGTTTAAATACAGAATCTACTATATCCTCGACCAATGACCAAATACTAATCCGAAACCAAAATTCTTCTTTTTTTCCTGTAGGATCAACGGATAAATGAATGCCACAATTATGGTGTTCGTACCACCATAGATATTTCTTACCATTTATTTTTGTAATGGGTTTTGGTTGTGCTAGATGCACAATTTTATGCCTAAAAACTTTCTGTAAAAGCTCGGCTTTTTCTTTTGGATATTTCATTATGTCAGTCATATAATTCTGCGATCTTTCAGAAATGCCTGTAGAACTTTTTGCGTCCCCACCATAAAGAGAACCAAGCAGGTCGATAGTTGCGAAACAATATAGAAGTGCTGGAAAGGGTGCCGGCCAATCAGGTGTTCCCTCATTTCGTAAAATACAATAGCGCACATCACTTTGGAGTGAGTCGGTTCGTTCTTTTAATAATTGTCTAGCTATTGTTAATAATTCATTAACTTCCATTCTAATTGATGTTAAATAGTTTCTTCACCAACTTATCGTTTTCTTTTTCTAATTTTTCGATTTCTTTTTCTTTGCCTTCGGCTTTGAGTTGGTGGCATTTTTTGGAAATTTCAGCGAGTTTTTGGTGAAGCGGATTTTTTGGGTCAAATTTTGGATTACCGACATGCTCCATTACCGAAGGCGTGCCAAAACCACGGCCAGCAGAAGAAAATGACTTAATAAAATCACGAACCGGTTTTGAATTGATAATGGCGCAGAGATAATGGGCTTCGGATTCGGAGTCGGTGGGGATAAAAGCTGTAGTTTCCAGCGGAATAATAGTTTTATATCCAAAAGTTGTCTTTAATTGCGAAACTACTGTAGCAATTAAGTCGTTTGTCATTCTTTTCCAAACCACTTTATATCTTGCGAAAGTTTCTTCTGAAATATTGAATTGACTATAAAATGGAGCTTTGGCTTGTTCGTGATATTTTTTGTATAAAGGACGCCCCAAAAGAATTTCTTTAAATTTAGTCAAATACCCGTAAGTACGGGGATAATTATTTTTGAGAAATTCCTCAAAATAACCCCTGCGAGTTTTGGGATCTTGAACTACCAACATATAAATTTTAGGTTGAATTCCCCATCTCTGGATATCTGCTCCTCTAATTGCCGGATATACCAAATCAGGCTCAATTCTTTCTTCAACAGAGTAAATTTTCTGTCTACCCCTCTCGGTAAGATTTCGGATTATTATATTCCCATTGGATAAAACCTGTTTTAGCTCAAGCCAAAAGACTCCGTACGGATTCGGATTAGCTCCAAGAATTGCTTTATAATGATTTCTGCCTTCTACTTCCGTCAACCCTTCAGCTTTTGCTGATTGTGTTTGCCACGCGCCAACAATTGACCCTATTGGTTTTGCGATATACCGCTTCTTTTGTAAATGTGGCAAAACTTCATCTAACAATCTATCTGTTGCGATTTTCCCAACACCTTTTTTCTTAGACCAAACAATATAAGAAACTGGATATTCAGTTTTTGCTCCTTTCTTAAGAATTATTGCCGCTGTTTTATTCGTCGCCCCCTCAAATGGTTGGATAGAAACTAAATCGTGGGCTCTTAATACTTTCAGATAATTTTTATTACCTAATTGGAATCTTCTAAAACCTTCGCCAGCTCCCTTAGATTTGAAAACCTCTTGGGTTATAAGAAATCCTAATTTTGCTCCATCTTTCAAATAATAATCAGATGAGGCATAAACAAACAGCATTGAAAAATCTTTCTTGCCACCGCCGAGTCGAGTTTGAAAACCTTTAAGCGAGAACAATCCGTAATCTTTCCAGAGTTGCAAAGTGGCATTACGATACTCTTGGGATAAATAATCCCACCTTATCCATGGTGGATTGCCGACCACAAAATCAAATTTGCCGGCGACCATTGGCGCAAAGGCGTTTTTCAGAAACCTTGCCCAAATACCGTTTTTGTTTTGCTTTTCCAGTCCTAAAATTTGATTATAAAAATCCTTTACGACTTGCTCATTGTATTGGAAAACTAATCCCTCTTTTTTGAATCTTATCATTGCTTCATCAACGGAGTATTGATTTTTTGCCATTTCCTCAACAAGCGGCGCGGCCTTTGCCAGCAAAAATCCGCCATCTCTTACCCATTCTGCCGGAACTTGGAATTTGCCAACAGAGGTTGAAACTTCTAAAAATTCACCAAAAAGATTTCCGGTGGTTCTAGTGGGAGTCAAAACAGAATCAGTTAGATAAATTGGGATTTCAATGTGTTGAAGTTCATTTACCAAATCGCCCAAAGCAAAAAGATAATTGGTGCGAGCAGCGATAACTGCCAAAGGATTCAAATCAAATCCCCATATATTAGTTTTTATGCTTTTTACTATTTCTAAATCTGGACGATTGTTTTTTCTTCCCCATTTTATAGCTTTTTGAATAGCTAAAACTAAAAATGTTCCTGAACCGCAAGCTGGATCTAAAAATCTTTTAAAATTATTTCCGTCATAACCCACCTCATCTAACAATAATTCTGCTAACCAATCGGGCGTGTAATATTCACCGAGGCGATGACGGACTTCTTGCGGGACTAAATATTGATAAAGTTTTTTTAGAAGATCGCGAGTTGAAACAGGGTCTAAAGTGCTGGTTGCTGGCTCAAATTCAGAAAGACATCTGGCAATTTCTCTTACTGCTTCTTTTAATTCTGGTGATTCAAAAGCATCAAGATACCAGCGGAAAAAATCGCCTTCCAAAAAATTGGTAATTCCTTTTCGGGCATAAATTCCGCCGTTTTCTATATCGGAAAGCTTGCTTTTGAGTTCATCATCAGAAATATGGGCGAGTTCGGAAGTGAGAGACGAACCAAAAGATGTATCTCGTAAGGTTAAAAGTTCGGCGGCGATAAGTTTCATTAAAAAAGCAAAGTAAGTATGGACAGAAAATAAAAGTTCTTGAAAATCGGTTTCTTTGCCAACTTTGTAAAGTTTTGAAAGCGTCTCGACTTCTTTTTCTTGGTGGCCACCGGTAAATTGCTCTCCATAAACAATGCCAAATAATCTTTTCCATTCGTTAAAAAATGTGCGAATGTGTGTTTGATCGACCCAGTATTCCAAAGCATTGGCAAGAGCAGAAACCATTTTTGGCGCAAGTTCGCTTTGAGGACCAAATTTTTGTGCCAAGTTTTCGGCGGTAAGAGGAAGTCGTGACAAAGCCCGCAGATGTATTAAAAAAGTTCTAGCGCTTTCAGGAGTAAAATCGTAGGGTCCACGAATAAAAAATTTTGTTTTGTCTATCGCTTTTCCATCTTTATCTTGGTATTGAACAAAGAAAATCTGCTCGCCGTCAAAACCAACACCCACTAACTGATTTAGTTTTGTTTCTTTTGCCTCATCCGATAAATAATCTACCAACTGTTCGTAAGCATGATCTATATTCTTCTTTGATGAAAATGATTTTGGCGGCTCATACTCAATTATTATTTGTCCGTGTACTGCATCTGAACGGCCGCTGTAAACAGATTTTTCAAATTTAGGAATAGATCTAATTCCAAGCTGATTTTTAATTGGTTCCAAAAGTTTTTCAAAACCAATTCTTAAATCTTCTTCAGTTTTGGCTTCGCGAAGCAAGTTTTTTGTTCCGGAAACAAGACTATCTGCCAGTTTAGGAAGCGAATCGTGATTTGTATTCTGTAAAGACTTTTTGGCCATAATTTTTTACTTCAATAAATCATCAACCGAAACATTAAGGGCTTTGGCTAATTTTTGGAGCGTGTCAATTGAGGGGTTGGTGATACCGCCCGACTCCAACTTTATCACCGTGTTATAGGAAATATCAGCCAATTTAGAAAGCCGGTCTTGAGATAAGCCCTTTTGCTTTCTTAATTTCTTTATATTTTTGCCTATTTTTGAAATCTCTTTTGACATTGATTGTAAGTATTAAAATAATAGTATGTATCTATAGAGTAATCTCACTCTATAATTATGATACAAAATTATTTTGATAATGTAAAGAGAATTTTGGGGAGTTTAATTTCAAATGCCGCGCACCCCGAAGGAGAAACTTCGTTTCCCTACGGGGCAGGCGGGGGGTTGGGGTGGGGGCAACATCTTCTTTGGCGGCGCATTTTCGCAAAGCGAAATACGAAATTCGACGAGCGGAAACGCTGGGCGGGATTTATGTCCTTCAGGGCAGAAATTGTTGCTCAAAATGGGTTCGCACTTCGTTCAGTAATTGCGACCATTTTTTAAAAGGAGAGGGCAAAAAAAAACAAAAAAATGACTCAATCGAGTCATTTTTTTTACAACCCAAGATATCGTAATCTATTTGGAAAAAATACTTTTTATTCTGGTAATAATAATATCTAAAGTAAATTGAGATTTTACCATATAATCCATTGCGCCAAGTTGCAAACCTCTTTCAATATCTTCTTTTTTATCAAGATTGGACAAAATAATAATAGGAATTGAAGAAGTAGAGGTATCTTCTTTTATTTTTTTTAAAACCTCGAAACCGTCAACCAGCGGCAAAACAAGGTCTAATAAAATTAGGTCTGGTTTGACCTTTTTTGTTTTTTCTATTGCTTCTTTTCCATCGGAGGCAACGGAAACCTCAAATTCTTCCTTCGCTAACCTTTTTACCAATAAACCTCTAAAAAATTCATCGTCTTCTATGATTAAAATATTTTTTTTAGCCATAAGATAAATAAGATGTTTGTATATTATTTAATAATTATCTATTATCTTATCATCTTTTATAAGAATGTTCAACTTTTCATAATGGTTGTAAAGGAAATTAATTTCATTTACCACTAAGAAGAGGTATCTAAAAATGTCCACCCGCTTAGGTCCTTAAGGCGAAAAGAAATTTAAAAAAACTGGGGAACATATTCCAGTAGTAGTGAAATAGCAATTATTACCAAAAACCCGATTAAAAAAAAATGAAAAGTATAAAGCAGGGGTATTACTATATAATTCATTTTTGCCCCGCCGTCTTTATGCCAATAATAAATAAGAATAAAAAAAACCACGTAAAAGATAATGGTTACAAAAAACAAAATTTGAACACCTAATCGAAAAAATAACATTTTAAGCAGTCTGAGTTTTTCTTAAGATGTATTTTCCTTGTTCGTCCCTTAAAAAGTATTTTTTATCGTTTAAATTCATTAAAACCGTATTTTTGGCAACAATTCTCTGCGAAAGAACTTTTTCCACTAAGGTTTTTCCATCTAATGGTTGGTCCGCTTCTGTCATAATCTTAATTAAAATATCCTTAACCGTTCCAGGAGCATATCCCCATTCTCTTAAAGCGTACATTCCTCTCCCAACCAAAACGAAACGAGGGTCTTTTATTAATTCGTTATGAACAGTTTGGGGAAGGGCTTTTTTGCCGCGAAAAGAATAACCATATTTATCAATCAAAGAAGCGACGGTTGTAAAATGGAGGGGTTTATTTTCTTTCTGAAAAACCAAAAACGCCTTATCTCTTGTTCCTCGTGGATGAATTTCCGGCCATTCAATTAATCCAATTTTACCATCCTTATTCTCTTTAATGTTTTTGGAAATATCAAAATAAGAAAACAAGGTTGCGGGGGTTAATTTATATTTTTCCCCAAATTGAGAAAAGAAATCTTTTTTAGGCAAAGGATGGTTAATTTTTTTAAGGTCAGCCACTATTGTTGTTAAGGTTTTTATAACCCCCTCTCCCTTATCAGAAAATATTGTCCAAAAAGAATAAAAATCTTTTTTTTCACAAACCCGGAAAAATTGATCACCCAAGGTAAGAAAAAACAAAACATAGGGCTGTTCATTTTTTTCACCCACTTCTGATAGCACTTTTTCTTCTTTGGCAAAGCCACCATTTTTTTTAAAATAATTGGAAAAAAATTGAAAAACAGGAGCCAAAAGCTCTTTTTTTTGTTTTTTAATCGCTAAAAACCCATTTTTTTCTATTTGACGAACCCGTTCGCGGGTTATCCCCATACTCTTTCCTACCGACTCTAAGGTGTGTCTTTCTTTCCGCCCAATGCCAAAACGACGGTTAAAAACCTCTTTGGTTCTTTCCGAAATCGTTTTGGTTAAGTTTTTATATATTTGAGAATAATTCATCATACTAAACACTCATATCACCTGCTTATTAAAGTTAAATATTTTATTATTTTACCCCCAATAAAAAGGTTTGTCAATGTTTTATCAAAAAATCTTATCCTCTTTTTTCTCTCGTAATGGTTAACAGGCTAACTAAAATTAAAGCGGCTAAACACAAAGAAGAATATGTTCCTATCGCCACGCCTATTGTTAAAACCAAAGAGAAATATTTTAAGGTGGCGCCGCCAAAAAAGAAAATCGCCAACAAAACAAATATGGTTGTTAAAGAGGTGTTCAGGCAACGAGTGATTGATTGATTTAGCGATAAATTGACAATTTCTTCATAAGATAAACCCCTTTCTTTTAAAAGATTTTCTCTAATGCGGTCAAAGACAACTATTTTGTCATTAATCGCGTAACCGACAATTACCAAAAAAGCCGTTATTATGGGAATAGTTATTTGAACTTCATAAAATTTTCCCAAAACAGCCAAAACCCCTAAAACAATCAAAAGATCATGGAGCATAGCAATTAAAGAAACAATTCCATATTGCCAAGAAGAAATTGGCCGGGAAACCTTTCGAAAAACCAGGGCAATATAAATTATTATTATTAATATTGAAAAAATGGTGACAATTTGTGTCTTTGCTTTTAATTCTTTGCCAATTGCCGGACTGATTGTTTCAAATTCTATCATTTCCTCCTCAATGTCTCCGATTGTTTTTAATTTTTCTTTTATTTGTTGCTGAATATCGCTGGAAATATTTTTATTTTTAATTCTTAAAGCCACTCCTCTCTCGCCTATTAATTTGACTTCTACTTCTTTAAAATTAATTTCTGCTAAACTATTTTTTATTTCATTTATCGAGGGTCGCTGTTGACGGTAATTTATTTGAACTAAAGTGCCGCCACTAAACTCAATGCCAAATCGCAAACCGAAGAAAAATAAAGCAAACAAAGAACCCGCAATCAAAATTCCGGAAAAAATGAAAAAAATTAAGCGATATTTTATAAAATTAAACATGATTATAATTCTAATTTCTAATGCTTAATTTCTAAAAAAGTTTAGTTATTTTGTTATTAGTTATTAAGATTTATTAGGTTAATGTGTTATTCCAATCTTTCTCTATCCCCACCACCATTTCCATTTTCCTAATTTTGTTCCCTCAAAAATTTCTAAAAAAATTCTCGTAATAATCATTGCCGAAAACATACTAACAATAATACCGATACTTAAAGTTAACGCAAAACCCCTGATAAAACTTGTACCAAGAAAAAAGAAAATAAAAGCAACAAAGAGAGTGGTTAGGTTTCCGTCGCGGATAGAGGGCCAAGCGCGTTTAAAACTCTCTGCTATACTTTGATTAATTGATTTTCCGTTTTTCAATTCTTCTTTCATTCTGGCAAAAATCAAAACATTGGCGTCAACCGCCATCCCAATAGAAAGAATAACGCCGCCAACACCAGCCAAAGTAAGAGTAAGAGAAATAAAAGGAACTAGGGAAAAAAGTTTAAAAATCGAAAGAGTAAAAATTAAATAAATCACTAAGGCAAAAGAAGCCAAAATTCCCGGAAGCCGATAAAAAAGCGTAAGAAAAATTATAATTGCCAAAAAACCAATGATTCCAGCCCAAATAGATTTTTGCAGCGACTCGGCGCCCAAAGTTGGTCCTACTATTTGTTGAGAAATTGGTTCTCCAATTTTTACAGGAAGAGCACCATCCTTTAATCTTTTAACAATTTCTCGGGCTTTCTGAATATTCATTTCACCAGTTATCACTGCCTGACCGCCGGTTATTTTATTTTGAACAACTGGAGCATAGGGACTATAAAAATCTTGCTCATCAATTTTATTATCACCCGTTGTATCAATAATTGAATTCCCATTCAAAAAAATTGCTAATCTTTTTCCTATATTTCTTTCGGTTATTTTTTCAAATAATTCTTCGCCCTTTTTGTTAAATTTTAATCTTATTTCTGGTTTACCATATTGATTTATAACAAGTTCCGCAGCGTCTTTTCCTTTTAAATATTCCCCCGTCAGTTCCGTTGTTTTAAAATAGGGATTTTGAAAAGCCAGTTCCCAATTTTTAATTTTTTGGATTTCTTCTATGTTTTTCCCCTCTATTTCTTTTATTTTGTCTAAAATGGTTTTCGTCTCTTCTTCTGTCCTTTGTTCTAAAAACTCAAGATAAGGTGTTTCGCCTATCATTTTAATCGCTTCATTAACATCTTTTATGCCAGCCAATTCTACAATGAGGCGATTTTCTCCCACTACTTGAACCAGTGGTTCGGCCACCCCATAATTATTAACCCTTTGTTCAATCCTGTCTCTAAGAATTCCCATTGCCTCTCCCTTATCTTTATCATCCATTCCGCTTAAATCTGCCTCGTAAACCAAACTGACTCCGCCCCGCAAATCAAGACCTAATCGAAACGGTAGGGTCCAAAAATGCGGAATTTTAAGGGAAAACCCTTCATTCAAAAAATCAACCGTTTTGTCAAAATAATTCGGATAAACAAAATTGCCGGCAAAAAAAGCCAGAATCAAAATCGCGGTTAAAATTAAGTATTTCCGGCGCATAATTGATTTTTTTATTAATTTTCTTATTATACAAAAATTTTAAAATTTAACAAGATTTGTTGTAAAAAAACTGGACAAAATAAATAAAAAATGCGATTATGAGATTAGTGTTAATGTTCGTTTCAGCCCTTTGAAAAAAGGAAGGGGAAATGTCCCACTGGAAAGACAATCAAAGAAAGTTCATCCCAAACAGCCCGGACACGGAAAAGAAATGGCTTCGCTGTCTGAAATGCGGAAAAAAAATTTGGACAGACCGCTGCCACCGGATGTGTCCGGAATGCAAAGAGAGGAATTCCTCACTAGGTCTAAAAGCTGGAACACCCCATAAAATAGTTCTCCCCTCCAAGGTCGTTTTCTTGGATCTTTTTTCCTAAGTCCGCCTCAAGGCGGAATTTTTTTATGGAAAATTAACTGGTTCTAACTTGCCACCGATCCTAAAAATTTCTTCTTCTACCGGAAAGTAATATCAATCAACCAAATAAAAAACTGATAATTTTCGTAATAAAAACTATTTTTATTTATTTTTTTTAATTCTTTTATTTTTTTCTTAAATTTCCAAAAAAAAAGCTCCGGGCGACCGAGGGCCACGGGGAGCTATGCAAAACGAGAAAGAGCGAGTCAGTGCGTATAGTCGCCCACCCAGACAAGGCTGGCCAACTGCCGCGCTGACGGAAGCCGACCTCGCCACCAGGCAAGAACTTGAGGACCGAACTCATCCGCCTCCAGAATGACGAGCGGCCGGCGCTCCTTGACCTGGAAGAAGACGAACTCCACCAGTTCAGAGAAACCCATACGCCAAAGCGTTTCTCTGATTCTGGCAAGGTACCTGGTGTAGTTTCTTCTCCTTCCGAGAATCTTCACAGTCAGCATGCCGGCGCCCTCCTCCTACTGGTGATCGCTTCAACAATCTCTTCTGGGGTCGGATACGTACCGTCCCAGCGGGAAGAAGAACCCTTCTCCCTATCTCCCACGACAACGATGGTGGGTACGACAAATACCCCCATCTTTCGAGCCGTCGCGAACCCGTCGTCGCTGTCCACATCAACAACGACAACCGGGATACGCCAGCCCTGCACCTCAAGCATAGACGCGATCCCGTCCACCAACGGCTGGTGATCTTGATAACTCGCCCTCACAAAGATTTTGATTACCATTGCTGATCCTTTTCCTTTTTGGGGAGGGTGGGGCTAACGAAGAACAAATGCTGTTTTCCAGTATAATCAAAAAAACCATCGCAGTCAAGAAAAAAACTATAAAAGGGCTATATCTTTCTTATAATTTTTAACTCCAATTTATCAGTTTTAGTATCATAAACAGCAAAGGTCGGTTCATTGATTTGCCCGGCTGCCTCGCCAGGATTTGCCAAGCAGCACCATCTCTTAAAAGTTGTCTTAACTTTTTCTAACCAAGGCCTATGGTTGTGACCATAAAAAATTAAGTTATAATTTCCTGTTTTCGCTAATTCTTTTGCCTTGGCTGGCAAATGAGTAAATGCTATTATTTTATTTCCTACTTTTATTTCCCCAATTTTTGAAAAATTTTCTGAATAAAAATCTTTATTGCTCTTGGAAAATTTTATTTCGCCCTTAAACGCTTTTTTCGCTTCATTTAAAGTGTCTTGGCTACAAACATCGCCGCAATGCAAAAGTAATTTGATTCTGTGATCGTTAAGCCAGTTTATCACCTTTAAAAAATTTGCCAAATTGTCATGCGTGTCAGAAATAATCGCAATTTTCATTTTTCTTTTCTCTTTGGAAACGCCTTAATGAAAAAATTGCCACCAAAATTCCATTTAACCGACTTTATTAAAGGATAATAAATATCTTTATCTTTTTTTATCTTTAAGGGATTGAAACGAAAAGGGAAGTTGCCAAATCTAAGAAAACCGACCTTTTCTATAATTGCTATTGGCGTTTGCTCTTTGCCTTCGCCCATTTTAAAAACCGCGGCTGCAGCCAACGAATCAACTATATTTGTTCGCGAAATTTTCATCTTTCTGCCGAATATGTCTTTTTTGCCACGATAATCTTTTAACGGATAAAATCCGTAATATGCTATTCCTATTCCCATAATGCCAGTTCTCAGCGGCGTGCAATGACTATCTGTAATAATTACACCGAATTTTTTTAATTTGTATTCTTTTTTTATAAATTTATGAATCTTTTTTGCGGCTAAATAGGGATCCCGAGGCCATAAAATATAATAATTATTAGCATTACTCTCGTCAACGCCGGCGCTCGGAATCAAAATATCATCTTTAATAGTTAAAATCGCATAACCATCTGGTATCTGATTCCTGTCTAGATAAAAATCTGCCTCTTTTTTAATTAAATCGTCTTTGTTAGTGCCTGAATCAACTTTTACGCATCTTCCCTGCCAAATTGCCACAATTTTTGAGGTAAAAACAATTATCGATTTTTCTTTTAGCCCCTCTTTGGACGGAAAACTTTCTTTTATCAAAGAAAATAAATCGTCTTTTGGGGGCAAAAATTTTCTTGTTTTAATCGCTTTTATAATCATAAAAACAAAAACGATAATCGCTTTGGTGTTTGGTAATTTATTCTTCTCCCGCCAAGCAACGATTAAAAACATTAACTTGACTATTATATTGGGAAATAAGATTTTTAATTCTTTCTATCAATAAATTATATTCATTAACCAATTCGTTATATTCATCTATCAATTGGTTGTAAGTTAAATCTCTTTTTCTTATTGTTTTTATTTGCTTGAGCCTTTCGCTTATTTCCCTATATAAG
>CAZEXD010000018.1:0-792 GCA_964516865.1 uncultured Candidatus Saccharibacteria bacterium
ATCGCGAGATTTTGGACGGAATGATTTTAGATTTTCATTATTTATTCTTTATTTATTTTTTATTTTATTCTTTATTTCTTTTTTATTTTTATCTTTTTTTATCTTAATATTTCTTGTTTTGTATCTCTTGCTTTAGATTTATAGAGATTTTATATTTTTTGCCTTAGATTAAATATGTTTTTTAAATGGGTTTCATTATCAATTTTTTCTAGTATTCCTACGCGGACATATTCTCTAAGGCCAAAGAATTCTATTAAAAAATCTAACTCGTTTTGACAATCATAAGGAAAAATAAACACGCTTTTTTGAAGTTCGTAAAATCCTAACTTTTTTAATCTTTCTCGCAAGGCGTCTCGGCCCTTTTTGATTTTCTCGGGAATATCAAAAATTACTAATCGCCACTTATTATCCCATTTCTTTTCGCCAATTTTCATATCCTGAAAACGATAAGTTAATGCTTTTATTCTTCCTTTATCCGTCAATACCAACGTATAAGAGCCATCAGAATTTCTCCGTTTTTCAACCAATTTTGATTTATAAAGATTTCTTATATTTTTCTGCACTTCTTCTTTCTTTATTTTCTTCCATTCTCTTGATATCTCTTTTAACACCTTCCATTGTTTCCCGGGGATATAAGAATAACCAAAGGCCAAACCACCCAATAAAATTAAAAGTATTTTCTTTTTCAGGTTTTCCATAATTTAATAATTTAAATCAAATTTAAATCAATGTTTTAATTATAACAAAAAAGAACCCCCCAGTCCAAAATCTCGCGATCGCGAGATTTTGGAC
>CAZEXD010000018.1:802-1031 GCA_964516865.1 uncultured Candidatus Saccharibacteria bacterium
GCCTTCGCTATTTTTTGTACTGGGGGCATCGGGCTTTGGTAGTATAAAGAAAAATAGAAAAAATATAATAGTATACGAAATGATGTTTTAAAGTGGAATTGAAAGGGCCGACTGCGAAATGCGGTTAGGCATGTGCGGTCGGCCCTTTGTAAGACCATTTTTCTCCTATTCCGTCAGGGTTCCGTCAGGGTGATGACGTCATCATTCCTGATGATGAGCTTCGCGTGAG
>CAZEXD010000018.1:1088-12809 GCA_964516865.1 uncultured Candidatus Saccharibacteria bacterium
CCGGCCTCACGGGTTCCATGCGGGACCCGCGCCTCGAAGTTGAGGCTCACGGCGTGCGCTCCCGGGATCTGCTCGCCGTTCTTGAAGAACGGGTTGAGAAACGCCCGGACGCGCCACATCGCGACCCGAAGCATTTCCTGCAGGTCGGCACGGATTTTAGGCCGCACCGCCGCGAACATAGCCCGGTAGAGCTCGTCCTGCGGCGCCTCTCTGCTGAACATGAAGCGCACCGTGTGGTAGGCCAGCCGGGGGTTGTTGGGGTTAAGGCGGAGTTGGTACTCCGCATCCCACATCTGAAACCCGGCCGCCTCGAGCTGCTCGAGAGCGCTCCTGACGGAACACTTCTCGGTCGGCTTTATTACGAGTACGCCTTTAACGTACCCGTGCTTGCGGCGATGGAGTTCTCCCATCGTCTCCTTCTTTTTCTCGTCCCACTTCCGTACCGACTCCGGCACGACCCCAGAGTTGGAGAAGGAGAAATGCATCTCCACCAGCCACACCGACTCGTCGAGAACCAAGCTTCCAGCGGCCATGTCGGTCTCCTTTCTGAAAAAATGGCCCTTGAAGCTATTCTGCACGATTCTGGTTATAAAATTCTTTACAAACAGAACCGTACAGAATAGCAATTAACGATAAAAAAGAACTATTTCACTATAATTTTATAACATCATATTTTTAAATTCTTGTCAATACTTTGGGTCCTTTCTCGGTTACAGCAATCGTATGTTCAAAGTGGGCGGCTAAAGAATCATCTTTGGTCGCGTAGCCGTAACCATCTTTGGCTTTTTTAATCTGCCATTCGCCGCTGGTTGCCATTGGTTCCAAACAAATCACCATTCCTTCTTTTAGTTTTAGCCCCTCACCCATTTCTCCGTAATTCGGTATTTGCGGGTCCTCATGAACTTCCTTGCCTATACCATGGCCGCACGGACAACACTGAAGTCATTTTTTTCAGTATATTTTTGGATAACATTTCCGATCTCGCCAACACTAATACCCGGCCTAATTTTTTTTATTGCAATTTCCAGCGCTTTTTTTGTAATTTTTATCAGCCGTTTTGCCTCGGGACAAATTTTGCCGACGCCGACGGTAATCGCCATATCGGTGTTAAAACCTTTATATAAAACCCCCAAATCAAGGGAAATAATATCGCCTTCTTTTAACGCTCTTTCCGAAGGAAAACAATGAACTATTTCTTCGTTAACCGAAGTACATAAAGAAAAAGGGAATCCTTTATATCCCTTAAAAGAGGGGGTTGCTCCATATTTTAAAATCAGGGCTTCCGCAGCCCTGTCTAATTCTTTGGTAGTAATTCCCGGTCTAACCATTTCTTTGAGTTTTTTAATAACCGTCGCCAGAATTTTTCCACCCTTAGCCATTATTTCAATTTCGTCTGGAGTTTTTATTGTAATCATCTATCCCAATTTTTAATTTTAATTTTAAAATTTTAAATCAATTTTTAATGTTTAAATCTTCTATTTGAAAACCCGTCAGATTTTAATTATTCCAAAATAAAGAATTCAAATTGAATTCAAATTCCAAATTGCTAATTTCAAATTATTGTTTTAACGCTTTTAAAATATCTTCATAAACCTCGGAAACTGATTGCTCGCCATTAACCTCTAGGACATTTAAACCTTCTTTCTTAAAATATTCAAATAAAGGAAGGGTTCTTTCTTTGTATTCTTTTATTCTTACTTTTATTGTTTCCGGGTCGTCCAAGCCGACTCTTTTAACTAATTTTGAACCATCCAGAGGACAAATCGTTAAATTCTCTGTTTCTTTGTTATATAAAATGGGGTGGCGCATCAATTCGCACAGCCGACGATGGGAATTTCTATAAATTGTCTGCTCCGGACTTATTTCCAAGAAAATTATTTTTATATTTTCTTTGCCGTAAAGATTTTCCAAAACCGGCATTATTCTTTCTCCCTCATACAAGGTACGGGGAGAACCGGCCAAAAGAAGGTTTTTCCCTTCTTGCGCCAATTCTTTTATTTTCTTTTGAACCAAAAAAGTAACAAAAGGTGGACTGCAAAGTTTCCCCTCTTTCCATAGTTTATATTCGTTTAAAATGTCGTATTTTTGCCCTTCAATTTCAAAAAATCTTTCTGAAGAGTCGGGCAAAAGACCTTCTGCCCCCTTAAAGTTCTGCTCTAAAATTTTACTCGTTTCAAAATAATACAGATTTAGTTTTTCTGATAACAACTCGGCTTGCGTTCCCTTGCCTGAACCTGGCGGTCCAATAAGAATGATAATTTGTTTCATAGTTTTAGTTTTTGGTTGTTGGGTTAGTGGGCTTTAAATAATTCTTATAAAACACTTCCTCGCCTAATCACTTAATATCTAATTCTCTAACACTTAAAAATTGTCGTATTCTCTCATTTCCAACTGACTTTCGACTTGACGCACGGTTTCCAAAACAACGCTCACCACAATAAGCAAACTGGTTCCGCCAATTAAAAAATTAAAACCGTGAACGCCAGTAATTCCGGTAATAACAGAGGGAAGAACAGCAATTAATCCCAAAAAAATCGCTCCCGGAAACAAAACCCTGTTTAAAATAAAATTCAGAAAAGAAGCCGTGGAGGCGCCTGGTCTTATGCCGGGCACAAAACCGCCCATTTTTTGAAGATTGGAAGAAATATCTTTAGGATCAAAAGTAACCATTGTGTAAAAATAAGTAAAAACAATCACTAAAACAAAATAAAAAATTCCATAAATCCAAACATTTTGGAAAAAGTTGCCAACTGTCTGCGCCGCCCTACCAACAAATCCCCCAGCTCCGCCCAAAAAGTTGGCTATCATTCCCGGAAACAATAAAATAGAAAGGGCAAAAATAATAGGAATTACGCCGGCAGGATTAATACTCATTGGCAAATAAGTGGAAACTCCGCCGTACATTTTTGTGCCGCGTACTCTTTTGGCATAAGAAATTGGAATGTTTCTTCTCGCCTCAGTAATCAAAACCACGCTTGCCACAATTATAACCGCTGAAACAAAAAATAAAAGATAAAAAGGAATTCTCGAAGGATCCCAAGTGACAAACATTTCAAAAATATCTTTCGGTAATCTTGCCACAATGCCGGCAAAAATTAACAAAGAAATTCCGTTTCCTATACCCTTCTCCGAAATCAGTTCGCCCAACCACATTAAAAACATTGCTCCGGCAGTAATGGTAATAATTGAACCAAGAAGAACCAACGGAGGCATTATTCCCAAAAAACCCTGACGTTGAAAGAGTGTTATCATTCCATAACCCTCAAACATAGATAAAGGTATTGTCAACAATCTCCCATATTGATTAAATTTTTGGCGACCCGCTTCTCCTTCTTCTTTATAAAGTCTCTCCAAAGAAGGAAAAACCATTGTTAATAGTTGCAAAATAATTGTGGCGGTAATATAAGGACCCAAACCTAATAAAATAATCGAAAAATTACTCAAGGCGCCGCCTGTAAAAATATTAAGAAGACCGAATACTTGATTTTGGCTAAAAAACTGACGCAACTTTTCTGTACCAATGCCCGGAATGGGAACATTGGCGGCTAACCTGAAAATAACAAAAATTCCCAGTACAAACAAAATTTTCTTGCGGAGTTCTTTGTTTCTAAAAAGAAATAATATTTTATCGTACCACATGGTGCAAATTTTTAATTTTTAATTGTCATTTTGCATTTTGACTTTTGAGTTTTAACTTTTTATTGTGCCGCCGGCTTTTTCTATTTTGTTTTTTGCGTTCTGAGAAATTAGACATTTCTCAAAAACAAGGGGTTTTGTAATATCGCTCTTTGCTAAAATTTTAACTTTGGGGATTCTTCCTTTAATTCTACGAATAATTCTCTTTTCAAGCAAACTTTTAGGAGAAACTGTTTCCCCTTTTTCAAATTTTTTCTCTAAAACTCCAACATTAACCACTACCTTTTTTGAGGATATTGTTTTTTTTCTATAACCTTTTAGTTTGGGGTATCTTTTGATCGTTTCACGAATAACCGGCATTAATTTTCTTCCGGCTCTTGCTTTCTGACCTTTTAACCCTTTCCCCGAATAGGTTCCTCTTCCTCCGCCCCGTCCTACTCTTTTTTTATTCTTTTTTTTATGAATTGGTTTTAATTGATGTAATTGCATAAGCGCTTTACTAAATTAAAATGTTATCAAAAGGCAAAATTTTGGTTTCGCGCCGTGACGCGATAAATTTTATATTTCTATTATAATTTTAATTTATGCTGTCAGTTAAACTTTCAATTTTTTCAAGGCCTTTATTGTCGCTTTGGCATTGTTAAGTTTGTTTTTCGAACGGGAAATAATTTTGGCTGAAATATCTTGAATGCCTACCAAATTACAAATTACCCTAATCACTCCTCCCGACACCAAACCGCGGCCTTTTTTTTGAGGTTTTAATATAACAATAGCCGGTCCGAATTTTGCTTCTACTTCGTGAGGAATGGTATTTTCTTTTATCGGAATTGAAATGAGATGTTTTTTTGCCCTTCTTGTTGCTTTTTCCACTGCCTGAGCCACATCTCTGCCTTTATCTACCCCTAATCCAATTTTTCCCTTCTTGTCTCCCACAACCACTACGGCTCTAAACCGTAACCTTTTTCCCCCTTTAGTGACTCTTGTAACTCGGGCCAAATCTAAAACCTTTGATTCAAACTCTTCTTTTGGCAATTTAGATGGAATTATTTTATCAATCATAAATAATTTTTTAAACTTAATTTAAAAATTAAAATTTTAATCCGCCATCTCTGGCTCCATCGGCTACTGCCTTTATTCGACCATGAAAAATGAATCCGCCGCGGTCAAAAACCACTTTTTCAATTTTTAATTCTTTGGCTTTTTCCGCCAACAATCTTCCAACCTCATAAGCGTTTTGTTCTTTTCTCCCGCGTTTAATATTCTTTTTGTCTTCTTTTAAAACGCTACTTATTTTTTTATTTTTTTTAAGATCGAGATCGCTAATAACTGCCAAAACCTTATTTTTATCGTCATCAATCAATTGGGCGTAAATATGCTTCAACGATCTAAAAACACATAATCGCGGTCGATCAGCGGTTCCTTTTATTTTTGTTCTTATCTTTTTGTGTTTTCTTATTCTTTTTTGAATTTTTATTTTTGGCTTCATCTTTTTAAAATTTTATGTTTTTGCTGTAATGACCTTTTTACCTTCTTTTCTTCTTATTTTTTCTCCCATATATTTAATTCCTTTTCCTTTATACGGCTCTGCTTTCTTAATTTTTCTGATTATCGCTGAAATTTGGCCAACTTTTTCTCTATCGCAACCTGAAACAGTAATAACATTTTTCTCAACTGAAAACCTTATTCCTTCGGGACATTTTATTTTAACAGGGTGAGTAAAACCAACCCCAAAAACTAAATCATTTCCCTCTAATGCTACCCGATATCCTACTCCTTCGATATCTAATTTTTTTTCAAATCCCTTTGTCACCCCTTCAACCATATTATTAACAAGGGCGCGATGCAAACCCCATAAAGCGCTTATTCTTTTAGAATATTCTTTTGTGTTTGGAGAAAGCAAAACGCTTTCGTCTTTAATTTCCGCTTTTAACGCCGGAGCAATTTTCCTAACCAAAGTCCCCAAGGGACCGGAAACTTTTATTTCCTGTCCTAAAATTTCTATTTTTACTTGGGGAGGAATCTTAATTGGTTTTTTGCCTATCCGTGACATAATATTAAAGAATAATATTAAAAATTTTTGATTATTTTAATTAAACCTAATTACCAAATTTCGCAAATTAGTTCTCCGCCCAATCTTTCTTTTTTTGCTTTTTTATTTGTCATTAAACCCTTAGAGGTAGAAATTATTGCGATTCCTCTTCCTCCTCGAACCGGTTTTAGGGCGCGAAACTTTACATAAATTCTTTGTCCTGGCTTTGAAATTCTTTTTAAATTAGAAATGGCGGGAATACCCTGATTGTATTTTAAAACAATTTTTAAAAGTTTATTTTCTTTCTTAGAAATAGTTTTTATGCTGTTGAGAAAACCTTCCTCAGCTAATATTTTCGCAATCTGATACTTTAGTTGCGAAAAAGGAAGAAGAATTTCTTTCTTTGCGACCGCCTGCCCATTCCTTATTTGATTTAACATATCGGTAATTGGATCTGTCATAAGTGTTTCGTTAAAAAATCAAAAATCAAAAATCAAATTTTAAAAATATTTTTCTTTTTTGGTTTTTGGCATTTGGTTTTTGATCTTTGGATTTTGGATTTTGATCTTTGGTTTTTGGTTTAATAATGATTTACCAGCTGGATTTCTTTATGCCGGGTAATTCTCCTCTATTTGCTAATTCTCTAAAACAAATCCTGCAAATACCAAATTTTCTCATAAATCCCTTTTTTCTCCCACACCTAAAACATCTTTTAATAACTCGGGTTTTAAATTTCGGTTTTTTCTTTGATTTAGCAATTTGTGCTTTAGTAGCCATAAATTAGATTTTGGTTTTTTAGATTTTATTTTTTGTCTGAAAAAAATTTAAGATAAGAATTATTCTTTAATCGGAAATCCTAATAACTTAAACAATCTTAATCCCTCTTCTTTGTTTTTGGCATTGGTTACAATAGTAATCTCTAAGCCAAATATGGTTTTTTCTTTCTCCGTTATTATTTCTGGAAAAGAAATATGTTCTTTAAAACCGATATTTAAATTTCCTTTCTCGTCAATTGACTTTTGATCAATACCCTTAAAATCTTTCGAACGCGGTAGGGCCAAATAAATTAATCTTTCCAAAAAGTCATACATTCTGCCTCTTCTTAAAGTAACCCTTGCCGCAATTTCAATACCCTTTCTTAATTTAAAACTCGCGATTGATTTTTTTGACTTTATTAACTGGGGTTTTTGACCAGCTATTAAGGTTAAATCATTTATCATATTTTGTAAGAACTTCTCTCTTTCCTGAGAGGTTTTATTTACTACCTCTTTTCCAAAGCAAGAATTTATTACCACCTTTTCAATTTTGGGAACTGCCATAATATTCTTGTAACCAAACTCTTTCATCATTTGAGGCACAACTTCTTTTTTGTATTTATCCTGTAATTTAACCATATAATTGATAATTGAAAATTGATAATTGCGTTTTGGATTTTGGAATTTGTGATTTGGGATTTTGTTAATTGATATTACGCCTCCCGTCCGCATTTCTTACATATTCTATATTTTTTTTCACCCTCTATTCTATATCCCACCCTCACCGCCTTTCCGCATTTGGAACAAATTAATTTAACATTAGCCACACTAATGGGAACGGGAACTTGAATAATTTGCCCTTTTTCTCCAGATTTTGTGGGTCGAACATGTTTTTTTCTCAAATTAAGCCCCTCTACTAAAACTTTGTTTTCTTTCGGAAAAGCACTTAAAACCTTACCGGATTTTTCCCGGTCTTTTCCTTTCGTTATTAAAACTATATCTCCTTTTTTTATTTTCATTTTTTTCTCTTAAATGCTTTATTTTTTATTCGTTTTTGAAAATTAATGTTATACCAATTCTGACGCCAAGGCTGCTACCTCGTTAAGATTTTTTTCTTTTATTTCTTTTGCCATCGGCCCAAAAACCCTTCCTCCCTTTGGTTTATTTTGGTCATCAACAATAACAGCGGCATTATCATCAAAACGAATATAAGAACCATCTGCCCTTTTATACTCTTTTTTTTGACGAATAATTACGGCTCTCACTACATCGTGTTTCTTAATTAATTTTCGGGGTTCTGCCTTTTTTACTGTTGCAACAATTACATCTCCCAATTGAGCATAACGACGGCGTGTGCCTCCTAAAATATTGATACATTGAATAATTTTGGCACCCGTATTATCCGCTACTTTTAATAATGTTCTTCGTTGAATCATAAATGCTTTGCTAACATCAAAAACCAAAACTCAAAAATATCTTTATTTTTTTGTTTTTTGGCATTTGGTTTTTGATCTTTGGATTTTGGATTTTGTTTTATATTTTTTTAATTACCACCCATTTCTTATCTTTACTTATCGGTCGACACTCTTCAATAATAACCTTATCTCCAACTTTATATTCTCCTTTTTCGTCATGACACTTATATTTTTTGTGAACGAAAAATCTTCTTTTATATTTCGGATGCTCTTTTATTCTTTCCACCTCTACCACTACTGTCTTTTGCATTTTGTTAGAAACAACTTTTCCTATTAATTTTCGTTTTGGCATATTTCTTCACTCGCCTCGCCTTACGGCTTCGGCTCGTTCAGTCAAAATTAAATATAAAAAACTTTGCTTTTTGATTTAGATCTTTAGAGTGTAGGATTTTACTTTTTTATTTTTAATTTTTCATTCAATATTGTTAATATTCTCGCAATATCTTTTTTTATATATTTTATCTCTTTAACGTTTTTAAGTTTATTCGCTGCAACCTTAAAATAAAGATTGCTTAATTTTTCTTTTAGCAATTCCAAATCTTTTTTTAATTCTTTTTCATCTTTTTTTCTTAATTCACTTGCTCTCATTTTTTAAATTATATTTATTGTTTTTTTACAAATTTAGTTTTAATAGGCAGTTTGCTGGCAGCCATTTTTAACGCTTCTTCCGCTACGGTATCTTTTATACCATCTACTTCAAAAATTATCCTGCCGGGCTTAACCGGAAATACATAATGGTCAACGCTGCCCTTTCCTCCCCCCATACCTACTTCGTTTCCCTTAAAAGTTACTGGCTTGTCCGGAAATACCCTAATCCAAAGTTTTCCTCCTTTTTTAAAATATCTAATAATAATCCTTCTCGCTGCTTCTAATTGACGAGCGGTAATCCATTTTGTTTCTAAGGCCCTTAAACCAAAACTGCCGAAGTTTAATTCCGTTGCTCTATTCTCAATTCCTTTTGACCTTCCTTTCTGCCACTTCCGATGTTTTACTTTTTTGGGCATTAAAATGCTCATATAATAATATTCAAAAATTTAAAATTAATCAATTAATCAAATTTTTCTCCCTTATATATCCACACCTTTATGCCAATTGTGCCATAAGTACAATGGGCTCTTGCTTCAGCATAATCAAAATCCGCTCTCAATGTTTGACGAGGAAGTTTCCCCTGACTCATCCACTCTCTTCTCGCAATTTCTACCCCATTTAATCTTCCTGAAACCTCTAAACGAACACCCTTTACCTCTTTTTTGTTAGACATCACCTTCTCTAAAGTTCTTTTTAAAACTTGACGATAGGGAACCCTTTTTTCTATCTGTTGCGCTATTTGTTGGGCAACAACAGAAGCGGATAAAAACGGATTTTTAACTTCTCTAATTTCTATTTTTATTTCTCTTTTGGGAATTTCTTTTCTTATTTTTTTTATTTCTTTAATTATAGCTGATTTTAACTTTTCCACCCCTTCTCCGCCTCGACCAATAATTAATCCCGGTCTCGCGGTATGAATAATAATATTAATCTTATCAGCGAAACGTTCTAATTCTATATTAGCAACTGAATGCTCGGCTAACCTTTTTTTCAAAAATTCTTTTATTAAAAAATCTTCTTCAAGCATCTTAGCCGGATTTTTACCATAAAAACCCCGAATATTCCAATCGTTTATTTCTTTAATTCTAAATGATTTAGGATGAACTTTATGCGCCATAATCGCTTCGCTCAAAATTAAATATTAAATATAAAAATTAAAAGTTTGACTTTTGTTTTTTATTTTTCTAAAATGCTTTTCTCCTAAATATTTTTTTAAAAATGTTTGGCTTTTTAATTTTTTTACTCTCTTTTTTTTCATATTTTATTTTTTCTTTTTTCGGCAATGTTTCGATTCTTTTTTTCGAGTCAACAATATTAGATTCTTCTAATTTCTTTTCTGGCTCTAATTCTTTTTCTATATTTTTTTCTTCCGCTTCTTTTTTACTTATTTTCGAGGTTGGTTTCACTTCAGACAACACTAAAGTAATATGCGATGTTCTTTTCCATAAGGGATGGGCCATTCCCCGGGAAACGGGTAAAAATCTTTTTAGTTTTGGACCCTCGTCAACCGTAATTTTTGAAATATAAAGATTGGAGGAATCGATTTGAAAATTTTTCTTCGCGGAATCAATCGCACTCTTTAAAAGTTTTAAAATAGGAATAGTAGGTTTCCTTGCTACAAATTCAAGAATATTAATTGCCTCTTCTGCCATTTTGCCTCTAATTAAATCAGCGATCTGCCTGGTTTTCCTTGGGGTTATTCTTAAATAATTCAACTTAAATTTAATTTGCATATTTTTTATTTTTTAGTTGTTTCTGTTTTCGCGGCTGCTAATTTGGTTGCCTCTGTTTCTTCTATTTTCTGCTCTAACTCTCTTTGCATCTTTCCCCCATGTCTGTGGAATTTAGTAGTCGGAGCAAACTCCCCCAATTTATGACCAACCATATCTTCTACCACATAAACAGGAACATGTTCTTTTCCATTGTGAACGCCAAAAGTCAGACCTACCATTTCTGGAGTTATGGTGCAGTCTCTCGACCAAGTTTTAATAATAACTTTGTCACCCTTTTTCACTTTCGCTATCTTTTTTAATAATTTAGGATCAATATAAGGACCCTTTTTTAAACTTCTGCTCATATTTTCTAAAAATTAGGATTATTTTTAGGACGGATAGACGAACTTTTTATCCGAAACCGCAGACTTGTAAATCATATAGCGGTTTCAACTATTTTTTCCGTCTTTGAACAATATATTTATCTGATTTTTTGCCTTTTTTCCTTGTTTTTACACCTAAAGCATGTTTTCCCCAAGGCGTTTTAGGATATTTTAGCCCGATTGGTTGTCTTCCTTCGCCGCCGCCATGAGGATGATCGCAGGGATTCATTACTGTTCCCCGAACAGCCGGCCTTTTTCCCATTAATCTTGACCTTCCCGCTTTTCCTATATTTATAAATCTCTGCTCTGGATTAGAGACGATTCCAATTGAAGCAAAACAATCCTTTTTAAATTTCCTAATTTCTGTTGAAGGCATTTTTAAATAAGTGTAATTCTCGTCCTGGGAAAGAACTTGTGCCGCCGTCCCCGCTCCTCTGACAATCTTTCCCCCTTGTCCTGGTTCTAATTCAATATTATAAACCATTGTTCCCACCGGTAAATTCTTTAATTTAGTTCTGTTGCCTGGTTTTAAGCTTGTTTTTTCTTCGCAAATAATCTCATCTCCAACCTTCAAATCTTGGGGGGCTAAAATATAATATTTTTTATTATTGGGATACTGAACCAAAGCAATAAAAGATGTTCTATTTGGGTCATACTCTAGCGCAATTACCTTTCCTGGCGTTCCTAATTCTATTTGCCCAAAATTAACTAAACGGTAAAGTTTTTTTGTTCCTCCTCCCCTATGACGCACCGTGATTCTCCCGTTAGTTGCCCTTCCCCTTCTTCTCTGTAAAGCCACTGTTAAAGCCCTTTCCGGCTCCTTTTTGGTCAACACTGAATAATCTATAGTAGTCATTCTGCGACGCGCTGGAGTAATTGGTTTGTATGTTTTCATTTTTTAGATTGCTAAATTTTAGATTTTAAGTTTATTTGACCTAAATTATTTCTATTTTCTGTCCCGCTTTAATTTTTACTATGGCTTTTTTATGGCCTTTTTTAAACCCTTGAAATCTTCCTAATCTTCTTTTTTTGGCTGGAACATTAATTATATTTACCGCCAAAACATCAACACCATAAATCGCTTCAACCGCTTCTTTAACCTCATTTTTATTTGCCCGGGGGGAAATCTTAAAAGTATACCAA
>CAZEXD010000019.1:0-12766 GCA_964516865.1 uncultured Candidatus Saccharibacteria bacterium
ACCTTGGAAGGGTCGCATAATAGCCACTATACTACACCCGCATTAAGCATAATAATTAAAGGAAAGGGGGGAAGAAAACCAAACGCTATCCTTACTCATTTTTATTATATCTTAATTTTTTGTTTTTTCAACCTTGGATAAAAAAATGGCTCCGATGATGGTTTATCGGAGCCTGAAGAAAAGGTGGGGGCGCTTGAACTCCGCAGTTTTTCCGGCTCAAGATTTGTTTCGGTGTAGCCGAAACTGTCTTAACCGGTTTTTAGCGGCGCGGCGATGACCGAGTCGCTAATCCGGTTTTTTAGACCACGCCCCCATTGTTAGAACTTGAAATTGCACGTGGTGCCGTCAGGGCGATGAATACAGCGATATTTTGTCTTAACCGTTGGTGGCTTTGGTTCTTCGTTGGTCGATGTGTTAGTCGGTTTTTTTTCTTTTTGTGTTGGCGCTGACATTCTCTCTCCTTTTTCTTGTTCTAACATTAGCGTTCTCCTTTCCCTTTGTTTTGTGAAAAGAACACACACAAAAAAACTGGTTGTTTTGACCAGCCAGTTTTTTTGTGTGTGTTCTTTTTGTTTGGAAATTTATATTTAGAAAAAAACTAGCCAGTCAAATTCAAAGCGACCAACAAAACCAATAATAGGTCCAACAGCAATCCTGTTTTGGCTAGTTTTTCAATCGCAATATTAATTATTTTTCTTGTTTTTTCCATTTCCTTTCTATAATTTATAGTATAGATTATATATTAGCAAAACCCATTTTAATTGCAAGGGGTCACCTGTGAATTTCTAAAATTATCTATTTTAAACAAAATTTTTAATTAGCATCCAATGAAAGGGTTAAGTATTTTTAAAATTTATTTTGACAAGGATTTATTATGGGTATATATTCAAAATAGAAAATACAAAGGTGGGAATAAAGGTGGGAATTAATAACTATTAATTACCAATTACCAATTTTCAATGAATCGTAATCTTCGGGGGGAAAGGGACTTATTTTCATTTGAAAATTGAAAATTAAATATTATGCCAAGATTTGACGGAACAGATCCAATAGGTTTGGGCCTTGGCACTGGTTGGGGTTTAGATCCTTGCGGTGCCGGAATGGCTTGGAGACGGGGTTGGGGTCGTGGAGGGGGGTGGAGAAGATTTTGGCGCTATCCTTATCAAGTTTTCACCGAAAAAGAAATTTTAGAACAAGAACTAAAAAATTTAGAGGAAGAATTGAAAACCGCAAAAGAAAGATTATCCCAATTTAAGGGTCAAAAATAAAAATGAAAATTGCCATTAGTTCAGTCGGAAAAAATCTCACTGAGAAGGTAAGTGAGATATTCGCCAGATATCCTTGTTTTATCACTATTGAAATTAAAAATCAGAAAATATACAAAATTGAAATAGTCGAGAATAAAATGGCAGATCAGATGAGCAGCGTCGGTATTTTTGCCGCTCAATTAATAGCAGAAAAAATGTTAAGATGGTAATAGCGGTCCATGGGGATTGAAGGGTTTTTGAAAAATTCAAGAATTATAAAACTGAAGTCTTTAAAGCGATTAAAGGTACAATTTTAGAAAATATTGAAAAGTTTGAGAAAGGCAATTTAAAAAAATTATCAAAAGAAGATATCTTTTAATTGAGTCAAAGAAATAATTTTAAAATGAAAATTTTAGGAATTCAAAAACAAAGCCTGATTGAATATCCTGATAAAATTTCCGCCATCATTTTTTTAGGGGGCTGTAATCTACGTTGCGTTTTTTGCTATGTGCCTCACTTGGTTTTGCCAGCAGAAATTGAAAAGCAAAAAGAAATTCCCCAAAAAGAGATTTTTTCTTTTTTGAAAGAAAGAAGAAATTTTTTAGAAGCGGTTGCATTGACGGGGGGAGAGCCGACCATCAATGAAGATCTTCCAGATTTTATAAAAAAAATAAAAAAACTTGGATACTTAGTTGAACTGGAGACAAACGGAACAAATTCAGAAATGCTAAAGTATTTAATCGATAAAAAGTTGGTAGATTATGTGGCAATGGATATAAAGCACCGATTGGACGATTTTGAAAAATACAAAAAAATTACAGGGAGTGTTTTAACAGAAAAAATGTTTGAAAACATCAAGGAATCTGTTAAAATTTTGCTTTTGGAAAAAGTAGATTATCAATTAAGAACGACGATAATAAAAGAATTCCATAAAAAAGAAGATATTTTAGAGATGTGTAGAGAATTAAAAGAGGCTAAAATTTATTATCTTCAAAACTATCAAAAAAATCATACAATTTCTGGAAGGATTTTTACGCCATTTGAAGAAAAAGAGATAGAAGAAATTGTAGGGGAAGGACAAAAATTCACAAACATAAAATACAGGAAATATTTATGAGAAATATTATCATTGGAAAAAGCGATTATTTGCCAATTGAAGAAAAGGAAGTTGAAATTGTAGAAAGGAAAAGAATGGGAATGGGTCATCCAGATACGATTTGTGATTTAGTTTGTGAATCAGTTTCTCAAGCATTAAGCCAATACCATCTAAAAAGATTTGGTAAGGTTTTGCATCACAATTTAAATAAAGGACTTTTAGTAGCAGGGAGATCTCAACCAGAGTTTGGAGGAGGAAAAATTTTAGAAAAAATAAAAATTATTATTGCCGGTATGGGCGAGCTTTTGGACGCGAAGCAAAAAGATTGGGTAATGGCAAAATTGAAGAATGAGATTATCTTCCAATTAAAACTAAAGCTGGAAAACGAAAAATGAAAATCAAAGATTTATCCTGCACCTTCAAACTCAATTTATGAAGATGCAAGATGTACCAAAAGTAGATAAGACGCGGGAGAAGCTTCCACGAGAGCTGTTCCTCGAGGGAATTTGCTTTCGCCGTCGCAGACGGCGAAAAATGTTCGAACTAATTTAAGTATACGGAGCCAGATTAGAAAGAGGGGAAAGTCCTCTTTTTTTGTTTTTCTCTTGACAAGCGATAGTTATGGGTATATATTCAAAATAGAAAGGTCGTAATAATAATTATCAATTATCAATTTTCAATTATCAATGAATTGCGACGCTTCGCGGAGTCCGCATGGCGTCCAGCAATGATTCAATTTTCAATTGTCGTATTTTATTCAGAGATTGAAAATTAAAGAATTGATTGAAAATTGGAGTTTGAAAATTGAAAATTAACTACTATGCCAAGATTTGATGGAACTGGTCCTACGGGCGCTGGTCCGGGCACTGGCTGGGGATTGGGTCCCTGCGGTGCGGGAATGGCCTGGAGGAGAGGTTTTGGACGCGGCCTAGGATATGGCCGAGGATTAGGTTGGAGAAGATTCGGAGGCTATTTATATCAACCTCAAATCACTAAAAAAGAAGAGAAAGAGATATTAGAAGATGAGGTTGTAGATTTAGAAGAAGAACTGAAAGCAATAAAAGCCCGCTTAGCTGAACTAAGAGGCCAAAAATAAACAAAAATTTGTCTTTGGAAAATTGTCTTAAATGCAAGAAAAAATTGCGAAAATTTCAATATTGGCAAATGTGATTTTAGCCGGAGGTAAGGTTGTCATCGGTATTTTTTCCTATTCTACTTCTGTTTTGGCAGAAGGCATCCATTCTTTAATGGATGTTTTTTCCTCTTTGATTTCATTTTGGGGAATTAAAATTGCAAAAAAACCAGTTGACAAAGAACACCCTTATGGCCATTTTAAATTTGAAGTTTTGGCAGGATTTTTAATTACTTTAATTTTATTCGGAACAGGTGTTGGAATTATTTACGAGGCATATCAGAAATTTTTAACCCCTTCTTTGATAAAAATTCCCATTTTGGCTATTTCAATAATGATTTTTTCAGCGCTGGTTAATGAAATAATGGCACGTTTGAAAATTTATTTTGGCAAAAAGGAAAATTCAGTGGCTTTAATTTCAGATGGAATTCATTCAAGACTTGATGTTTTTGCCTCTTTGGCAGTTTTTGTTGGTTTGGTTTTAAACAAATATTGGCTTTATACAGATTCAGTTTTAGCCTTTTTAATCGGTTTTTATATTGTTAAAGAATCTTTTTCAATTGGAAAAGAAGCAATTGATTCTTTGCTTGATGTTTCTGCGCCATCGGAAGTTGAAGAAAAAATAAAAGAAATCGTTAAATCTCAAGGAATTGAAATTTCAGATTTGAAAACTCAAAAGAAAGGATCTGTTTTTACTGCTAATTTGGAAATAAATTTACCAAAAAATTTAAGCATTGAAGAGGCAACAAAAATCTCAGAAACCTTAAGAGAAAGATTGGTGAAAGAAATTAAAAATTTAGTTTATGTTGCAATTCAAATTAGAAGCCATGAAGTGGAAACTGGCTTTTATAGATCCGCTTTCCGAGTTTTTGGGTTTAGCCGAGGTTTTGGTTGGCAAAGACGAGGCAGGTTTGAGGGTAAGATAGAAGGGGCTCAAGGAAGGGGGCCCGAGGGATATTGCATTTGCTCTAAGTGCGGTTATAAAATTTCTCATAAACGTGGTATACCCTGTTACACGCTTGAATGTCCAAATTGTAAAACAAATTTAATCCGCGAATAAGAAAGAGATGGTAAGACCAATTAAACCAAGAAGAATATTTTTTGATCCAAAAGCAGTTTATTTTAAACCGAGAGCGGTTCCCCTTTCAAGGTTAGACGAGGTGGAGTTATCTTTGGATGAGATTGAGGCCTTACGACTTTGTGATTTGGAAGGACTAGATCAAGTTGAAGCAGCAAAGAGAATGAAAATTTCCCAAGCCACTCTCTGGCGAATTTTAACCTCTGCCAGAAAAAAAGTTGCTGAAGCCTTAATTGAGGGAAAGGCAATAAAAATTTCAAAACCTTAAAATTTGATTTTTGACTTGACAAGCTTTTTTATTTCGCTAAACTATATCAATATAAATTGATATATGTCTTGTTGTCAAAATAAAAAACTAATTTCGGAAATCGAAAGGTGGACAAAGATATTAAAAAAAATTTCTGAACCAAACAGATTGAAGATTTTGTGTATTTTAAAAGATGGAGAAAAATGTGTTTGCGACATTTGGCAATGCTTGAAATTGCCTCAAAATTTAGTTTCTCATCATTTAAAAGTTTTAAAAGACTTGAATTTGATTTCTTCAAAAAAGGTCGGTTTAAAAGTTTTTTATAAATTAAATCAAAGGGTCGTTAAAAAATATTTAAAATTATTAAATAAATTATTAAACAAATAAAACTATGACCATCAAAATTTTGGGCTCTGGTTGCCCTAAATGCCAGAAATTAGAAGTTAATGCCAAAAAAGCGGTTGAAGAATTGGGGTTAAAAGATGTTAGAGTTGAACATATTTATGATATGGATAAAGTAATTGAGTTGGGAGTGGCAATGACGCCGGCAATTATGTTCGATGATGAAATCAAAGCTCAAGGTCGAATTCCTGAAATTGAAGAGATTAAAGGTTGGCTCCGGGAAGTCGTAAAATAAAAATAAAAATTAAAATTAAAACTATGAAAAGAGTTTTTTTCGGCATCATTTTAATTATTTTAATTTTAGGGATTTTGGTTAGTTATGAATGGTATGGCGCTTTCAAGAAAAGCAAGTTGATAGAACAGGGAATTTATCCAAAAGAGCCTTTTCCGATTCAACCCAATACCCCTTGGTGGAAAATTCCGTTTTTGACTTTGCTTCAGTATCTAACCAAGGCCTGGTTTTGTCTGGGTATGGCATTTTTGATTGCCGGAGCAGTTGAAACTTTCATTCCCAAAGAACTAATCATTAAGCATTTGGGAAGGCGGAGTCCCAAGGCCTATTTTATTGCTGCTTTTGGAGGACCCTTGCTTTCTGTTTGTTCTTGCTCAATTATTCCTTTGTTTGCGGCGATTAAAAAGAGAGGAGCAGGATTGGGGCCGGCAATTACGTTTCTTTTAGCCACCCCTGCTATTAACCCGGCAGCCATAATTTTGACTTTTAGTTTAATTTCCTGGAAATTTGCTGTTGGCAGAATTATTTTGGCATTATCCGCAGCAATCATTACCGGAGCAATTTTAGAGGCAATTTGGACAACTGAAGAAGAAAAGAAGGGACTTCTTTCTCAGTTAAAGGTTGAGTATCAAGAAAAGCCCTTGAACTTAAAAGAAGATTTAAAAGAATGTCTAATCAACGTTTGGGATTTTGTCAAAAAAATTTTCCCCTTGGTTCTTTTGGGAATCTTTATCATTGGAATAGTTAAGATTTTTTTGACTTCTCAGGTAATCTCAAAATACTTAGGTCAAGGACTCTGGCAGATTGCCTTGGCTTCTATTTTAGGAGTAGTAATGTACACTCCAACATTAGTTGAAATTCCCTTTGTTAGAGAGCTTTTAACTTTAGGTATGGGAACGGGTCCAGCCTTGGCATTTTTGCTAACTGGTCCTGCTTTAAGTTTGCCCTCAATGCTTGGTATTTCAAGAGTAATTGGATGGAAACAGGTATTAAATTACGCAGTATTAATGTGGATTTTAGGAATCATTGGCGGTTTAGTTTTCGCTTATTTGGTTCCGAAAATAATTTTGTTATAAAAAATGGAAAAATTTTATTGCCCAAAATGTGATAAAATTTTTGAGGCAGAAGGAGAAAAGAAAGAATGGCAAGAAGAAGGAAGAATTGGAAAAAAGAAAAAATGAGTTAAAATATAAAGAGTAATTAATAACAATGCCAGAGATTATTTTGAAGATTGAAAATTTAAATGTGAAATTTGGGAAAGAAGAGGTGATTAGAAATTTATCCCTTGAAGTAAAAAGGGGCGAATTTTTAATTGTTTTGGGACCCAACGGAGCGGGAAAGACGGTTTTGTTAAAAACTTTGCTTGGAATGTTTCCATTTGAGGGAAAAATTGAATGGGCAGAGGGAATAAAAATTGGTTATGTTCCCCAGAGAACTTCTTTTGTTAAAGATTTTCCCATTTCAATTGAAGAATTTTTTAAGTTGAAAACAAAAAACGAAAAAGAAATTAAAGAAGTTTTAAAATTGGTTGGTTTTGATGAAAGTTTTTTAAAGAAGAATTTAGGAGAAATTTCCTCTGGTCAATATCAGAGAATTTTGGTTGGCTGGGCTTTGATTGGAAAGCCGGATGTTTTGTTATTTGACGAACCAACAACCGGAATTGATATTTCCGGCGAGGAGACGATTTATCAATTTTTGGAAAGATTGAAAAGAGAAAAAAAATTAACAATTATCTTAGTTACTCACGATTTGAGCGTTGTTTTTAAGTTTTCCGATTATGTTATTTGTTTGAATAGATGTCCCCTTTGTCAAGGAAAACCGCAAGAAGCCGTAACCCCGGAAACCTTATCAAAACTTTACGGTCAAGAAATAAAATTTTATGAGCACTATCATGGTCACTAATTTTTTTTCGGTTTTAATTTCAGGAATCTTTATCGGCGGAGCGGCAGGATATCTGGGTTCTTTGATGTTATCTCGAAAAATGACAATTATTGTTGACCCTCTTTCTCATTTGGCGCTGCCGGGGGTTGCTTTGGCTTTAATTTTGGCCAAAGATGTTTCTTTGGGCGCTTTTTTCTTTCTATTTTTTGGAGCGATTTTAATTTGGTTTTTAGAACAAAAAACAAAATTGCCAACAGAAACAATCATTGCCATTTTATTTTCTGTTTCTTTGGCGATTACTTTTTTATTTTTATCCGAGCACGAAATTGAAGAAGCGTTGGTTGGCGATATTTCAAAAATTGGGAAAATAGAAAGTTTGATAACTCTCTTAATTTCTCTTTTTATTTTCTTTTTGGTTAAAAAAATTTATCCCAAATTAACCCTAATTTCTATTTCAGAAGATTTGGCAATAGCAGAAAAAATCAATTTAAGAAAATATCAATTTCTCTACCTTCTTTCTATTTCAGCAATCATTGCTTTGGGAGTAAAATTTGTCGGAGGATTATTAATTGCCGGTTTAACGGCTTTGCCTGCAGCCTCTGCCAGAAATTTAAGTAAAAACTTAAAAACATTCAGATTTCTTTCCTCTTTTTTTGGTATTGCTTCTGCGATTTGTGGAATTTCTCTTTTTCAAATTACAAAGTTCGCGGTAGGCCCTTTAATAGTTATTTCTGGCTTTTTGATTTTTTTGATTTCAATAATTTTTAAAAAAAGTTAAAATAAAGATATGAGAAATAAAATTTTCTTTTTATTAATTTTTATCTTCTTTTTATCCTTTTTTTCTCCAAAAGAGATTTTTTCAGCAGGAAAAGTTGAGATTTATTTTTTTTGGGGCCAGGGCTGTCCCCACTGCGCTCAAGAAAAACCATTTTTGGAGGAAGTAAAACAAAAATATCCTCAATTAGAGGTGAAAGAGTTTGAAGTTTATTATAGCCGAGAAAATCAAGAATTATTTAAAAAAGTGGCCCAGGCTTACAAAACTCAAGCCCAGGGCGTGCCAACAACCTTTATTGGCAAAGATTTTATTGTTGGTTTTGGTACAAAAGAAACCACCGGAAAACAGATTGAAAATTTAATTCAAAATTGTTTAAAAACTTATTGTCCTTCGCCAGAAGAAATTTTAGCAGCCGGAGGAATTGATGAATGGAAACCGGCCGAAGAACAGCCATCTGAAAAACAGCCACCGGAAGAAACACCAAAAGAATCAAAAATCTGTATTCATTATTTTGTAAAAGATAAATGTCCCCAATGTCAAAATTTAGAAGGTTTTCTTCAAAATATAGCAAAAAAATATGAAATTGATTTTAAAATTTACAATGTTTCAGAAAGCGAAGAGAATTTAAAACTTTATCAAAAACTTCAAGAATTTTATGGAATTTCTTTTTCTGGTTTCCCAATGGTCTTTTTAGGAGATACCTATTTAATTGGAGATGAATCGATCAGAAACAACATTGAAAAAGTAATTTTGCGCTGTCAAAAAGAAGGTTGTCCTTGTCCTGTTGAAGAAATAAAACAAACCTTAAAACAAATTCCCAAACCTTCTACTTTTACGCCTGAAGAAAAAAAGGAATTCTCAATTTCTCTTTTCGGAAAAGAAATTAAAATTTCTTCTCAATCTTCTTCGTTCTTTTTAGGAACAATTTTGGGTTTGGCTGACGGAATTAATCCGTGTATGTTTTCTGTCCTTTTGTTTTTACTAACTTATCTTTTGGCTATTGGTTCTAAAAAAAGAGCAATAAAAGTTGGCCTGGTTTTTACTTTGGGCGTTTTTGTCATTTATCTTTTTTTTATGCTGGGAATGATTAATTTGATTTCTTTAATTGGTTTTATCCAAAAAATAAAAATCGTTATTGCTGTTTTTGCCTTTATTGCCAGTTTAATTCTAATCAAAGATTTTTTTGCCTATGGAAAGGGTATTTCTTTGGAAATTCCAGAAAGTGCTAAGCCAACAATTGAAAAATTAGTTAAAAGAGGAACCATTCCTTCAGCAATTTTATTGGCTATTTTGTCTTCTCTGGTTGAACTTCCTTGCACGGTTGGCATTCCCTTGGTTTACACCACCATTTTGGCTGAAAGGGCTGGAGCCTACATTCCCTATTTAATCTGGTATAATTTCTTTTTCGTTGTTCCTCTATTCATTATCATTGTTGGGGTTTCTTTTGCTTGGGCCCAAGTGGATAGAGTTGAAAAATGGAGATTAAGTTTTAGAAAATATATGAGATTGACAGCCGGCCTAATTTTACTATTTTTAGCCATAGCCCTTTTCAAGGGTTGGATGTAATATGAAAATCTTTGAAAAAATTTTAGGCGGAAATACCTTATATTATCCAGGATGCTTGACGAAGTTTGTTGCCAAAGACCTCAAAGAAAAATACGAAAAAATTTTGAGGAAAATTGGCATTGATTTTATTGAGCTTTCAGAATTGGAAAAATGTTGCGGTTCTCCGGCTTTAAAAGCAGGCTATCTTGAAGATTTTAAAAAAGCAGCCGAGGAAAATTTAAAAATTTTTAAAGAGCACTCAATCAAAAAAATAATTACCAATTGTCCGGCTTGCGCAATGACCTTTAAAGTTGAATATCCAAAAGTTTTAGGCGAAAAATGGGACATTGAAGTTTTGCATATTTCGCAAGTTTTGGATAAAACAATCAAAGAAGGAAAAATTAAGCAAAAAGAAATTAAGGGAAAAATTACTTTTCATGACCCTTGCCATTTGGGTAGGGGAATGGGAATTTTTGAAGAACCGAGGGAAGTAATTAAATCTCAGGGATATGAAATTTCAGAAATGGAACTTTCAAAAAATGAAAGTTTTTGTTGCGGGGCGGGCGGGGGAGTAAAATCAAATGAAGGAGAGTTAGCAAATAAAATTGGCAAAGATAGAATTGAACAAGCAAAAAAAACCGGGGCAAAAATTTTATGCACCAACTGTCCCTTATGCTACCTTCATTTAAAAGAAAATGCCAAAGAAATAGAGGTTAAAGAATTAATAGAATTGTTTAAAGATTTATGAAAGGAGAATTTTTAAATGAAAAAACAAAGACTATTTTGTGGCAGGTAGTTTTGGAATACAGAGAAAAAAGAAAAAAGGCGCTTTTGAGAAATAATTTAGATTATGAGAATTTTAGGAACGAACTTTATGAAATTAAAAAGAAAGCGATTTTGCAAATTGGAAATTTAAAGAAAAAAGCAATTGAGGCCTTAAAAGAAAATGGAATTAATGTTTTTGAAGCAAAAGATAAAAAAGAAGCCAGAGAAATTATTGAAAGATTATTGGAGGAGAAAACAAAAATTATCAAATCAAAGTCGAATGCTTTTAACGAGATTGAAAAAGAAGGATTTCTGGCCGATAAAGAATTGACCGAGACCGATTTGGGTGATTTCATTTGTCGGTTAATGGGAGAAAAAGAATCCCATCCAGTGTTGCCTGCTATTCATTTAGCACCAGAAGAGATCGTAAAAAAATTCAAAGAAAAATTTGACAAAGATATAGAGCCAAAACCAGAAAAAATTGCTATTTTTGTCAGAAATTTATTGAGAGAAAAAATTTTTCAGGCCGAAGTCGGAATTTCCGGCGCCAATGCCATAACTTCTGATGGCAGAATTTTAATTTTAGAAAATGAAGGAAATATCTCTTTGGTTTCAAGATGGCCAGAAACTCATATTATAATAACTGGTTTTGAGAAAATTGTTGAAAATTTAGAAGATGCTTTAAAAATTATAAAAGCTTCGGCTATTTGGGGAACCGGTCAAGACTTTCCAGTTTATGTTTCCATAATTTCCGGTCCTTCAAAAACTGCCGATATTCAAAATCAGACCATCATTGGCGCTCAGGGAGCCAAAGAGGTAAATTTGATTTTATTAGATAATGGCAGGGAAAAACTTTTAAAAGAGGGTTTTGAAGAAATTTTATATTGCCTCAACTGTGGCGCTTGTTTGGATTTTTGTCCTGTTTTCCATCAAATCGGAAAAAATTATGGAGCAGAATATTTGGGCTCAAAAGGAGTGGTTTTTGCTGGGTTTTCAGAAACTTTTAAGAAGTCTGTCGATTCAAATTGTTTTTCTTGTACCTCTTGCATGGCGTGTTATCAAAATTGTCCGGTAAAAATTAATTTACCAGAATTAATGAAAAAATTGAGAAGTTATCTTGAAAAAGAAAACTTGCAAACTGAGACGAACAAAGAAATGATTGAGAATATCAGAAAATTTGGCAATCCCTTCGGAAAAATAGAAAAAGGGAAAATTCCCAAAAAACTTTATTGCTGCTAATTACCTTAATGATATTTTCTCTTTTTGGTTGTTTTTTTTATTTTTGGCATCAATTACAATCAAGGCATGAAAATCTTGGTATTGGCGATAATTTTTTTTGAGATTTTTTTCAAATAATTCTTGTAAAGAATGATAATCTGTTTTTTCACTTAATTTATATTTTTTGACCAATCTTTTAGTGTATTCGTCAATTACAAAAACAGGTTTTTCTAGCGCATAAAGCAAAATACTATCAGCCGTTTCCGGTCCAATTCCTTTTAATTTCAACAACTCTGTTCTTAATTTTTTTAGATTTATTTTTTTCATTTTTTCCAAAGAGTTGTAATTTTCTAAAATAAATTTGGTTAAGTTAAAAAGGTAGTGAGTTTTAACCTTATAGAATCCCGACGCTTTAATAAGGGGCGCCAATTTTTTTTCGCCCACTTGGTAAATATCTTTTAGAGAATTTATTCCGCTATTTTTTAAGCTTTGAATTGCTATCTCTACATTTTTCCAATTTGTTCGTTGAGTTAAAATCGCGCCTATTGCCACCTCCTCCCTTTCCTTTTTATTTTTTGGTCTTTTGCACCAAAGTTTCCATTGTCCTTTTGGTGTCCCATAATTTTTTCTTAATTTTTTATATAATTTTTGGAAATTATTCATAATTATATTACTCAAATTATATCATTCAAGCAGTTTTTCTTTAAATCATTAACTGATTTATTTTTTAAATAATTTTCTTAATTCTATTTTGCTTGCTCCAAAATTTCTTTTCTTTTAGAACTTAAATTTTTACCGGCGCGATTGATATGAAAATTAAGCGTTGACATTGCCGAGGGGAATGGTTTTGTTTTTCGGCGAACACTTATTTCGGCTGATTTTTTAAGCGATTGAGAAATTTTCCGCGGATTGCCCCAAGCAAAAATCCTGGTTCTAAATCCAGAGCAAAACGATGTTTGGTGACATAATTAGACCAAATTTTTTTGATTTTTTTTCGCTATCATTGTTTTCGTTTAATTTAAAAAAGATTCTTAAGAGAAAAGCAAAGCCGCTTAAGGGTTCGCAAGGTTTAGATTGGTCGGGGCGCTGGGACTTGCACCCAGAGTCGTCCGCTCCCAAAGCGGATATGTTTCTGTTACACCACGCCC
>CAZEXD010000020.1:0-12359 GCA_964516865.1 uncultured Candidatus Saccharibacteria bacterium
GAAAGGGCTGACTAGGTAAATAACGCGCCGCCAAGTTAACTAAATTTTTTATCGCGGAATAGGTAACAAAAACCTTATATTTTTGTTCTAGTTCTAACGCTAAATTTTGAAGAATTCTAATTGTTTCTAACTCGGAGATTTCCGAAACCTCTACTTTTTCCATTAATTCCAAAAAAGCCGGGTTCTTTTCAAGGCGGGTATGAAGACCGTTGTAATCTGTTATTCCGATAAACCTGAATTGGGGGGAAATTAAATATTTGGCAAGAATACCAGAAATATCAATCGTTCCGGGTTGAACCTCTTCCAATCCCACATAATTATGAAGTTCTTTAATTACCAAAACCACATTTCCCGCTCTCATCACTTCTTTAAAAATAGTGTCCAGAGTAATTTCCACCAATTCAAAATTATTAATCTGAGAAAGCAAAGAAACCATATCTAATTCAACAACTCTGTTATAATTTAACTCTGGTAAACTTTTCCCCAAATAAAATCTTCTTGCTAATCCCTCAATAATACTCTCCCGCCCCGTACCAGGTTCGCCGATTATCAAAACATCGTTTATTTCTGGTTTAACAAGGGCGGTTTGAATTTTTTCTATTTCTTTTTCATGGCCGATTATTGCTTTAAAAAGCCATTTTCTCACCACCTTACTCCAATCAATTGAATACTTATCTAAGGTAACGGTATAACCAGTCGCCCATTCTTTTGCTAAAACGCCGTAGGCTGCCAGATTTTCTTCGCTCCAAAATTTTTTTCTTTCTTCAATCTTGGTCTCAAAATGATCAAGCCAAACATTAAAATTTTCAAAATCTTCTTTTTTGAGATTATTTTCTATTAAAATCTGTTCAAAAAATTTTGTTTTAGAAATACCAATTAACATATCTCTTACTTCAATTCTTTGCCGTTTACGTTCCGCTACCGACTTTGTCGCTTCTATTATCGCTATCTTAAAATCGTCAGAAAATTTTCCAGAGAAATTATCGCTTTTTTTATCTTTTTCAAAAGTATTTTTTAAATTATTGCGCAGAGCAACCGGCTCAATACCCAACCGCTGAAAAATGTAATTTATTTTTTCGCTTTCGCATAAAGACGAATATAAAAGAATTGCTGCCGAAATTTCAGAAATTTTTCTTTTTTCACAAAATTTAATTGTTTGCAGAACAATCTTTGCTGCCTCAAAATCCAAAAACTCTGCCAAATTATATTTTTCAAAATCTGGTGCGATTTCCTCCAATTTTATTTTTAATTCTGGTTTTTTTATTTTTGTGTCAAAAAATAAATCTATTTCCCAAAACAAAAGAGTTAAAATAAGAAATAAAAAAGCAATTTTTAAAGAAATAAAAAAAGAAAAAATTCCCAATATTGCTAAGCCAACTAAAAACAGAGAGAGAATAAAAATAATTAAGAAAAACAATGTGAAAAATCCCGCAAATCTAAAAAGAGGAAATCTTTCTCTTTTTATTGCTCGAAAAATCTCTGTTTCTGCCAAATTAAACTGCATGGGGGTAAATAATACAAAAAAATATAATTTTCTTAATAAATTTTATATTGAAAAAATAATTAATAATCCTCCTATCAATAAAAAGGGGAAAAAAAGCCAAAGCAAAAACATAATAGCACCGGCAAAAAGAATAAAAATTTGAAAAATAAATCCTACTGCCATAAAAACCAAACGAACAATTGCTCCCAAAACCCGCGAAATGAAATTAGAGAAAAAAGCTTCAAAATAGGCCTTCAGGTCAAAACCGCGGGGATAGCTCCAATAGTATTTTCGCCAAGGAGAAAACAGGGTTTTTAAAAGTAAGGATGTGGAAAAAAATTTTACACTAAACAAAATAAAATTTTTCCAAACCTCCCACAAAAATTGCGGCATTTCGTAAAAATGCCATAAAAACCAGGTTGTCAGAAGATTTTTATTTTTAGAAGCGATTTCCATTTTAAAAAACTAATTTAATCCCCAAACTGGCTATTTTGCTTCCTCCAAAAATTAAAACCATTGCTAATATCGACCAACTAACTAAATTCAAAAAACGAGGCAATAAGTCAACCGGAAAAATTTCTGCTAATTGTTGCTTTATTAGTTCCTCCATTTGTTTTTGGGGATCGTAGTTTAAATTTTTACTTTTAACGGCCTGGACTGCTTCTTTTGAGGGCACAAAAAAAACCTGCGGAACAACTGCCTTTCCTGTAAATATCTGGTAAGAAACATAAAGTGTCCCTAATATAATTATTAATCCTAATAATATAAGTAAGTAACCGAAGATTTTATTTAAGGCCATCTTTTTAAATTATAAATCCTAAACTATCAAATTACAAACAAATCAAAAATCTTAAATTCTAAACACTTTTTTGATTTTTAATTTCGGTCATTAAGCATTGTTTGAAATTTGTAATTTGGTCTTTATAATTTTTATAAGCGGTGGGCACGTGCGGACTTGAACCGCAAACCTTACGGATGTGAACCGTACGCTCTAACCAATTGAGCTACGCGCCCACATTTATTTATTTTAACATTTTTACCATTACAAGCAATAATAAAAAGAAAACACACCTAGGGTGTGTTTTCAAAAAGGAATTAACTAAAAAATTTATTTTAATTCCACCTTCGCGCCTGCTGCCTCAAATTTCTTTTTAATTTCTTCCGCCTCCGCTTTCTTAACATTTTCTTTTACCATTTGAGGAGCATTGGCGGCCGCATCAACTAAATCTTTTGACTCTTTTAAACCCTTGCCGGTAACATCGCGAACCACTTTAATCACATCTATCTTTTTAGCCCCAACTTCTTTTAATTCAATATTAAACACTGATTTTTCTTCTGCCGGAGCAGCGGGGGCCGCGGCGGCACCAGCCACGGGAGCGCTGGCCACAGGAATTGGTGCGGCGGAAACGCCAAATTTCTTTTCTAAAACCTTTACCAATTCGGCTAAATCAATAACCGACAATTCTTCAATGGCTTTTACCAAATCCTTAAATTTGGCTGGAACCTTAACTTCATTATCTGCTTTAGCAGATTCTTTGGTAGTTACCTCGTTTTCTTCTTTTTTTGTTTCTTCTACCATTTTTAAAATTTTCAATTTTCAATAACCAATTTTCAATAGATGAAGTGGTCAATTGAAAATTAGAAAAGAAAATTGAAATTGATTGATAATTAATAAATTGATAATTGGTCTTTGATAATTGATAATTGTTATTTATTAATTTTACTTAACACATTTATTAATCCTCTTATATTTCCCTGTAAAACATTAACTAATCCTGATAGCGGGCTGGCTATGCTTCCTGTTAATCTTGCTAATAATTCTTCTCGCGGAGGTATATTTGAGAGAACAATAACTTCTTTTTTATCAATAAATTTATTCTCAAAAATGCCGCCTAAAATCTTTATATTTTCGTTTTCTTTACTAAATTGTCCAATAATTTTTGCCGGCGCTATTTCATCCTTAAACCCAAAAACAACAGCCAGTTGCCCAAAAATATTTTCTTTTGCTTTATTCCAAAGAGGACTTTCTTTTCCAAAAGCGATTCCCAATAATGTTTTTTTGGCTACTTTTAAAACGCAATTGGCTGCTTTCAGTTTTTTTCTTAAAGCAAAAATATCTTTTGATTTTATCTTGGAAAAATCAATAAAAACAATTGATTTCTTTTTATCAAGGTTTTTCTTTAAATCTTCTATTGTTTTTTTCTTTTGTTCTTTGGTTAACGCCATAAGGATATAACCACACAAAGTTTTTGCAACGCTTCTGCGCACTGTTAAGGATGCGCTACACCGTTCAAACGAAAGAATAAAAGTTTGTCTTTTCTCTCTAATTTATATTTATATTTTTTAGAGAAGCACTACGCAAAATTTGTGAGAGGTTGTTTAGACAATAAACAAAAAATCTGCTTCCGCAGACAGATCCTCATTGATTCCTTAATTTTCGACCGCTCTTCTAAAAATAAAAAAGAGTGGCTCCTCGGCAGGATTTACTACCCTTTGAATAATTGTTTGAAACCAATTTAAAAGGATAAACCTGCTGTCTACGGAAGATATTTTGATGTTAATATATTATTGTTTTCTTGTCAACAGGTTAGGGGTTAAAAGCCAGTAATTCAATTATTTTTTCAGCAAATTCCCTCGCTGCAGCGGGACCGTTGGCTGTTATTATTTTTCCGTCAACAACTACTTTAGAATCTTCGTAAATTGCGCCTTTCTCTTTTAAAATTTTAACTCCGGATTTATCAAGGGGGGCACTCCAAACAGTGGCTTTCTTTCCCTCAAGGACACCGGCGTTGGCTAAAATAACCGGCGCAATACAAATGGCTCCCAATAATTTACCACTTTGAACTGTTTCTTTCGCCACCTTATGAGCTATTTCATCTTCAATATATTTATAGGCACCCGGCCCGCCAACAAACAAAACTGCCTCAAAGTCTAAAGGATTTAAGTCTTTTAATAATAAATCCACTTTTGCCTCGCCCCCTAACTTTCCCACCGCTGTCCCTAAAGAAGTGCTTATTGTCTTAACTTCGGCGCCGGCAGATTCTAAAGTTTGTTTGGGAATAAAATATTCCTCATCTCGAAAATCGCGAAAGGCAATAATCATTGCGATTTTTTTATTAGCCAAAGTTTTCTCCATAGAAACTTCTTTAAAACTATTTTTATTATTTATTGTTCTCGACCAAAACAAAATTAACGCTAATATTATTATTACAATTATTATAAAAATTATCAAAATTAATGAAAGATTTTTTTCATTTTAAATATTTTGCCTTAGCAGCATTATGTTCTTTGAGGGTTCGGCTAAAAATTGTTTTTCCCTCCGGCGTTGATAAATAATAAAAGTATTCGGTTTCGGTGGGATAGATTGCCGCAATAATACTATCCAATCCCGGATTGGAAATGGGACCTAATGGTAATCCATAATATTTATAAGTATTATAAGGGGAATCAATTTCAATATCTTTTAAAAAGGCGGCGGGATTATTTTTGCCGGTAATATAATTTATTGTCGCACAGGACTGAAGTGGTTGTCCAATTTTAATTCTTTTCCAAAAAATCCCTGAAACAATTTTTTTCTCTTCCAAGGTTTTAACTTCTTTTTCGATTATGGAGGCCATCGTTACTATTTCAAAAATCGTCTTTTTTTGGCGACTAATTTCTTGTTTTAATTCCGAAGTTAATTTTTTATCAAAATTAGATAAAATTTTTTTAATAATCTCTTCCGGCGGAGTCCCGGGAATAATTTCATAAGTATCCGGAAAAAGATATCCTTCTAAACTTAAATCTTTGGGCTTGTCTTTAAGAATATCGAATTCGCCATTAAAATCTTTTTTGGTTAACTCAATAAATTCTTCCCGCGAACAAATATCGTTTTCTTCAAAATAAGAAGCGATATCTTTTAAATTCCAGCCTTCAATTATAGTTATTTTTTTCTTTATAACCTCTCCTCTGAAAATCTTTTTGACAATTTCAGAAAGACTCATTGAAGGAGATAATTCATATTGACCGGCTTGAAGTTTTTTGGAAGCCCTTGAAAACAAAACATAAATTCTAAAGATAGAACTATGTCTAATTAGTTTCTCTTTTTTTAACTCAAGTGAAATCTCTTTTGCGTCGCTTCCCTTTTTAATTATAAAATTAATCACTTTAGTTGAGTGGGGATTTAATGGCAAATAAATATCCCGCCATAAAAAAATAGCGATTATTAAAATAATTAATATAATAAATACTAAAAATATTTTTCTTTTCATTTTTTCATTTTTGGATAAGAGGCACAAAAACAAAACCCGGGTACTCTATTTCTTCAAACTCAGTTTCTGATTTTTTTACCAAAACCCAAATTGAAGAACCAACCGGCGCCACAATTTTCCCTCCGATTTTTAATTGTTTTCTCCAAGCAGAGGGAATTTCACCAGCCGAGGCAGAAGCCAAAATTTTATCAAAGGGCGCTTCTTTAATATAACCCTTTGAACCATCGCTACAAATAAAATTCACTACCCCTTTTTTCACAAAATTGTACTTAGAAACATTTTTTTCGCCAAATTCCTTTAATTCCGGAATTATTTCAATCGCAATAACTTTTCCTTGCGTTTGAGGGTTGCGGGCTTCAAAATTCGGATTTCCGCTTTTTTGGCTGATAATTTCAGCCAACAAAGCGGCGGTCCATCCCGAACCAGCGCCAATATCTAAAATTTTTTCACCCGGTTTCGGTTGTAATTGTTCCAACATAAAAGCAACAACAAGAGGTTGAGAAATTGTTTGCCCAAAACCAATGGGAAGGGCTTCGTTAACTTCGGCAAGATTTTTTATATCTTCCGGCAAAAAATCCTCTCTTTTTATTTTTTTAAATGCTTCGATGATTTTTTCCGTCTTAAGCCACCCCTCTTGAATTAATAAATTTATTAAATTCATTTTAATCGCAGACAAAGACAAAAACCAAAAATACAGAAAAAACCATTAAAAATTAACAAAATCCTTTTACTTGTCTTTTTGTTTTTAGTTTATTTTTGGTATTTGATTAATTAAAGGAGTTTTCCTTGCCTTAAAATTTTAGCGATTTCTTGGACTTTTTCTTTTCCTTCCTTGGTAAGAAAAAATTCGGTTTGAGGATCGCCTTTAATTAATTTTTCTTTTCTAAGAATCCTTAATGGCCTATCAATTTTTCGCGAATCAGGCCAAATGGGATAGCGAGCAAAACCAAAGGTTTTAGGAAATAAAGTAAAACATTCTTTAACCAATCTTTCAAGGGTACAAATCTCGTTATTGGAAACAACGGAAAAAACACAGAAAAGAATTAAATCATTAATGGGAATTTTATCTGGTGTTAAGCTTTTTTTAATATTCTTAAACATTATTTATTAGAAATTAACAAACCTTTTTCGTTTCGCAGGGGCTGAGGGAGTCGAACCCCCGACAACGGTTTTGGAGACCGTTATTTTACCGCTAAACTAAGCCCCCGACTGATTAAAGTATATAATCCTTCTCGCTATCTTGATAGACCATTCTTCTTAATTAGATTAGAATAAAAAACTTCAACTCCGCCAAATAACATCACTTCTTTCCTTCTTTATGGATCGTGTGCTTCCGACAAGTTTTGCAGTGTTTTTTTAACTCCAGTTTTTTCCCCTCCATTTCTTTTGATTTTTTTGTAAAGTAATTAACCTTCTTACAAACAGTGCACTGCAATTTGGAAAATTGTTTCTTTTTAGCCATTTTTCTCCGCTCCGCTCAGTCAAATGCAAAATGCAAAAACCAAAGTGCAAAATGACGGAACGAATTTTTTATTTTTAATTTTAATATATATTTTTGATATTTGATTTTTAATTTTTTATTTTAAAGGTGAGCCAATGGCCAGATTTGCACTGGCGACCTTTCCCTTACCATGGGAATGCTCTGCTCACTGAGCTACATTGGCAGATCTTTGTAATGCAAAAATAGTTTATGATTTTGGATTATTAAGTTTTAGAAAATAATATCTCTTAACTAATAACTAAAATTTTGCAGTGCAAAAATTTTTATGGGCAGGGAGGGACTTGCACCCCCGAAGGTCAGTGACCGCTAGATTTACAGTCTAGTGCGTTAGCTGCTCCGCCACCTGCCCTCCTATCTATTTTTTATCACAAAAAATTTTCTTTGCCAATAACCTTGCCGTGTTTTAGTCGCCATTTTTCAATTTTCTTATGATTGCCGGAAAGTAAAACCTTAGGCACCCGCCACGTTTTTGTTTTGCGAAATTTGGACGGACAACTTTTCCAATTTTTTATATATTTACGCAAGTCAAATACTTCCGGTCGCGTATATTGGGGATATTCAATAAATCCCCCCTCTTCTGTAATTCTTTGATTTAATAATTCTTTTTTCCTAATTACCCCGGGAATTAACCTCGAAACAGCTTCTATAACAACCATTGCCGGCAATTCTCCGCCCATTAAATCGTAATCCCCTATTGATAACTCCAAATCCGCTATTTTTTTTGCCACCCTTTCATCGACCCCTTCATACCTTCCGCAAATAAAAATTATTTGATCTAATTTTGATAATTTATGGGCTAATTTTTGCGTAAATCTTTTCCCCCTCGGCGTAAAAAGAATCACTTTTATTTTAGAATTTTGAATTTTGGCTTTAGGATTTGTTTGGGATTTTTTCAAAGCAAAAACTGCTTTGAATATCGGCTCAATTTTTATTACCATTCCCAATCCGCCGCCAAACGGTCTATCATCAACAGTTTTCTGTTTATCATCCGCCCAATCTCTTAAATTATGGACATTAACCGAAATAATCTTCTTTTCAATGGCTTTTTTAATTAAAGATTCGTTAATATAACTTTTAAAGATAGCCGGAAAAATTGTAATAATGTCAAATTTAATCATTGTTATACCAAATTTTTAAAAGGAAAGCGGTGTTATTATATAATAACACCGCTTTCCAATTATTGTAAATATTGAGTTTACAAAGAAATATTATCAATTTCTTCTGCTGGCTTATTTTCTTCGGTTTTCTTTTGGACACGACCACCCTCTGGTTCTTCAATCTTTAAGTTAACTCGGGCATGATTTTTAAGACCAACAATGCGCACCAAATTTCTAATGGCTTTGGCGGTTGATCCCTCTCGGCCAATAATCTGGCCCATGTCTTCCGGGTTAACCCTCAAGGAAAGAAGAACTCCCATCTCGTCAACCTTTCTCTCAATCTTCACATCCTTCGGATGGTCAACCAATGATTCTACCAAAAACTGAAGAAACTCTTGATCTTTTTCTTTTACCATCTTCCTGGGGGTTAGATTCAGGGTTTAGGGTTTAGTTAACTAAACTCTAACGCCATCCACTTACCCTTCGCTTCGTTACGTAGCTCGACCTATTTGCTACTAATTATTATTATATTCGCTTTGTTTTTTTTGTCAAATATCCTTCATCTCGGGTTGTCTTAGGACAAGTAAAGGCAATCTTTACTTATTACCCTATAATATTTACAATACACCAAAAATGATTTTTTGTCAATAGTTTTCGCAAATCTCTTATTCGAACGATTGTGCTTTTGGTTCTTCTTTTTTTTCTTCCGGAACTGGTTTTGGTTTCTCCGACGCAACAACTGGAGCTGCTTCGGCTGGTTTTACCTCCTGAACCCCGGCTGTTTCAGGGACAATCGGCGCCGAAGCGACCGATGGAGTTGGAGCGGCGGACGGCACTTCTTTATCAGTCTCGTTGCCAGCCGGACTTGAAACGGATTCGGCGGCTTTCTTAACTTTTTTAGATACGTTTATTTTCTTGGCTTCAATGATTTTTTCGGAAACCAACAAATTGTGCACTGTTGGCGATGGTTTTGCTCCTTTTGAGAGCCAATAATTAATCCTTTCTTTTTTCAATGTTTTTCTTTTGGTAAAAGGATTAACCGCGCCTAAAATTTCCACGGCTCTTCCGCCGCGGGCCGCTTTTCTTTTATCAATCACCACCAGTCGAAAAGATGGCTGATTCTTTTTCCCTATTTTTTGGTATCTTATGACTAACATTTTTAAAATCCAAATTTCAAAATCCAAATGACAAATTAATTAAAAAGTGGGCTAAACAACTTCTTGGATATTTGCACTTTAAATTTTATTTGGCATTTGAACTTTGAATTTGTTATTTAAAACCTACCATTTTGTCTCCAGCGCCTTCCTTGCCGCCATTTCTTCCGCTTCCTGCTTTGAAGTCCCTTCTCCCTCGGCAATCACTTTCTCTTTTAAGAAAACTCCCACCACAAATTTTTTAGCATGATCGGGACCAAACTCTTTTAAAACGCGGTAAGTTGGCGTAATACCTCTTTTTTCTTGCGCTTCTTCTTGAAATAATGATTTTGCGTCTTTAAAAGCTCCTTTTTTCAAAATCTCAGGCAACTTTATTATTAAGAATTCTTTAATAATTTTGTTGCACGCTTGGTATCCCGAATCTAAATAAATAGCCCCCATCAATGCCTCAAAGGTATTGGCTAAAATCCACTGGCGCGCTTTACCGGTTTCTTTGGTTTCTCCTTTTGATAACAATAAAAATGGTTCTAACCCTATTTCTTTGGCAACCTGAGACACTGTTTTTGCATTCACCAATGATGCCCTCCAATTAGTAAGCTCTCCTTCTGTTTTTCCGGGATATTTTTTGTACAAATATTCGCTGACAACAAGTTCCAAAACTGCATCGCCTAAAAATTCTAACCTCTCGTTGTGATTTAATTTAAAGCCGGGGTTCTCATTAAGATAAGAACGATGAACAAACGCCTGAGTTAAAAGATCTTTATCTTTAAATTTTATTCCTAATTTTTCTTCTAAATCCCTAAAATCCTTCATCTTTTTTTGGTTTAGGGATTAGGGTACAGTGTTTAGCAAATTCGTTAAACCCTATACCCTAAACCCTAGACGCTAGTTTTTATTTTCTAACTGTTTTATATATTGTTCCCAAAACGCCGTTTATAAATTTTCCCGAATTCCTTCCGCCAAATGTTTTCGATAACTCAATGGCTTCATTTATTGCTACCTTCGGAGGAACCTCTTCTTTGTCAGCATATAAAAGTTCGTAAATCCCTATTCTTAAAACATTTCTGTCTAAAATGGCTATTTTATTAATGGGCCACTGAGGAGCCGCCTTTTCAATTATTTTGTCAATCTCTGGCATATGTTTTTGAACCCCTTCCAACAACTGCCAAACAAAATCTAATGTCTCTAAGCCCGGTCCAAAATATTTTATATTTCTTTCGACAATGCTTTTCAAATCGGGTTTTTTATCATAAAAATCCCACTCGTACAAACTTTGCAAAATTATTGAACGTGAAAGGTGCCGACTTGCCATGAGTTTTACTAAATTTCAACTAAAATTATTTTTTAGAAAGTTCTTCCACTGTTATGGGTTTTTCTTGTTTTGATTCTTTCTCGGCTCTCTTTATTTCCTTCTCCTTAGCTTTCTTTTCTTTCTTTGTAAGTTTTGCCAAAACATCAATAACCTGTTGACTTTTGTAATATCCGCAATTTTTGCAAACAATATGAGGTTTTGTCGGTTTTTTGCACTTTGGACACGAAACCAAAGCCGGAGATTTTACAAAAATATGCATTCTTCTTTGGTCTCGTCTTGAACTTGTTTTTCGTCTTTTTGGTTCTGTCATTTTTGGATATTGGTATTAGACCACCCACCCCGGAGAAAACAAAGGTTCTTCTGGTGGGAGGGACTGATATTTAGATATAAAAACTTTTTTTACTTTAGCAAATAAAATAATTTTTGACAAGAGTTTTGTTAAATATTTTTTGATATTCCAAAGAATAAAAATATAATGCCGCTCAAACAAGAAATATCCTAATTGTTTTACTTTTTAAATTTTTATTTCTCAAACGGCGATATTTCTTTCCATAGCGGAACACCGCCGCTCCCGGTTCTCACTGTTCTCACTGGAACATTATAGGTAACATGGCAACATGCTTTAGACGGATCTCGGGTTAATAAATAATCATCGCAAATTTCTAAGGTAACTGGATAAATGCCCACTGCCGCATAAGAATGTGAGGTGTCGCCAACATCATTATTTTCGGTGTTATCGCCAAACAACCACCTATAAGTATTTTTCTTATGCGTTATAGGATTATCTTCTTTACAAGGATAAGAAACATTGCCTGTAGTATAACAAATAGAGTTGTCATTGAAAGCGATATTTTCTTCTGGTTGGGCTGGCGAGGGCACGAAACTAAAATTCGGATACGGTGGCGGAAATGGCGCCTTGGTAAATGTTTCTTTGTTGCCGTCGCCATCAGAATCATTTTCGTCAAAATATTGAACCCAACCGGAATTCAATCCCGCGCTGTCCCAAACTCTTACCCGGACATAATAAGATTTACCAAAAGTAATATGATTGCCGCCAGGACTGGTCGCTACGGGCAAGACATTGACTATTTGGGTATTAGTAGAACCACTTGGGTTAGAAAGTCCGGAAAATGTTCTGTTAACTTCGCAAAGCGGACACTCGTCCCCTGTGTCTGGAAACGGCACGGAAGAAATCTGCATATCAAGCCTTGATTGTGTGTCGCCATCTTCGTCAGAATAAGTCCACTCAAAAGAAACTTCGCCGCAACCGGGAACGCCAATACAATAAGTTTCTGGAAGGGCTGTCAAGCCGTCTACAGTCGGAGGGTTTTGAGACGGAGGGAGTTGATTTTTACTGCAAGGCCCCCAATTGCAACCATAGTCGCAGATTTCAATACCGCTCTCGCTTACATCAACCGTACAAGAATTAGTGGCTGTATCTACACCAGATGTTACACTTACGGTCGCAGTATATTTCCCGGGACTTGAAAAAGATTTAAGACAGGGATCTGAACCACTACAAACGCCCCCCCAAGAATAAGTGTACGTTCCCGGACCATAGC
>CAZEXD010000021.1:0-11468 GCA_964516865.1 uncultured Candidatus Saccharibacteria bacterium
TAACCTTTGGGAGGAATAATTTTTCCATCAAATTGAGTTGAAGACACAAGCGAATTCCAAGAAGTTCCTGTTTTTGTTTTTCTTTGAAGATACCAACCAGTTAAATCAATGGCTTCGGTGTTAGGATTATAAAGCTCAATGAATCTTTCGTTGGTTGGTAAAATCTGAAGTTCGGAAATTAAAATTTTCAGATAAACCGGTCTGGTTCCACCGCCTGTTGAAGTAACAGTGGACGATTGATTCTTTTGTTGGTTATCTTGAGAAACATTTTGTGGGGTTAAAACAATTTCATTTTCCGTTTCTTGCTTTTCTGTTTTTTGTTGATTTTTAGACAAATCCTGTTCTTTATCCTGATTTGGAGATTGAACCAAAGAGGGATTTGACGCTATAAATTGAGGGTTTGTTAAAATTTCAACTATTTGTTCTTCGCTGATTTGGCCGGTGTATTTTTGGGAATTTTGCGCGATAAAAATATCAATCGCTTCTAAAATATCATCCCAAACATCTTGAAGATAATTTTGAGCCGCCGGAGAAAGCGGCTTTGTCTCTGTTGTTTCAAGACCACTGCTGGCGGTATAATCAAAATAAGTAAATGGATTTCCACCTGCTATTAAATAGCGTAAATTCTCTTTTAAAAAATTAGCGAGTTTAACCGCTTCTCCAAAAGGCGAAAGGCTTTTTATTTTGTCCCAAAAGCCAATTTCAGCCGGTTTTTCAATGACTATTTCTTTATTTTCCGCTTTTTTTACTTGCTCATGAAAATATTTAACCACTTCAACACCAGCCAAAATCGCTGTCGGTGAAAGCCGGTTCCAGTAGGATTGGTGGATTTCTGACAAATCAAGAGTTTTATCATATAAAATATTATTTTTCTCTCCTATCTTTGCTTTTGCTAACAAAATATTATCTTTACCATATATAAATATGTATTTATCTTTATAAATATAAGCGGACGGAATAGGCAATTTATAGTCGCTATCCACAATTGAATCCTGACTGAAAAAGTTATTATTTGAATAATTAGCCAAATAAATTAAGCAACTGTCCAGAGAACTGCAAATCGGCTGGTAATTATTTTTTAAAATATTCATTGTGGTTTGGTCTATACTCCCATTATCTTTTGCCCATTTTTCATATGGCTCGCCCCTGTCAAGTTTAACACCGAGTATTTGTTCAAAAGTTTCCGGCGCCATATCAAAATGAGTATCCTGTCTTGTATGAGCCGGCACTGTCATATCTTCAACCAAATGAAGAATATAGCCCAAAGTATAATATGCCTCTTCTTTTTTGCCTTCTAAATAATATAAAACCGCTCTGTCAAATGCGCGGTTGCCCTGATAAAGAGAATATTGGCTGTTCTGTAAATCCTGATTATTAGCCCAGTTTACAGCTGATACTGGCTCTTTGCCGAATGCGAGTATTGCCGCTGTCATTACGGTTGTTTGGGGAATATCGCCCAATCGTTTACCTAACCATCCTAATCCGGTAGTGGGGTCATAAAAATGGTTTATCCATCTGGGCGGAGTATCCTCGTCAGCGCTTCCTTGTGAAAATAAATCTATTTCTTTCTGGGTTAAATCCGGGTCATAAATATAATTGTATAACTCTGCTATTTTTTCCGTTAATTTTGGGTGGGTAATTTTATTATCATATGCTTCTGTTTTTGAATTAAATACAAATCCCGCTGTTAAAAATACAGCAAATAATACTAAAGCAATTAATATCTTTAGCCAGTTAAATTTGAAGGAAAAATATTTAACTGGGATTACTCTGCTCATAGGTTTTCTATTTTCCAGATGCCGTTAACGTTTTTGGTGAAAACTGGAGCATAATCAACATACTCCCCAACCGGTAAAACCGTCTCAATGTAGCCGCCTGCTCCATCTGGCAAATTTACCCTTTCCTCTTTAGAGCGGTAATAAGTATGCTCTATCATCGCCCTATCTTCCCAATTATTATAGTCGTCTTTTATGGTTTTAAATTCTTCCCATTTGGGCCAATCATCAGCATACTCTTTCAGCTTTCCTTCTTTTTTCAAATTATCAAACTGCTCCCGGTACCTCGCCCGCCTATCGGGGTCCAAAACAAAGTATTTCACCGCTAAATCAACATCTTCATTTTTTAGGGCCTCAACAAACATATTATATGTCTCTTCTGGCGTTTTTCCGCCATAGGTATCTTCCTGAAACATTTTAACAATGGCTTTATTAAATTTTTCAAATTCTCTACTCACCCTCCATTTTTCTAACCAGTATTTCCCCCGATATCCCGCTTCCGCTCCCAGATAAAGAACAACAATGGCCAAAAAAATAACGATTAAAAATATAAAGATTCTTTTAATTACAAGTTTAAATTTCATATTTTTTTATCCCCTTCCGGATATTTTCTTAGATATTTCGGGAAGGGGTAAAAAGTTTTATTAAAAATTAAAAAGGTAAAAGTATTTGCCAAATACTTCTTTGGTCTGGCGCGCCAAAGAATCCATCTTTAATATCCCAACTCATTGTTAGATACCCTATTACAAAACCTAAAATAAATATGCCGAGAAATAAAAAAATAAAAATTTTTTTCTTCATTTTCCAATTCTTAAATCTGATATTTTATTTATTTTATATTTTCAAAAAAATTATTAAACTTTTCTTTGTGAATAATTTTTTGGTTAAGTTTAAACTGATTTAACAAAAAAACTTCAAAAAAAGGAAAAAAGAGGGGCAAAAAAAACAAAAAAATGGCTTTTAGCCACCTATTATTTAGTACTTTAAACTCAATTTTTCTCTGGCTCTTCGGATGACATCGTCTATGCTTAAATCAGATTTTACTATGTAGTCAGCAGAGGAATTCGCTTGCATCGCTTTGCTAATATGGCTGGCGTCTCCCACATTGGTTAAGAATATAATGGGGATCCCGAGGTTTTTTTCCCTCAACCTCTCCGCCATTGATATTCCGTCCAATTTTGGCATCAGAATATCTAAAATTATTAAATCCGGTTTTTCTCTCTCCGCCACAACCAATCCCTCTTTGCCATCTTTTGCGGTAACCACGGAAAATCCTTCCATCTCAAACTTTTTCTGAAGTAGTATAAGATAATCGATATCATCTTCAACAATCAAAATTTTCTTAACAACTTCATCCATAATAGTTTTTAGGCCTTATATTAATCGACTTTTATTTATTTGCCTAATTATATTATCATACCACTTTTTCAAAAAAATGTGTCAAGCCCCCAGCTTGCTTTGCAAGATGGGGGGTAAAAAAATAAATAATTAATTTCTTATTCTATTGCGGTAAATAACTAAAAAAGGGAGGACACCATAATGGTTTTTTTTAGCGGTTTTGCGCTTTTGGGTCCCCCCAGAAAAAAAGAATCGCCTCTTCTTGTTATTGTTAGGGATATTTCCCTCCCTTCGGAGATTTTTTTGCGTGATCGCAATCGGGACAAATGGAAATTTCCACCTTAACGACAATTCTTTCTCCCGGCGCAAAATTACTTAAACAGCGAGAAATAGCATCTTCGAGAGCAGAAAACGAATGCCATTCCCCCCCCCTTTTTTTAAGCTTGCCGCATCTCTGACAATAAAGAAGAATTGGCTCGTTCATTCTTTTTCTCCTTTCTTGACACAAAATACAAAGGGCACCGGAGTGTCAGATTCGAACCTTACACTCCCAAAGATCCTCTTTTATTTATTTTATTCATTTTTATATCAATCTTCAAGGCAAACAAAAAACAACTCTCGTTATCAGAGTCATTAGAAATGAGAAAATTGAAAAATTAAAATCCCGTGAAGTTTTTTATCTCGGTTATGGGTATAACCGAAACCCTTCCCTTTGAATCAATCATGCTCAAACCAACCAAAAATCCTTCAATATTAAACAGGGGGCTGCCTTGCAAATAATTTTCTTCCGTCATATTTGTTGTTATCTTTTTTTCATTAAAATTTTTTATTATCCCCTCGTTAACTGTCATTTCTAAAGAGGAAGGAATTATTCCAACCAAAAATATTCTTTCTCCTTTTTTAATTTTTTCGAAATTAGAAAATCCGCTGGTTTTTAAACCTGTTTTAGAAACCTTTAACAGGGCTAAATTATTTTCTGGGTCACGTTTCAAAACTTGCGGACTTATTTCTTCTCCTTCTAAAAAAACAGAATAGTTTCCCCCAACCGGCACCAAATCATTTAAAACAACAATTAAGCCGTCAGAAGTGATAATAATGCCGGAACCCCAAAGATTCTTTTTAGCGGTTTTCGCTTGAATTGCCACAATTGTTTTTTCAACTTTTTCAATAGCGGTTTGAAGGGCAATATTTTCATTTACAATAATTTCTTCTTTGGGATTAATCACTATTTTTCCATCTTTAAAATTTTTGATGAATTCCAAATCGGCAAAATAGGGGCTTTGCAACATATAAGGAAAAACAAATAAATGAAAAAGAAAACTTCCTAAAACGCCTAAAACAATAGCCATCAAACAAATCAAAATAATATTTTTTTTGTCTTTAAGCATTGATTTAGGATTCTTTTTTAAATAGGCTCTAAAACATTGGAACTCTTAACAGTTTTTCGGGGTTTGGGCGAAAAAGAGGGTATTTGAAAAATAATTTTTCCGGCACAAACATCAATGAAAACATTATCTCCTTCTTTAATTTCATTGGTTACTAATTTAAAAGATAGGGGGTCTAAAATTGTTCTTTGAATTACGCGTTTTAACGGCCGAGCGCCTAAATTTATATCAAAACCCTGCTCGGCTAACAATTCTTTGGCTTGCTCGGAAATCCGAATGCCAATATTTTTCGCTTTTAATCGTTTCTCTACTTTTGCCATTTCTAAATCCACAATTTTTTTGATTTCTTCTTTTCTTAAATGATTGAAAACTATAATCTCATCAATCCGATTCAAAAATTCTGGTCGGAATTGTTCTTTTAAAACATCCATTATTTTTTCTTTCATTGATTCTTTTTCGGCTATTTCTTCTTTGGTAATAAAACCCAAAGCAGACATTTTATTGATGTATTCCGAACCAAGATTAGAGGTCATTATAATAATGGCGTTTTTAAACGAAGCAACCCTCCCCTTGGAATCAGTTAAACGACCGTCTTCAAAAATTTGAAGCAAAATATTGAAAATCTCAGGATGGGCTTTTTCAATTTCGTCCAATAAAATTACAGAATAAGGTCTTCGCCGGATTTTTTCCGTCAGCTGTCCTCCTTCTTCATAACCAACATAACCGGGCGGAGAACCAATTATTTTGGCAACTGTATGCTTCTCCATATACTCGGACATATCAAGCCGAATAAGCGCTTTTTCGTCGTTAAATAAAAATTCTGCCAATGCCCGAGCGGTTTCAGTTTTGCCAACGCCAGTAGGACCCAAAAACAGAAAAGAGCCAAGGGGTTTATTTTCTTCGGAAATTCCTGCTCGAGAGCGTCTGATTGCTCGAGAAATGGCTTCGATTGCCTCTTGTTGACCAATTACCCTTTTATTTAATATTTTTTCCATATTTTCCAGTTTTTGCGCTTCTTCCGTCATTAGTTTGGTGACAGGGATTCCTGTCCAACGAGAAATAACTCCAGCCACATCTTCTTCGGTTATTTCTTCTCTAATGAAATGATGTTTTGCCTGAATTTTTACGAGTTTTCTTTCAACTGCTTTCAATTCTTTTAAAAGGGCGGGTATTTCTCCATATTTAATTTTCGCTACTTTTTCTAAATTTGCTTCCCTTTGAGCAATTTCTGTTTGATAAGACAATTCATCAATCTTTTTTCTGATTTCTTTGATTTTATTAATTAATTCTTTTTCCGCTTCCCACTTTACTCTAATGGCCTTGGCTTTTTCTTTTAAATCCGCTAAAGATCTTTCAATGGCTTTTAAACGTTTCTCAGAATAACCTTTTGATCCTTTTTCTTTTTTCAGCGCCTCTTTTTCAATTTCTAATTTTGTTATTTCTTTATTGTATTTTTCCAATTCAGAAGGCGCCGACTCCATTTCTAAACGCAAAGCGGACGCTGCCTCATCCATTAGATCAATCGCTTTATCGGGCAAAAAACGATCGGGAATATAACGGACGCTTAATTCCACTGCCGCTTTAATAGCGGCGTCCCTAATTCTAACTCCGTGATGAACTTCATATTTTTCTTTAATGCCGCGGAGAATGGCAATGGCGTCTTCTATACTTGGTTCTTGAATATAAATCGGCTGGAATCTTCTTTCTAAAGCCGCATCTTTTTCGATGTATTTTTGATATTCTTTTAGGGTAGTTGCCCCGATTGCGCGCAACTCACCTCTCGCGAGGGCTGGTTTTAATAAGTTTGAAGCGTCAATCGCCCCCTCTGCCGCTCCGGCGCCAACCAAGGTATGAAGTTCGTCAATAAACAAAACATAACGACCATTGGCTCGATTAATTTCTTTTAATAAGGCTTTTACCCTTATTTCAAATTCGCCACGATATTTTGTGCCAGCCACCAAAGCGCCTAAATCCAAAGAAATTACTTCTTTGTCTTTTAAAAATTCTGGAACATTTCCTTGGGCAATTCGTTGGGCAAAGCCCTCTATAATTGCGGTTTTCCCCACGCCTGCCTCGCCAATTAAAACCGGATTGTTTTTTGTACGCCGAGAAATAATTTGCATTAAACGTTTAATTTCATTTTCCCTTCCAATAATCGGATCTATTTTTCCACCCCGCGCCAAATCAGTCAGATTTCTCGTATATTTTTCTATCACTTGATATTTCGATTCTGGCTCTGGATCAGTAATTCTGGCGCCTCCGCGGATCTGCGAAAGAATTTTTAAAAATGTCTCATAATCAAGTTTATTGGTTTTTATCGTATTAGAATCCAAAGCCCCCGGCTGTAAAAAAGTTACTTTTTCTAAAATGTTTTTGGCCTCAGTGGGTGTCTCTAACAAACCTAAAAACAAATGCTCAACGGAAATAAACTCATCGTTCATTTTAAATGCCTCCTGTCTGGCACGCTCCAAAACCTTTGCCATATCTTGGGTTAAATAAAACTGACCAATGGCTGTTGGCGTAACGATGGTGGGAATCTTATTGATTTGCGTGTCAGTCTTTTTTCTTAAATTATCCACATCAATTCCTAATTTTTGCAAAATAGTAATAATAATGCTTCCCTCTTGGGACAAAAGAGATAAAAGCAAATGCAGGGCGTCAACCTGCTGTTGGCCTCTTTCTTGGGCAATGTTTTGGGCGTTTAATATTGCTTCTTGGGCTTTATTGGTAAAGTTGGCTCCGTTCATATTAATATAATGCGAATGACACTAATTGGGCTTTGGCGATTCGCTATTTGCTAGACGAAAGTTTACGATAATTCCTATAATTAAGATTTGCTCCTTCGCGACATTCGCATATCATTTGTGGGTTTACATTATCATTATACCATTATTTTTATTTTGGTATATATTCCAGTATATATCAATTAGCACTCTCAAGTCAAGATTGCTAAATAATATGGGCACACGGCTACTTAATAATTTGCGATCGCTTTTTATTACGCATATTTGATAAAAAATAAAAAGCGCCCGAAGAAAAGCCATTGGCTTTCCGCCGGGCGCCAAACCTCCCAAAAAGAACCTATTGCACCACGCGTCATTACTCAATCACCTTGGTCAACAACAATAGCGCGCGGCAGCATCTTGAACCAATTATACCCCCTTGAGTTGATTGACGGTTGAACAAATTACAGACGGTAGCCGCCACTGATTGGCGGTCTACCCTCGTGAAAAGGTACAAGCAGGGACCGCCCTAATTGACAGAAGCAAAACCCTATGCGGGGGCAGAGTCCTTTGCGTAGCAGCCCCTCGGCGTCCTTGTTCCAGTTGTCGGGGAAGCAGTAGCTTTGACATCTCTTTACGCGATCATCAAAGGCTTTTTTGGCGGGAGATGACTCTTGATTTGAGCTTGCCATCCCAAATCTCCTTTTTAATAAGGAACAATGCTTTCCCGATGGCTTTTCGCCACCCACAGCGGGCGGCAGAACAAAAAAGCCCCTTTCAGGAAAGGGACTATTTTGCAAATTTCTATTTCTAGTTTCTAATTACTAATTTCTAATTATGCAAAACAGTCCTTTTCCCAAAAAAGGCGAAAAAGAAGAAACAATTCTGGCTCATCAGCGCTTTTTTCATATATGTTTGTAGTTTAGCAAAAACCAAAACTCCCTGTCAAGCCGTTTGCAAAATTAATTGCTCCGCTCGCCAAGAACCGCCTCCAAATCCATTTCTTTATCCCCGCGTAAAACACGCAAGGTTATTTTGTCTCCCACGTTGTGTTTCTGAATTATTTTTGACAAAGAATTTTCTTGAGTGATTTTTTCATCATTAACTTCCAAAATTATATCACCCTCTTTAATCCCGGCTTTGTCAGCCGCGGAACCGGAAACAACCGCCGCTTCTCCTTTTTCTCCCCTAATTACCCACGCTCCATAATCAACGCTTAAATTGTTTTTTTCTTTTATGTTTTCATTAATTAAGGTATATCTAATGCCTAAAAACGGATAAACGATTTTTCCCGTTTCCTTCACCCGCGCGAGGGCCTTTTTTGCTATATTGATAGGAATGGCAAAACCAATATTTTGGGCTGTTTCCGCCATTGCAGTGTTAATACCAATGACCTCTCCTTTTAAATTTAAAAGGGGGCCGCCGGAGTTACCCTTATTAATAGCGGCATCGGTTTGAATAATATCTTCTAAAATCTCAACATAACCCCCAGAACCCAAGGCGCTGATTGTTCTACTTAAACCCGAAATCACTCCCACGGAAACTGTGTTTCGAAATTCGCCCAAGGCATTGCCAATAGCAATCACGGTCTGACCTATCTGAAGTTTATCAGAATCACCCAGTTTCACTATAGGAAAGGAATTCTTTTGATTTTTGGCATTTATTTTAAGAACGGCTAAATCCTGAACGGGGTCCTTGGCAAGAATTTTTGCTGGATACCTCTTGCCATCAGTGGTAAAAATCGTATATTCGGCTTTTTCATCAAAAATAACGTGTTTGTTTGTTAAAACCAAGCCGTCTTCAGAAACAATAAAACCCGTTCCACCCCCCACTTCTTGTTTTTCCAGTCCTTTTTGACGATAGCCGGGTATCTGAAAGTAAGGGTCAATTTCCGGAAAGGGACTGTAAAAATACTGTTCTATTATGGGAACATCTTTGGAAATAATAATGCTTACCACGGCTGGCGAATATTTTTTTACCGCCTCAATAATCGCTTCTTCTTGTGATGTTTGAGGAATATACTCTTTAATTATTTCAGTATTCTTTTTAAGCAGAGGAAAATCAGTATCTATTTTTTTAAAATAATCTGTAAATTGCAAACAATATTCACTGGCTAAAAAGCCAGCTATCAAACCGAAAAAAGAGGATAAAATTACCGTCAAAATAATTATGAAAGAAAAACGATTCTTAAAAAAATTTCTAAAATAATTTTTTATTTGATTTAAAAGAGAGGATAGATTTATTGGCTCCATTTCATACATATTTTTTTATATTTAAAAATAATAAATGCCTCTGTTTTTTTAAATGTTTAAACTTTTAATTTTTATATTTTATCATAATGATTGAATTGATATTTAAAAATATCTGTCCTCACCGGACCTTTAAAAATCATGTATAATTCGCATAATAAATATTTGAAACTGGTTCTAAACCAACCATCCTTGCGAAATCTTCTATCAGAAATAAAAATTTTACAAGATTTTATAATGCCGTATTTACCCACTTTCTTTGCTCTTCTGGCTAAATCATGATCTTCGGCTAATTTTATTGTCTCGTCATAACCACCAACCTTTAAAAAAATGTCTCTTTTTACCAAAATTCCTTGCGAAGCATGAGGTAAAATCTTCTCCAACATAATAATATACCAATTGTAAAAATTAAAAGTCAAGCGGACAAACGGTTTTTTGCCAATAGGCAACAAACAAAAAGCGGCAAAATCAAGTTTTCTTTTTTCAATCTCTTCCAAGGCTTTTTCAAAAAATTTTTCCGGCAAAACAGCGTCAGCGTCCAAAAAAAACAACCATTCGCCTCTGGCGAATTTCGCTCCTTCGTTCCTGCCTCTCGCCGGCAAGCCACCTTTAACAATTCGGCAACCGTATTTTTGGGCGATAGAAACAGTATTGTCAAGGGAACCGGCGTCGGCAACAATTATTTCATAGTCGTTAAAATTCTGTTTTTTTAGCGACTCTAAAACAAAAGGGAGGTATTTCTTTTCGTTTAAAGTTGGAATTATAACGCTAATCATTTTTTAACTTAAAAGCCGAGGCTAAAATAATTTTTCATTTCTTTTTTTATTTTTTCTTTTATTTCCTTGTCTCGGCAATGTTTCAAAAATAAACTTAAAATCAAATACCACATTTTAGGATTCATCCCAAATTTGCTTTTTGATAATCCGCCACATCTTTTTAAATTCGGGATCATTACTTCTTTTATTATATAACCATTTTTTATCGCCTCAATATTCATTTCTGTTTCTATCTCAAAATAGTTGCTTTTTAGGTTTAGCCTATCCCAATCTTTTCTTCTGATGGCACGAAAACCGGCTAACGGATCAGAAGCCCTAAAACCAATAAAGCGGAAGGGTGGTTTTGGAAAAAATAAATCATAAAAATGAAAAAGTGTCCTCATAGGAGGATAATCTAATTTTGATTTCTTTTTGCTTCGGCAACCCAAAACAAGGTTTGCCGTTTTTAATTTTGCCAAAAGTTTGGGAATATAATAACCCGGGTCAGTGCCATCGCCGTCCATAAAGATTAAAATATCTCCTCTGCTTCTTTTTACCCCCTCTCGCATTTGCCTGCCCTTGCCCCTTTTTTTCATTAGTATCACTTTCGCGCCTAATTTTTCAGCAATAATCGGCGTATAATCATTTGAAACATCAACCACGATTATTTCTGATTCTTTTTTTATTTTATCGGGAATGGAACAAATAGTTTTCGCAATCCCCTCTTCCTCGTTTAAAGTTGGAATGATAATAGAAAGCATAATTTTAAATTTTCAAATTTACAATTTTCAACTTTTAATAAAAAGATTTTTCACCTCTCCCTAGTTTTTTGGTTTCTCTTCTCTTCCTTCCGGCACTTCTAACTCTCTTTGTTTTGCTGTTCCTGAGATAATTCCCTCTTAAATTGTTCTGGGGGTTTGGACATAAGAGATTAGTAAGAAAAATTAGCTGAATTTTTTTGTCCTTTGATTTTGGCTTTGGCTTTGTTGGTGAGTTGCTTTGCTTGGTAACTAAGCGCTCGAAGGTTTTCCGGGGCGCTGGGAGTTCGGTGAGTCGGCCTGTGTTGCAATCAGGTCTTATCAGCGACTTTAAGTTCTTTAATTTTATTAGGTTTCGGCTCTTCCTCTAATTGTCCTGTTTTTGGCATAGATTCAAATTTTTCTTTTGACATATTTTTATTAAAAATCTTTAAAGAGTGTAGGATTCGAACTATCATCCTTTAAGAAGTCAAAAAATGAGATGA
>CAZEXD010000022.1:0-11331 GCA_964516865.1 uncultured Candidatus Saccharibacteria bacterium
TTTGTTCAAGGTAGGTTCGGACTTTATCTAATAAACTCCACCAAAGACGATTTGCCGCCTCGCTCGGGGCTTCGCCCCTCGCTTTCGCCGGGCAATTTTGCGAATAGATCAAAGGGCTTTTTGAAATTATCTAAAAATAATATATAATATAATAAAAGGTTGATATTATACATTCAATTCGTCTAAAAACGAGTTAGGCGAAATTGTGCTGATTTTTAACTTACCAATCTTTATTTATTAGCAAATATAACATCTATAGAAAAACAAGCAGAAATGCCAGAATTTTTAGAACAAATTTTAACAGAAAAAAAGAAAAAATAATTTAAGAGTGTAATATTAAACTTACACTCCTAAAACTTATGTATTTGCTTTTAATAACATATTTTGTAGTGGGTATTTTGCAGGATTTCTTTTTTACTTTAAATCTTAGATATGTTGCTAAAGAGAAGGTTTTTTTAGCAGTTTTAACGTCGTTTTCCACAGTTCTTATCAGCATGTTAGTGCTTTATAACATTATTACTCGATTGAGCGATGAACGCGGCGTTCTTGCGATAATAATATATGCGTCTGGTATTGCTACCGGGACATTTTTGGCAATGAAGTTAAAAATCGGACCTGAAGAAGAATAAATAAAAACCACCGTTTTGGTGGTTTTTTGATTAGAAATGATAATATGAAGAAAAACAATATGGACACAAAAAAATTAGGGCGCCTAGGGGAAGATATTGTTTGCGAATATTTAAAGAAAAAGGGTTATCAAATTTTGGAGAGAAATTATATAAAGGTTTGGGACGATAAAACAAAGGGAGAAATAGATATAGTAGCGCGGAAAAAATGGAGTTTTTTAAAATTTTTAAAAAACAAAAACGACAAAACAATTCATTTTATTGAGGTTAAAACGGTTGACTCTAATAGCAAATTTTTTCCCGAAGAAAAAGTTGATTATAGAAAGCAGGAAAAAATAAAAAAGCTTGCGGAAACATGGCTTTTGGCGCATCAAATTCCCTTAGATTCAAAGTGGCAAATTGATGTGGCGGGAGTTTTGGTAAACGATGAGAGGGAGAAGATAAAAATTCGTTATTTTAAAAATGTTGTTAGCGAGGGCTTGACAAGAGGATTTTTTTAAATAGAATAAAAATTAAAGAAGATAAAGAAATGATGTCCGTTTGACCGCGGACTCTTTTTATAAACAAAAAGGAAATCCGAACTACGAAATCTGAAATTCGAAACCAATTCAAAAATTTCGAATTTCGAAAATCGCATTTGAGGTTTCTTTTACGAAGCAAAATATGGACATTAAATTATTTCAAAGAGCCTTGGCGCAGATTGCTGAAGAAAGAGGAATTCCCGAAGAAAAAATTATTGAAACACTGGAAGCAGCGATTGCTACGGCATACAAAAAAGACTATGGTAAAAAAGGACAAAAAATTAAAGCAAAATTTAACCCTGTTTCCGGCGATGTTAAGTTTTGGCAGTTAAAATTAGTGGTTGATAAAGATATGATTTATTCGGAAGAAGAAATAACCAAATTAAAAGAAAAAAAAGAAATTCTTTCTCTTGAAGCAACTGAATCGCTAGAGGATAAAAAGGTTATATTTAATCCGGAAAAGCATATTATGATTGAAGAGGCGAAAAAGTATAATCCTCAAATCAAACCAGGCGAGGAGTTAGAAATTCCTTTAACCCCTCAAACAAATTATGGTCGTATTGCGGCCCAAACCGCAAAACAGGTTATTTTACAGAAAATCAGAGAAACTGAAAAGGAAATTGTTTTAAAAGAATTTAAATCAAAAGAGGGAGAAATAGTTTCGGGGATTATTCAACGGATAGAGGGCCAGACTATTTTTGTTGATATAGGAAAAACCCTGGGCGTTCTCAATAAGGAAGAACAAATACCGGGTGAATTTTATCGGATTGGTCAACGTTTAAAATTTTATATTCTTAAAGCGGAGGAAACACCCAAAGGACCAATTGTTTTGCTTTCCCGCGCTTATCCAAAATTGGTTTCAAAACTTTTTGAATTAGAAGTGCCGGAGATTAATGCTGGTACGGTAACAGTAAGGGCCATTGCCCGAGAACCAGGGTTTCGGAGCAAAATCGCCGTTATTTCAAATGATGAACAGATTGATCCGGTTGGTGCCTTGGTGGGGCAACGCGGGACTAGAATTATGGCAGTAATTAATGAATTGGGCGGCGAGAAAATTGATGTGGTCGAGTGGCACGAAAAACCGGAAAAATTTATTGCCAATGCCTTGGGGCCGGCTAAAATTATTGATGTAAAAATTGATAAAAAAAATACCGCTAAGGTGACAGTACCAGAAGACCAACTTTCTTTAGCCATTGGAAAAGATGGTCGAAATGTTCGTTTAGCGGCTAATCTTACTGGTTGGAAAATCGATGTGGAAGGAGTATCTGAAGACGGAAAAGAGAAAAAAGAAGTTATTTCCGTTGAGCCAGAAAAAAAAGAAACAGAAAATTCGGTCGGGGCAGAGAAAAAAAATGAAGGTAAAAAAGATAAAAAAGAAAATAAAAAAGAATAAAAACATATGAAAAATATTTTTTCTATCGGCCACAAAAATCCCGATACTGACTCAATTATTGCCTCTATTATTTTTTGTGAATTTATTAAAAAGTTAAAAAAACCCATAGCCGGTTTTTCAACGGGGATCATCAAAGCGGTTAGGGCTGGAGAATTAAACAACGAGACAAAGTTTGTTTTAAAATATTTCAAGCAAACTCCACCCCTTTTGATGAAAAATCTAAAAAACAAAAAAGTGATTTTAATAGACCACGGAGATTACGAACAAGCAGTAGGTGGAATTGAAAATGCAGAAATTATTGGAGTAATAGACCACCATAAACTGGGGGGAATTAAAACCGCTGAACCGATTTTTTACCGCGCTGAACCCGTGGGGAGCACTAGTACGATTATAGCAAAAATTTTTTTAGAAAATAATCTTTCTTTTAATAAGAAAACAGCCGGGCTTTTGTTAGCCGGTATTTTGTCAGACACCTTGAATCTTACTTCCCCCACCACGACGGGTGATGATAAAAAAATCGTGAAAATTCTAAATAAAATCGCAAAAGAAAATATAAGCGCTTTTTCACGAAAAATGTTTGAGGCCAAGTCGGACATCAGCGGCATTTCTCCTGCTAAAATTGTCAGCAGTGATTACAAAGAGTTTAAGGCGGGCGAAATAAACTTTGGCATTGGCGTGTGGGAGACAACCTCTCCCCAAAAAGTTAAAGAAATAAAAAATGAAATTTTCGACGCTTTAAACAAACTCAAAAAGGTCCGCAATATGGATTTAATGTTTTTCGTTTTAGTTGACATTTTTAAAAGAAATAGCGAAATTTTCATTCTCGGCGAGAAAGAAAAAACAATCGCAGAAAAGGTATTTAGAAAAGAGGTAAAAAACAATTTGCTTTTCTTGCCGGGAGTGGTTTCAAGGAAAAAAGAAATACTTCCTCCTTTGCTGAAATTTTTTGAAAAAAATGAAATTGGGAAACAATAATCTGCCACCACTTCTTAATCTCATAATTCGGAATCTTTAAATAAACTAAAAATTTACGGCCCAACGCTTTGGTCGTAAGAGTAAGAGAGAGGTAAAATAATATGGATGCATTTAATTGGTATCAAAATTTAGCAAAACCGAGTTGGGCACCGCCTGGTTGGCTTTTTGGCCCGATGTGGACCATTTTGTATATTTTAATAGCAATTTCTTTCGGCGCTGTTTTTTATAAAGTTTTTAAAAAACAATTGCCCTGGCTGGTTGCCCTACCTTTTTTGTTAAACTTAGTTTTTAATTTTGCTTTTTCGCCAATTCAGTTTAATTTACAAAATAATTTTTTAGCGTCAGTTGATATTCTATTGGTGCTGGCAACGCTGGCATGGTTAATGGCGGTCGCGTGGCAGAAAATCCGCTGGGTTTTTTGGCTAAATATTCCCTATTTTTTGTGGGTTGGGCTTGCTACCATTCTCCAAGTTACAATCACATATTTAAATTGGTGAAAAGGAGATGAGCGATATTAATTTGAAAACAAAAAGAATTCTATTCGCGCCTTCGGGCGCCGTTTGATTTATTAAAAAAAATTGTAAACTAAAAAATATTATATGATATATGAAAACAGAAATAAAAAAACTTCCTAAATCGCAATTAGAAATAACATTTGAATTAACAACCGAAGAATTTCAGAAGCATTTTGACGAGGCTATTTCGCGCCTACAAAATCAAATAAAAATTGATGGATTCCGGCCAGGCCAAGTGCCTCAAAAAATTTTTGAAGAAAAAGTTGGGAAAGAAAATATTTTACTGGAGGCCGGCGATTTGGCAATTCAAGAAAGTTATTATAAATGCCTTTCTGAAAACAATTTAGAACCGATTGGTAAGCCGGAGATTCAAATTTTAAAAATTGCTTATGGAAATCCCTTCCTTTTTAAAATAAGGGTGGCTATTTTGCCACAGATTGATTTGCCTAATTACAAACAAATTGCCTCTCAAATAAAAAAGAAACTGATTTCTGTTACCGAAGAAGAAATTAACGACACCCTTTTTTATTTAAGAAACTCGCGGGCAAAATTTTTTCCTCTTGACAGAGCGGCGGAAAAAAAGGATTTTATTACTATTGAATATAAAAGTCCTGATATAAATATGGGAAAAAAGATTAAAGATGAATTTATTTTAGGCGAAGGGGGATTTATTCGGGGCTTCGAAGACAATCTTATTGGGCTAAAGGCGGGAGAAGAAAAAAGTTTTTCTTTAAAATTTCCTTCCTCTTTTGCGAAGTTTAATGAAAAAAACAAAGAAGAGATAGAAAACGAAAAAATATCTTTAGGTCCAGAAAGAGATAAGAATTTTTTAAGAAAAAATTTAGCGGGAAAAGAAGTAAGTTTTACGGTAAAAATGATTTCCATTCAAAAAGTAGAATTGCCAGAAATCAATGATGATTTTGCTAAAAGTTTGGGGAAATTTGATAATTTAACTTCTTTGAAAAATAGTATTAAAGATGGAATAATGCTTGAAAAAGAAGCACAAGAGAAATATAGACGGAGAGAAGAAGTTTTAGAAAGAATTAGTGAAGAAACTAAATTTGAACTCCCTCAGATTTTAATTGATTCGGAAAAAGAAAGATTGTTTGCGAGTTTTTCCGAAAGAATTAATAATGATTTTAAAATTTCCCTTCAAGATTATTTATTATCAACAAACCAAGATGAAGCTCGTTTTCGAGAATCTTTTAATAAGGAAGCCGAAAAAAGAGTTAGGGCTTTTCTAATTTTGAGGGAAATTGGAAAAAGAGAAAATATTTTAGTTGGAGAGGAAGAGGTTGAAAATGGAGCAAATGAAATAATAAAAAATTACTCTCCTGAAACTGCTAAAAAAATTGACATTAACTCTTTAAAAGAGTATACTAAAGAATTAATATACAACGAGAAGGTTCTTCAATTTCTTGAAAAACTTTCTTAATATTAGTAAATTAATATTTAATTTATATTTGATTAATTAAACCCGAGTGAACCCCAAATTTGTCGAGGGGGAACAAGGGTAAAGAATGTGCCAATAGTTCCAACTATTGTTGAGAAATCGCAGCGCGGTGAACGTGCTTATGATATATTTTCCCGACTTTTGGAAGAAAGAATTGTTTTTTTAGCGGGTCCGATAACAGACCTTAATGCTAATTTGGTGATTGCTCAAATTTTGTACTTGGCCTCAAAGGATCCAAAGCGCGATATTAAAATCTATATTAATAGCCCCGGTGGTTCTGTAACAGCGGGATTGGCAATTTATGATACAATTCAATATGTAAAATGTCCCATTACCACCATTTGTATTGGTTTGACGGCTTCGATGGCAGCGATTATTTTGGCCGCCGGCACCAAAGGCAAGCGCTTTGCATTACCAAATGCCGAAATTTTGCTTCATCAAGTTGCAGGAGGAGTAACTGGACAAGCGACAGAGATTGAGATTACCGCAAAACAGATTATTAAATTGAAAGATAAATTAAATAAAATATTGGCTTTTCATACCGGTCAACCCTTAGAGAAGGTGGCGAAAGACACCGATAGAGATTTTTATCTTTCGGCTGAAGAGGCAAAAAAATACGGTTTGATAGATGATGTCATCATCGGCACCAAAGAAAAGTTAAGATAGTTTTAAGAATCGCAAACAAAACTCATAAGCATTGTCACTCACCGCGCTGAAGTGAGTTTTTTATTTTAAATAAATTCTGCGAATTACTTTAAAAAACCAATTACGAATAATTCGTAATTTAAAAATATTCGTAATTCGTAAGAGATTAAAATATGGATCCATTATTAATTTTTTTAATAATAATTTTTGTAACATTAGCAATTGGTGTAACCATTGGTTATTTGGCGCGGCAATCAATTGTCAAAAAAAGAGCCGGTACCATTGAGGCAAGAATTCATCAGAAAATGGAACAAATGAGACAGGAGGGCGCTAATATGATAAAGACAGCGCAAGAAAAAGCCACCCAGATTATTAGTCAGGCGGAAAGAGAGATTGACCAGCGTCGAAGGGAATTTCTAAAATCTCAACAGATTCTTTTAAATAGAGAAAACCTTTTAGAGAAAAAGATATCTTCCTTTGAGGCCAAAGAAGAAGAATTTCGCCAGAAGGTGGAAAAACTGAAGGGAGTTAAAGAAGAATTGGAAACCCTAAGAAAAGAAGCAGAAGAAAAATTAGAAAAAGTCGCAAAGATGTCCAAAGAAGAAGCCAAGAAAGAACTCCTTTCTTTGGTGGAAATAGAAACCCAAAAAGAACTTTTAGAAAAAGAAAGAAAACTGAAAGAAGCGGGAGTAGAAAAATTAGAGCGGAAAGCAAAAGAAATTCTTGCTTTAGCGATTCAAAGATGCGCGGTTCCTTATACGCAGGAGTTAACCACTACAACTTTTGTTCTTCAGGGAGAAGATATAAAAGGAAGAATTATCGGAAAAGAGGGCAGAAATATCAAAGCGTTTGAAAAAGCAACAGGCGTTGAGCTTATAGTAGATGAGACGCCAGAGTCCGTTGTAATTTCTAGTTTTAATCCCCTTCGTCGTCATATTGCCAAACTGGCTTTAGACAAATTAATTCAGGATGGACGAATTCAACCAGCAAAAATTGAGGAGAAGGTTGAGGAAGCGAAAAATGAGATTGCTGAAAAAATCAGGGAGGTTGGAGAAAGGGCAGTATATGACACTGGTATTGTGGAAATGGATGAGAAATTAATACAATTATTGGGAAGGTTATATTACCGAACGAGTTATGGTCAAAACGTTTTATTGCATTCAATAGAAGTGGCCTTTTTAGCCGAAGCAATCGCTGATGAGCTTGGCGCTAATAGTCAAGTTGCCAAACGAGCCGGTCTTTTTCACGATATTGGTAAGGCAATTGATCACCAGATTCAAGGTTCTCATGTTGATATTGGTATTAAGATTTTACAAAAATTTGGAGAAAATGAAGATGTTATTAAGGCGATGAAATCTCACCACGAAGAATATCCAGCAGAATCTTTGGAAGCGATAATTGTTAAAACCGCTGATGCGATTTCTGGCGCGAGGCCGGGGGCGAGAAAAGATACCCTGGAAAATTATTTGCAAAGATTAAAAGAATTAGAAGATATTGCGATGAAATTTTCTGGTATTGACCGCGCTTATGCTATTCAGGCTGGAAGAGAAGTAAGGGTTTTTGTTAATTCAGACAAAGTTGATGATTTGGGTGCTCAAAAATTAGCTCGGCAAATTGCAGATAAAATTGAAGAAGAATTAAAATACCCTGGTGAAATAAAGGTAGTAGTGATAAGAGAAAACAGGGTGGTAGAATATGCCCGGTAGGTTTTAGGATGGGTTTTTCCCTTTAAAGGCGCTTCTTAATTCATCTAACTTCTTTTTTATTTCATAAGGTCTTTCAATATTTTTTAACTCTAATTTTGGAAAGCCGGTACCGGCTGTATTGATAATTAACTGGCCGCTGCGAGTGAGGAGTTTATCAAAAATCGGTTCGTCAACGGCAATATCGGTTATTTTGTCATAATCAATACTTACTAATTCTGTGGCAAGCCAACCGCGATAGATAAGGATTCTTTTATCGGTAAAGGCATAAGCATTGGCCCACCTAATAAAAAATTCGAAATAAAAGATACCTAAAAGCCAAGTCAGCAAAGCAATAGAGGGAGAATAAAACAAAAGGATCACCCCTGCCACGAGACAAAAAATCAGATAAAATCTTCGATAATAGTTGCCGACGGAAAATTCGTATTCAACCTTTTCATTGGGTCCCAAAACCTTTTTCCAAATTTTTTCGTATTTCATATTTTATTTTATTATTTTTTTAAGAAAAATTATTTTTTTTCTCAAAGCGGTTTTTTCTAGAATGGTTTTTGTCGACATATATTGTCGATGCAATTTTAAAATAGTTGCTTTTAAATCGCTACGAGAAATATTATAACCGTAAGCGCTGGGAATTTTCTTTTCTAAGGCCACTCGTTGTTCGCGACTTAAACCCAACGGCACTGCTGCCCGAAAAACATTCGGATCATATCTTAATTTTTGCCTAAACTGGCTTCTTGTTAATTCTCCTTTTTCGCCAAAAATTGAGTTAGATTTTGGTTTTACGGTGGTTTTTACAATTTTTTTTGGTTTCAGACGTTGGGAAAATAACCTTGAAAAAAAACCTTTGTTTGGGCTCGCTTGGTTGGTTGAGGGAGTTGTTTGATTTTTGGGGGGCATTGAGCCGCCAAAGGGTTTTAGGGGAGAAAAGGGGTTCTGGGAATATTTTTTTTCGGAAGGAGAAGGCCGAGGCGATAAGGGCGGAGGCGGAGGAGGTGGCGGTGGAATATTTAATGGTGACATTTTTTTAAAATTAATTTAAAAAAAACCGCAAAGTTTCACGATAAATAAAACATAAATTAAAAGATACATTGTTCCCTCCCAGATGTGAATTCGTCGGGAAATTCCGGAAATTACAAAAAGCAAGGTTGAAGCAACCAAAAAGAAAGTGCCGATACCAAAAGTAAGATCGTTCACTAATAAGGGTTTAATTAAAGCGGGGATTCCTGTGACCACCAAGATATTGAAAACATTGGAACCAAAAATGTTTCCTAAGGCGATTTCGTATTTTTTTTGCGCCGCCGCTTTTACTGATACTATTAGTTCGGGAAGAGAAGTTCCTACTGCCAAAGCAGTAATAGTGATTAAAGAAGTCGGAATTTTTAGAATTTCTGAAATTTTTACCATTGAATCAATGGTGTAATTGGCGCCAACAATTAGTCCCACTAATCCCAATATCAACAAAAAGAAAAGTTTAAAACTAAGTTTATACTCTTTAGGCTTCTCTTTTTCTATTTTTTGTCTTCTTCTTTCAATTCGTGAAGGTAAAACTCTGACTTCCAAGCCCCCGGGCAAAATTTCTACCAATTCCGGCGTAAATATTTCCTCTCTTTTTTGAAAAACGGTATAAAGAGAATAAATGATAAAAGCTAAAATAAGCAGGACTGCTTCTCCTAAAACAATTTTTCTATCCCAAATTATAAAAAGAAAAAGAGCATGAGATGCGGCCAAAAGCGGAGCGTCTAAATCAATTAAGCTTCTTTTGACAATCAGGGTTTTGGCTATTGTCGCGCTGAGGCCAACAATCAAAAGAATGTTGGCAATGTTTGAGCCGACAGCAGTATCTATCGGAACCTCGCTTATTCCTTTTATTGTTGCCACAATAGAAGAAATGAGTTCCGGGAAAGAAGTGCCTATTGCCACAATTGTTACTCCAATGATAAAAGGAGAAATTTTCAGCGCTAAGCCGATTTTCTCCGAACTTTCTATAAACCAATCAGCAGATTTAACCAATAAAGCCAAGCTGATTACAAAAATTATAAGCCAAACAATTAGCATATTTTTATTTATGTTATTTTAACATAATTAATAAAAAATTAGTACAATTGCCTTGTGGATAAGAGTGTTGTTGACTTAAAATTGTGCTATAATGAAACAATATAAAAAAGGTCGAAATTTTAAATTAAATATTTTTATTAAAAATAAAGATGAATACTCTTTTAGATGCTGCAGCAGCCAGCCAGATTAAAGTAATTGTGGTTTTGTTGGCAATTGATGTTGTTTTGGGTATAATTGCCGCGCTTATTAAAAAGAATTTTGTTTTAGGAAAATTGGCGGGTTTTATGCAAAAGGGCGTGGTAGGATATGTGTTTGGCTTTGCTGTTTTGGCAGCAGTAGAAAAAGTTGTTCCTTCTTTGGCGATGGTGGTAAATTTGGCTTATTGGTTGGTTGTTTTATCCTTAGTCGGTTCAATTTTGGACAATCTTTCAAAAAGTGGAGTTCCGATGCCAAAATTTCTGAGGAAATAATTTACTATTTTAAAAATGAAAAAACCGGAAGCCGCTCTATAATAGAACGATTCCGGTCAGCAAGACGAGCTCCAAAGAGCTTAAAGGGCTTAAAACTTGAACACGTGCATTTCACAGCATCCCTCGGGGAAAAAACCGGTGACAGAATGGCGGGTGTATGTTTCGGCGGTAAAAACAAATGGCTTTGGGAATAGATGGTTTACAGTAATGCAAAATGATAACCCTTCTTTTCCCCGAACCTCGCTGACGTCCACGCAAACACCTGTGGCAGTTTTTTGCCCATTTTGGCCAAAAATTCTAACCATGACTTTCTTATCTTTGAAACGGCGAATCAGCAACGCCAGCGTTTCTTGCGACATCTTTTAAACTCCTTTCTTGTTGTCAAAATGCCTGAGAACTTAGTCGTCAGACAATCTGACGAAAGCCCTCAGATGCAATCATAACTATTTTATCTTATTTTTTCAATAAGCTAGCCAGTTGGCGCGCTTGGCAGAGAAAATAAAAACATTTTACCCTCTTAAATATGTTGGAATCTTATTTTTAACAAATTAAATTAATTTCTCTGATTTCTAATTTTTTTGTTTTTTATTGAGTCATAACCGGTATTTAAAACAATCAGGGAAGGGTAATGAAAAATCTAATACCAGAGGGTACAATGGATATATTTAAAAACTCCGTCACTTTAAATCTTGGATTTTCCAATATGTTTTTGATCTTATTAATGCTAAGAGAAGAAAAATTTAGTTTTAATTTTTAACTGTAAAAGCAATTCCAGAGATACGATCTCTGTAAGCTTTTCAATAGTAAGAGTAAGTAGGACTAAGATTGGAGAGGGTTAAAGCGTTAAATTGAGACATTTTGAGAAGTAAAGAAGAGCTTTGTCCCGATATAAAATAAAAAATTGAGGTCAAAAATAAGGAAGGGGAACTAGTAAGCCATCTTTTAAACCTCTAAGCCGCCTCCCGGAGTTGAACC
>CAZEXD010000023.1:0-11248 GCA_964516865.1 uncultured Candidatus Saccharibacteria bacterium
GTTTGTAAATTAAATTCGGCAAAATGATTTCAAAAGTTTGAGAGGGTTTTAATTCCGGAGTTTTAAGTTGGACACAAACTAAAAAGTCGCCCATTTGGCGACTTTATTCGTGTCCAATCTGGCTCCGGTGGTAGGATTCGAAGAGTTGCCCGAAGGCATTGCCTCCTCGCTTCGCTCGTCGCAATTCGGAGAGTAGGTTCTCAGCACACCACACAGAGCAAAACAAAAACCCCATAAAAGGGGTTTCGTTTGGCTCCGGTGGTAGGATTCGAACCTACAACCATCTCCTTAACAGGGAGCCGCTCTACCGTTGAGCTACACCGGAATAAAGCACCTATTTTTCTTAAAAAGTTTTTAGCAGAACAGGCCTACAACCATCTCTTTAACGGGCGTCTGCGCTACATCGGATTGTTGGGTTTTTGTCCAATTTTATATTACTAAAAAGAAATAAAAGTTTCAAGATTGTTGTTGTTTTTATTTTTAAATGTTAAAATTTAAGATGGGAGGGTCGATTAAAAAATTTAATTATTTTTTTAACGTCATAATTCTTATGAAAGGATATATCTCCAATATTGAAAAGGAAACAATGGAAAACAATAATTTCCGCAAAGTGCTTTATACTGCAAAATACAGCCAATTAGTTGTGATGAGTTTGAAATCAAAAGAAGAGATAGGGGAGGAGGTTCATACTTTGGATCAATTTATTAGAATTGAAAAAGGGAGGGGACAGGCGATTATAGACGGCGTTGTTCATGAGGTGGAGGATGATTTTGCTATTGTTATTCCAGCCGGGGCAAAACACAATATTGTTAATACTTCGAACGAAGAAATGAAACTTTATACCATTTATTCTCCGCCTGAACACAAAGATAAGGTTATTCATCAGACCAAAGAAGAGGCGATGGCTGATACCGAAGACCACTTTGACTGCAAGACCAGCGAATAGGTTTTAATTTATTTTTTTCCCGCCCCGCTATTTAGCGGGGCGGGTTTGTTGGCCGCCGAGTTTATTGAGTTTAAATCCGAGCTTAATTTAAAAAACCTTATTTGCTTTTATTTTTTAAAAGATATATAGAATAGGTAGGATATGTAAAAAAATAAAAGAGTAAAAATGACAGGCAAAAAAACAGTCCGTGTGGTTGAAAATGCTAAAAAAATGGTTAGAAAAAAAGAAAAAGAGAAAAGAAAAAATAAACGAAAAGAGATAAGTACGGAAAATCAGAAAACCGCAAAAAAAACACTTGATATCGTTATTTTGAATGAGGGGTAGAGAACTCTACGGTTATTGAAAGATATTTTTTAAATTTTTATATTTTAAAAATTTTAAAACCATATGGGAATTATTTACATTGTCGGTACGCCGATAGGGAATTTAAAGGATATTACTTTGAGGGCGCTGGATGTTTTTAGAGAAGTTGACTTTATTTTATGCGAAGACACCAGAAATACGGCAAAACTTCTTTTTCATTATGGAATTAAAAAACCGATGGTGAGTTATCATCAGCATAGCAGGTTGCAAAAAACAGATTATATTATCGGCCTTTTGTCCGAAGGCAAGAAACTGGCATTAGTCTCCGACGCCGGCACGCCGGGGATTTCCGATCCGGGGAATAAACTTATAGAACAAATTTTGTCAAAAAAACCAGAGACAAAAATTATTTCCATTCCTGGCCCCGCGGCGCTAACTGCGGCAGCGAGTGTTTCTGGTTTTCCAACCAACAAGTTTTTATTTTTGGGTTTTCCTCCATCTAAAAATAAAAGAAATAATTTTTTTCAAGAAATTGCCGATTCCAAACACGCGGTAATTTTTTACGAATCGCCATTTCGGATTGTTAAAACATTGGAGGACTTAAAAAAAATATCCTCAAACTTGGAAATAGTTGTTTGTCGGGAGATAAGTAAAAAATTTGAAACAATTTATCGAGGAAAAGTTGTTGAGATTTTGGAGATATTTAAAAAAGAAAAACCGCGAGGAGAGTTTACAATAGTGGTAAAGCCCAATTTTAAGAAATAAAAAAACACGCTCGATGTACATCGAGCGTGTTTTTTTAATTAACGACCAAACCTTGGCGGTCTCTTTTTTGCCCAGCATTCTCGACAATAAATAGGTCTGTCGGGGGCTGGCTCAAAGGGGAGTTCGGTTATAGCGGCTCCGCACTCTGAACATTTCCAATCGCCTTTTATCATTTGTTTTGGCGCAAAGTTTCCGCGGGGCTTATCGTCAAATTTTTTGAAAACCATATATATTTATAACTTTTCTAAATAAATAAAACGACCTTTGGCCTTCAATAATTTTTGATTTTATTGAAGAGACTACTAAGTCGTTCTACTTATTTTTCTCCTTCTAATTTTAGACAAGAGCAATTGCTCAAAAATTAAATTGTCCAAAATTAGAAGGAGACTATTAAGATACCTCGACTTATTTGTCCGGGTTAATTATATATTATTATTGAAGGTTAGTCAACAATTTGCTAAACTTAAGAAAAATCTTTTGCTTTTAAATTTAAAAAGAACTAATCGTATCTTTAAAAATGATTAGGGTCGTTTTTGGAGAATATTAGGAATCAATGAAAAAAGCAATTTTTATTTTCTTTTTTTTAATTCTCGTTATTTTAATTTTGGTTAGCGGGTGGCTTGTTTTACGCAATTATTTTTTAAAACCGAATTTTTCCAAGATTGCCAACTTTGAAGATTGCGTTTCTGCTGGTTATCCAGTTTTGGAATCTTATCCGCGGCAATGTAAAACAAAAGATGGGCAGACTTTTTCAGAAGATATTGGCAATGAATTGGAAAAAATGGATTTAATAAGAATCGAAAATCCACGGCCAAATCAGACAATAACAAGCCCACTAATTATTAAAGGAGAAGCGCGCGGTTATTGGTTTTTTGAAGCATCTTTTCCGCTTAAAATGTTAGACGGAAACGGAAATTTGGTTGCCCAAGGCATTGCCCAAGCAAAAAAAGAATGGATGACCAGCGATTTCGTTCCTTTTGAAGCGGTTTTAGAATTTGAAAACCCCAAAACAAAAAAGGGATTGTTAATTTTGGAAAAAAACAATCCTTCTGGATTGGCAGAACATAGCGATGAATTGAGGGTGCCAGTTTACTTTAACCAAGAGCCGTCAAAAAAAATCACTATTAAAGTATTTTTCAATAACAGCAAAATGGATTCGGAATTCTCTTGTAATAAAGTTTTTCCTGTTGAACGAAAAATTCCAAAAACATTAGCAGTGGCAAGGGCTGCTTTGGAAGAATTGTTAAAGGGGCCCACCGAGCAAGAAAAATTAGAAGGATTTTTAACTAGCATAAATTCGGGAGTAAAAATTCAGAGTTTAAATATAGAAAATGGTTTGGCAAAAGTTGATTTTGACGAGCGGTTAGAATATCAAGTAGGCGGTTCGTGTAGGGTTTCGGCAATCAGGGCGCAAATTACAGAGACCTTAAAACAATTTCCAACAGTTGATAATGTAATTATTTCAATAAACGGTCGGACTGAAGATATATTACAGCCCTAAAAAGGGTTGAAAAGACCAAAAAGCCAAAGACCAAAAGCCAAAGACCAAATTAAAAATTGCAAAGACCAAAACGCAATTATCAATTTTCAAAATTTTCAAATAATCCGTGAATTTTAAAATTCTAAAAAAATCAAAAAAGAGTAAGGCGCGCCTCGGAGTTTTAAGTACGGAACATGGAGTTGTTGAAACTCCGTGTTTGGTTCCGGTGGCGACGCAGGCGGTTGTCAAAACTTTAACCAGCGAAGAGGTTAAACAAACCAAATCGCAAATTCTCATTTGTAACACTTTCCATTTGCATTTAAAACCGGGCGAAGAAATTGTAAAATCAGCAGGTGGACTCCATAGATTTATGAATTGGCCGAAACCATTGATGACTGATTCCGGAGGTTTTCAAGTTTTTTCTCTTGGATTCGGAAAAGATTTTGGCATGACAAAAGTTTTGAGTAGGGGCATAGAAAATAAGAAGACAATTGGTGAATCGCATCAACCAAAGTCAGTAAAAATTACCAAAGACGGAGTTTTTTTTCGCTCTCCATTAAACGGAGATGAATTATTTATCGGACCAAAAGAGTCAATAAAAATACAGGAAAAATTGGGTGCAGATATTATTTTTGCTTTTGACGAATGCCCGCCGCCACTGGCTGATTATAATTACATTAAGAAATCTTTAGAAAGAACTCACAGATGGGCAAAAATTTGTTTAGAAATAAAAAAGAGCAATCAGGCACTTTTCGGTATCGTCCAGGGTTCAAGATTTAAAGATTTAAGAATAGAAAGCGCAAGGTTTATTGGCTCGTTGGATTTTGAGGGGTTTGGAATTGGCGGCGAGTTTGGCATTAACAATAAAGAAATGGCAAAAATGATTGAATGGGTAATTAAAGAACTGCCGGAAGAAAAACCAAGACATCTTTTGGGAGTAGGTTATTTGAAAGATATAGAATTGATTGTAAAATCTGGTATTGATTTTTTTGATTGCACGGTGCCAACCCATTATGCCAGGCGAGGAATTGCTTTTGTTAGTCAGGGAACATTAAATTTGATGCAGTCAAAATTTTTAAAATCAAAAGAACCGCTAGATAAAAAATGCGATTGTTTCGTCTGTCAAAATTACCAAAGAAATTATATTGCTCATTTGTTAAGAGCAAAAGAAATCACGGCTTTAAAACTTCTTACTTTTCACAACCTTTACTTTTTTAATGATTTCGTGGAAAAAATCAGAAAAGAAATAAAACTTGATAAAATTTGATAAATGTTTATTTATCAATATTATAATTAAAAAAGAAAAATTAATTTAAATCACAAAAATATATGTCTAACAAATTTAAAACTAACATAGGGAGCGGTTTTGAATAAGTCGTGGTGGGAGGATTTCAATGTGCTTTGTCCGAAGTTGACTCGCTGAACATTATAAAACCAAAGCCTGACCCCCAAACGGGAAAAATAGAACAACTACATATAATATTGCCTCATTATCGGGAAGGAAAATTATATACTACCACATTGACATTGACAAAAGATGGCGAATTAAGCGGCGAATTACCACTATTTTAATTTTGGAAAAACCTCTGTTTTGGAAGAATTTCTTAATACCATAGAGAATATTAATCTTCCATTTTTTGAGCAAGTTGATGACAAGTTGTTGCCGTCCGGACAAGGAGAGAAAAAAGAAAAAAGGGAGGAGGGGGTGGTAGAAAGACCGAAAATTAGACATTTACAAGAAGAATTGATAGACCCTAAACGGATAGACTTTATGGTAAATCAACCCCGGGTTTTGTTCGGAATTGTAGGTATTAATTCCGGCTTCAAAGGATATTATGGTTTTGTTTTTCCCAAGTTTGTTGTTTTTTGAAAGCAGAAAAATAGGAAATGTCGCTTATTTTGTACCGCTTGAGCATGAAATTAGTGTTAATGCCGAAAGATTTAAACTTTTCCCACAAAGAAGAATGAGAAAAGAAGAAAGGCTAAAATTTTTAGAAAAAAATTGGCCGCCTATTGCTCATCTTACAAAACCAGAAGCAAAAGAAAGAATGGGCGCTTTTAGAATAATACATTCTGGGAGGTGGGAAGATTGGACCAAGCGAATGCAAGAAGAAACAAACAAGAGGATAGAAAGCAAAAACTAAAAAGAAGAAAATTGACATAAAACAAAGAAAATTTGACACAATATTTTGCTGTGATAGTATTAAATTACCCTTAAAGGTCGCGAATTAAATTAATCTAATAAAAATCACTATGAGCAAAGGTTGTTGCTGTTCTGAAAAATCTAAATGCGTTTGCCCGAATTGCGGAAAACCATGTGAAGAATGTACTTGCGAAGATGGTGAAAATGAAGGTGGAAAAGAAGAATAGCGTTTAGGTCAAAGAGAACCCACTAAATAACGGGTTCTCTTTTCGTTGGTTTTATGTTAAAATATCTATAATTATAAATAAATTAACTATTTTTTAAAATGCTAACATTAAATCAAGTTAAAAAAAATCCCCACGTTTTAGAGTTTATTAAAAAAACCGAAAAAAGTTTAGCCGCTCTTTCTTATACCGACCACGGCTTGAGGCACGCTAATTTGGTGGCAAACAGGGCTATAGACATTGCAAAAGCCATAGGTCTTTCAGTCAGAGAGCAAGAAATATCTGCCATTGCCTCTTTTTGCCACGATATGGGAAATTTTTTGAGCCGCAGTCATCATAATTATTTTGCCGCTTTGCTGTTTTTTCAAATTTTTAAAGACAAATTTCCTCCAGATGAAATGGTTCTTATTATGCAGGCGATTTCCAATCACGATAAGCAACAAGAGGACATAAGTTTTGTTAATCCGATATCAGCAATAGTTGTTTTAGCAGACAAATCCGACGTGCACAGATCCAGAGTAATATCAAAAAATATAAATCAGATTAAATCAGACATCCACGATAGAGTAAATTACGCCACTACAGAAAGCTTCGTTAAGGTGGACAGGTCCAAAAAAAGGATTACTTTATGCCTAAAAATTGATATCAATTTTTGTCCGATAATGGAATACTTTGAAATTTTTACCGACAGGATGGTTTTTTGCAGAAAAGCTGCAGAGTTTTTGGGTTACAGCTTCGGAGTTATTATAAACAAAACAAGAATGCTGTAAAATGAAGGAGTTTTTGTAATCTGCGATAGCATAAGGAGTTTGGAAAAAATAGGTTCAATTTTCAGGATAGTCGATGCTCTGGGGGTTTCAAAAATATTTTTGTGCGGAATTTCGAAAAGGCCACCGTATCACAAAATTTCTAAAACTGCGCTGGGCAAGGACTAAAAATAATTTCAGTAATCATAATTATATTGTCTATTGTTCTAATATTTACAGGATTTTTTTTGATTATTAAGAGTTTTAGCGGCGTTGGGGTTGATTTTAAAGGACGTCCGATAGGGATTATGTTGTTAGGACAAAGCATTACTGCTATTTTACTTTCTGCTTTTACGCTTAAAAAGAAGAATTGGGCTAGAATCGCTTTGGGTATTTTTGTCTGGTTTGAGGGTGGCTTTATATTGCGATTTATTCAAGTTATTTTAATGTCTTTTATATTTCCATCGAGTTTTTATAATGAGAAAGTTATTAGGCCGTTTCATTCTATTTTTTCTATAACGACTATTATCATTTTTGTTTTAATAATGTTTGTTTTTTGGTACCTTCTTTTTAACAAAAAAGTGAAAGAAGCATTTGAAAAATAATATTAAAAGCATAAATAATATGGTGAATTTTCAACAGTTAACAGAAGCGCAATTGATAGCGCTTTTGAATGATCCGCGCGTGGTATCTCTTTTAATTATTTTAGCTGGGTGGTCAATCATATGGAAGGGGATTGCCTTGTGGAAAGCGGCAAGAATAGGAGAAAAAGTATGGTTTGTGGTGATTTTGGGCGTAAACACATTAGGAATTTTAGAAATTTTATATTTATTTCTTTTTAGCAAGATTAAATGGGATAAATGGTTAAAAAGAAAAGAAACGCCGCCGTCACAAAGCTGAGTTAATTTAAAAATAAAAATGTCAATTTTAAAACCGCAACTCAAAACTCAAAACTTTTGACCTTTGATATTTGAGATTTGAGTTTGACCAAGCGAAGCGAAAAAACATGGATATCTATGAAGTGATAAAATTAAGAAGGAGTGTCAGGGCGTATCAAGAGAAAAAAATTGATGAAGCGATTTTAAATAAAATTTTAGAGGCAGTAAGATTGGCACCCTCGGCGCATAATGCTCAGGAATACAAATTGATAATTGTGAAAGATATTGAGAGAAAAAAAGCCCTGGCGAAAGCGGCATTAAATCAAGATTTTATTGCCGAGGCACCGATTATTATCGTGGCTGTTTCCTTAAACCCCAGCCACATAATGGCTTGCGAGATACCGGCTTTTCCCGTTGATATAGCAATTGCCCTTGACCATTTAACTTTGGCTGCAGCAGCCGAGGGATTGGGTACTTGTTGGATTGGCGCTTTTTCGCAAGAAGAAGTTAAGAAAATTTTGAACATTCCGGAAAAATATAAGGTAATAGCCTTAATGCCGCTAGGTTTTCCCGCCGATAAGCCAAAGAAAAAAATAAGAAAAAATCTTAAAGAACTAATTAAATACGACAGTTTTTAGAATAGGGCAGGATGGTTGACCCTTCACCCTGAGGGAGCAATATTATTTTTCAGAAAATTAAAAACTTGCCACTATCACAGGATATTGCCGCAAGGTGAAGGGTTGACAGGTATTTTTGTAATTGCTATACTTAAAACCGATGAAATTAGTCGGTTTTTTAAATAACGCTCGGCAACGAAAGTTTTCAGGCACCGATAGTCGGAATTCCCAGCGGAATTCCGCTATTTACATTCTCGGCAGTTGATTCGTCTTCGGCGAAACCATGCTCAACTGCCTGCGAAGGTTGCCGTGAAAACTTTGTTGCCTCGCTTAACTTAAATTTATTAATAATAGATTATTATGCGCATATCAAAAAAATCACAATATGGATTAAGGGCGATGATTTATTTAGCCCAAAAAGAAAAGGGTGTGATTACCCCCTTGAAAGATATTGCCAGAATAGAAGAGGTGCCTTTTGATTTTTTAGAGAAGATTATGGCAGAATTGGAAAAAGCCAAACTAGTCAAAGCGAAAAAAGGTCCGCAGGGCGGATATTTCTTAGCAAAACCGGCTAAGAAAATTACTCCTGGCGATATAGTCTCGGCGTTGGAGGAAGATATGACGCTTGTTCACTGTACTGGTTGTCCAATGGCTGGTTCTTGCACCAGCGAAGATGTTTGGGACGAAGCCCGAGAGTCATTGGAGAACACTTTAAACGCGGTAAATCTTGCCGATTTAATAAAAAAGAAAAAATAATATGCCCAAAATATATTTTGACTACGCAGCCACTACGCCGGTTGACCCCCGTGTTATGAAAGCAATGCTGCCTTTCTTTTCAGAGAAGTTTGGCAATACAATGTCTCTTCATAGTTTTGGCCAAGGCGCAAAATTAGCCCTCGAAGAAAGCAGAGAAAAAGTGGCGGATTTAATAAGCGCGAAACCAGAGGAAATAATTTTTACGAGTTCTGCAACCGAAAGCAATAATTTAGCATTAAAGGGCATTGCTTTTGCCAACAAAAATAAAGACAATCATTTAATAATTTCCGCAATTGAGCACCCCTGCATTTTGGAAAGCGCAAAATGGTTAGAAAAACAGGGCTTTAAAATAACAAAGATTCCGGTTGATAAATACGGGTTGGTAAATCCAAAAGACGTTGCAAAAGCCATAACAGAAAAAACAGTTTTGGTTTCTATAATTCATGCCTCAAACGAAACAGGAACAATTCAGCCAATTGCAGAAATCGGCAAAATTTGTCGCCAGAAAGGAGTTTATTTTCACACTGACGCGGCGCAATCTTTTGGCAAAATTCCAATTGATGTTAAAAAAATGAACATTGATTTACTGACCGCCAGTTCCCAAAAAATATACGGACCAAAAGGCGCGGCTTATTTATTTGTTAAAGAAGGCGTTAAAATTGAACCAATTTTGCACGGTGGAGGTCAAGAGAACGGCTTAAGATCTTCAACTGTTAATGTTCCGGCAATTGTGGGCTTTGCCAAGGCGGTTGAAATATGTAAAAAAGAAATGATGGCCGAAAGCCAACGCTTAAGCAAATTACGCGACAAGTTAATAAAGAATGTTTTGAAAATAAAAAATAGTCATCTTAACGGACACCCAACAAAAAGATTGGCAAATAACGCTAATTTTCGGTTTGATTTTATTGAGGGCGAGTCATTGGTGATGCGGCTTGATTTAATGGGAATTTGCGCCTCAACTGGTTCTGCCTGTTCATCTACTACTTTGGAGCCAAGTCATGTTTTGCTTGCCTTGGGGTTAACACACGAACAGGCGCACGGCTCTTTGCGGATTTCTTTGGGCAGATGGACAACTGAAAAAGAAGTTGATCGCCTAATAAAGGTTTTGCCTGGAATTGTAAAGAAGTTAAGGGAAATCTCACCATTTAAAAAACATGCCAGATAATATGAAACAAAACGGAATTTATACTAAAAAAGTTTTGGACTTATTCAAAAAACCGCATAATTACGGCAGAATGAAAAATCCTGATGGCTTGGGAAAAGTCGGAAATCCGGTCTGCGGTGACGTGATGTGGCTTTATATTAAAGTGAGTAAGAATAGAAAAGGGGAGGAAATAATCAAAGATGTAAAATTTGAAACTTTCGGTTGTGTAGCCGCTATCGCCACAAGCAGTATAATTACGGATTTGGTGATAGGAAAAACAATAAAAGAAGCACTTAAAGTTAAAAAAGACGACGTTATAAAATCTTTAGGCGGACTGCCTAAGATAAAATATCATTGCTCGGTTTTGGCGGTTGATGCCCTGCATAAGGCGATTGAGGATTATTTAGTTAAAAATAAGAAATAACGCTCTCAAAAAGGGAAGGGCAGCAAAACTTGCTCCGTCATTGACATATTTAAGATAGTGTGCTATAATTAAAGATATAGTGAAGTGGTCAAGTTTTCCCCCCTTTCCAGGAGGTTTCAAAATAAATCACTTCGGGACAACCCTGCAAGGCGAAGACCTCGGTGTTATATTCGCGAAAGTTTGTCCCCGAGAAACCCTTCCCGACAAGACGGAGAAAGCTCGCCAGGCCTTCGAAGAAAGAAGGATGGCGGATTATTACTCCCTTCAGTAGTTGGCGCGACAGCAGGCACGGAAAGACCGTGTGTCGGTCAATTTCTGACCACAACCACAAGGAGAACGCACCCTCGCGTGTACGTTCTCCCTCACTCGAGTTTATCACTTCAATAAATTCAGTGGCAGATTCGGGTGAAGCACTTTGAAATAATCATTTCTCGCAAGAGCATAAAAGGACGGAAACAATTCTTTCTTTTTAAGCTCTTGGGAGAATCCAACTTTTTTAGGAGTTGCGCAATGCCTTGTGAAGATCGCCTGCTTGACATTGGTGGGTGGAGGGTTGAGCTTTGCGTAAATGGGCGGGGCGAGCTTCTCGTCACCGTCCGCAAAAAGGGCGACCCTCCCGAAAAGTGTGTCGATGTTCTGATCGATTCCCATCTTAAGGTCTTTTTCATCTCGTCGGCGGAAAAGACCTAAAGGGGCTGGTCCAAGTTTGGTCAGTCGGGGGCGAGCCGTGCTTACACAGCCCGCCCCTTTTGTTTTTTATAAACTTGTTTTCCCTCAATGTTATATATTTCCATATTAAATATTTTGTTATCAATGTTAGAA
>CAZEXD010000024.1:0-10123 GCA_964516865.1 uncultured Candidatus Saccharibacteria bacterium
GTATTGGATAATGGATTTGGCGCGCCGACTATCACTAATGACGGAGTTACCATTGCCAAAGAAATTGAGTTAGAAGACAAAATAGAAAATCTGGGAGCGGAAATTGTTAAAGAGGTAGCGACAAAAGCGAACGATGTGGCAGGCGATGGTACAACCACTGCTGTTCTTTTAACTCAAGCGATAGTAGGGGAAGGGTTAAAAAATGTGGCGGCCGGCGCAAATCCTTTGGCATTACGTCGAGGAATTTTAAAAGGGAAAGATGTTGTAGTTTCTGCCCTAAAGAAAATGGCAAAAAAAATAACCAATAAACAGGAAACTGCTCAGGTTGCGACCATTTCTGCTCAGGACAAGGAAATTGGAAATATGATAGCGGAGGTGATGGAAGAAGTGGGAAAAGATGGGGTGATTACTGTTGAAGAATCAAAGACATTTGGAATAACAAAGGAAATTGTGAAAGGCCTTCAGTTTGACCGCGGTTATATTTCACCCTATATGATTACTAATCCGGAAAAAATGGAATCGGTTTTTGAAGATCCTTATATTTTGATAACCGACAGAAAAATATCATCTTTGCCAGAACTTTTGCCGATTTTGGAAAAAGTTATTAAAACCGGCAAAAAAGAATTGGTTATTATTGCCGACGACGTGGAGGGCGATGCGTTAGCTACTTTGGTGGTTAATAAAATAAGGGGAATATTTAATACTTTGGCAGTAAAAGCACCGGGATTTGGCGACCGAAAAAAAGAGATGCTCGAAGATATTGCTTGTGTTACTGGCGGCGAAGTGATTTCAGAAGAAAAAGGAATGAAACTGGAAAATATGGAAATAAAAATGTTGGGAAACGCCAGAAGAGTGATTGCGACCAAAGAAAACACCACTATTGTGGAAGGCAAGGGCGAGAAATCCGCTATTGAAGCCAGAATTAACCAAATTAAAAAAGAGATAAAGGAATCAACCTCAGAGTTTGATAAAGAAAAACTTCAAGAGCGATTGGCAAAATTAGCCGGTGGCGTGGGAGTGATAAAGGTTGGCGCTGCAACAGAAGTGGAACAGAAAGCCCGTTATCATAAAACAGAAGACGCTTTACACGCGACGAGAGCGGCGGTAGAAGAAGGAATTGTGCCGGGCGGCGGAGTAGCGTTATTAAGAGCGATTGAAGGATTAAATGACGTTGAAGTAGAGGAAGACGAGAAAACTGGCATTAATATTTTAAAAAGAGCGTTGGAAGAACCGATTCGCCAGATTAGTCAAAATGCGGGAGTAGATGGTGCAGTGGTAGTTGAACGGGTAAGAAAAGAAAAGGGGAGTTTTGGATTTAATGCCGAAACAATGCAATACGAAGATTTAATGGCAGCTGGTATTGTTGATCCGACAAAAGTTGTTAGGTCCTCTTTGGAAAATGCGGTATCAGCCGCGGCAATGTTGCTTACCACTGAAGCAGTGGTCGGAGAATTACCGAAGAAAGAAGATTCTCATGATCGTGGCGAAATGCCAAATTCAATGATGGGAGAGGATTACTAAAGATTAATCCGATATTTGAGACAGAGAGTTAGAAGCAGTCCCCAATTTTTAAAACCTTAAATCCAAAACGAGGGCGAAAGCCCTCTTTTGTTTTTATTTTTGTTTTGCTTTTTGATAATTGATAATTTCTTTATTTTTTGGATTTTGGTTTTTATTCTGTGGTTTTTATTCTGTGGTTTTTACTCTGTGGTTTTTGCTTTTATTTGCTAAAATTTGCTAAATACTTATTAATATGACGATCGCAAATTATTAAGTATTTGTTAATATTAATAATATTTATTAAATTTATGAATGTGGTTTTAATGGGCTATTGTTAATGATCTGTTTTTTTGGTAGAAGAGGAATGGGAGTGGCGGTTTAGAAAACGATGTCTATGGTGGGGCGGCGTTGTTTTATTTTTGGGAGAGCAACGTCAATTTCTTGTATTTTTATGAATTTGCGATAAAATAAATAATAGGGCTCAAAATTTGTATTTCGATTTTGAGCGAAAAAATTATGCTTTGTCCAATTTGCAAAAAACAATTAGAAAAAACAATTTTACTTGGGGTAGAGATTGAATATTGTCCTATTTGTCACGGAATGTGGTTTGAAAAAGATGAGTTGAGGCAGGCAAAAGACAGAAGAGATCCTAAATTAAATTGGTTAGATGTTGATTTATGGAAAGATAAAAAAAAGTTTAAAATTGCTCGCGGTAAACTGTTGTGTCCAGAGTGTCGGTTGCCCCTTTACGAAGTGCAATACGATGAATCAAAGATTCATATTGATCTTTGTAGTTTATGCCAAGGTATTTGGTTAGACAAAGGAGAATTCCGAAGAATTATAGAATATTTAAAAGAAAAAGCGGATTATGAGGTTTTATACAACTATTCTAGAAACTTAATTGAGGAATTTGGAGAAATTTTTATTGGTCCGGAAAATATAAGGTCAGAAATTATTGATTTTGTAACTCTTTTAAAACTTTTTGGCTACAAACTTTATGTTCAATATCCCCACATTTCCGCAATAATTAGAGGAGGGTTATTTAAATAAAGAAAGGACCAAGTATCAATTTTCAATTATCAAAGACCAAAGATTTTAGGTTAAATCAAAAACTAAAAATTGTTTAATTATTGTATTTCCGCTTGCGTATTTGCAATAATTAACAATGAAAATAAAAATGAATTATCTATATGTTGTTTTAATAATTTTTGCCTCGCTCTTATTATGGGTAATTTTTACTTACAATAATTTGATAAAAAAACGAAACCGAACAAAAGAGGCCTGGGCAGATATTGATGTTCAACTAAAAAGAAGATATGATTTAATACCCAATTTAGTAGAAACAGTGAAGGGTTATGCAGCGTATGAAAAAGAATTATTTGAAAAAGTCACTGAGGCGAGGACGAAGGCAATGGGCGCTCAAACAATAAAAGAAAGGGGAGAGGCAGAAAATTATCTTTCCCAAACCTTAAAATCTCTTTTTGCGGTAGCGGAAAATTATCCAGATTTAAAGGCCTCAGTTAATTTTTTGGAACTTCAGCGAGAGCTAACCGATACCGAAGATAAAATTCAGGCGGCAAGGCGCTTCTATAACGTTAATGTGATGGAACTAAATACCAAAATTGAAAGTTTCCCGGCAAATATTATTGCTTCAATATTCGGATTCAAAAAAATGGAGTTATTTGAATTAGTAGAAAAGGAAGAAAGAGAAGCCGTCAAGGTTCAATTTTAGAGTTAGAATTGAACTTTTTCCAATTCCTACCAATTTTTAATGAAACATTGAATTTCAATAACCAAATTTTAAACTTATTTGGCATTTAAAAATTAGAAATTGGGATACCCACTGGGTCGTGGAAATAAAAATTTTGGGAATATGGCAAATTTATACACTCAAGCAGATTCTAATATAAGAAAAACCTGGTTTTTATTAACTGGGTTTCTGGTTTTTATTATTTTAATTGGATGGCTCTTTTCATATTTATTAGATAGCAGTGCAATTTTATATTTTGCCATAGCATTAAGCATTTTTATGAGCTTTGGAAGTTACTGGTGGTCTGACAAAATTGTTTTATCAATGTACCGAGCCCAGCCAATAGAGAAAAAAGATAATTTTGAACTTTACACTATTGTTGAAAATCTTTGTATTACAGCGAGTTTGCCCTTGCCTAAAATTTATGTTATTCCCGAAGCGCAACCTAATGCCTTTGCCACTGGCCGCGACGCAAAACATGCGGTAATTGCAGTAACCCAAGGTTTGTTAAACCGTTTAGATAAATCAGAATTACAAGGAGTAATAGCGCATGAACTTTCCCACATTGGAAATAAAGACATGCTCCTATCAACCGTTGTTGCTGTTTTGGCAGGGGTGGTGGCGATGCTGGCAAACATGTTTATGAGAATAAGCTATTGGGGGAGAAGGCGAAGCAGAGACAATAATGGAAGCGGCGCAATTTTAATGCTTTTTGGGATTATGGCTGCGTTTTTGGCGCCGATGGCAGCAACTTTAATTCGCTTGGCAATTTCTAGAAAAAGAGAGTTTTTGGCAGATGCAACGGGCGCCTTGTTGACCCGTTATCCTGAGGGCTTGGCGCGGGCTTTAGAAAAAATTTCTTCTGATCTAACACCAATGCGAATTACCAACGATGCAACAGCAAGTTTGTTTATTGATTCGCCATACAAAGGCCAGCAAAAAACACGTTGGTTTGCAAAATTGTTTATGACCCATCCGCCGATAGAAGATAGAATAAAGACTTTGCGCGGAATAGAAGTTTAAAAATTGGAGGAGTCGCATAGCGGCTATTGCAACAGTTTGGAGAACTGTGGCCCGCAGGGGCTTCGTGGGTTCGAGTCCCACCTCCTCCGCCAAAAAGAAAAGCTCGGTACCGGGCTTTTTTTTGCTTTTTCCGTCTTGCTCGGCGCTTCGCCCCTCGCTTCGGCGGACGAATTTTCAAACGAGCCAATCCTTTATCGCCCGATTTGTCTGCTATAGCTTCAGCGAAGGCGGAAGTACGAACGCAAAATGACAATTATTCCGCTGTAGGCGGAATTGCCAAAAGAGATATAAAATAATTTCAAAAATATGACAAAATATTTTCTGGCATAAAGAAAATATTTTATCCTCATATGTAATTGCTAACCAATTTGATAATGGTTTGAAAGAATAATTAGTAAAATAAAAGGGAAGATAAATTATTTGACACCAAATCAGAAAATTGCTAAATTAAAAATAGAAGATTCTTTAAAAAAGAATCCAAAAGGTCGAAAACCATCAACTAATTTAGGTCGGTTAGTTGATGGAAAAATAAAATTATTAATTTATTATCATTATCTAACCTTTTGTTACAGAATTGGTTAGATAATACAATTTATTCTATGTCCGAATCTTTTGAACAACATTTTGCCCAAGAAGAAGAAGAAGAAAAATCTTCTGAAGAAATCAAAGCCCAACCCGAGCAGGAAATTCTCAGAAGAAATACCGAACGTATCATCAATGAATTGGGGCTTAATCTATCATTTCTTAATATAAATACTGAAGAAGTAAAAGGTAAAAAAAGAATCTTAGTCAGCTTTGATTTTAACTCACGTTTACAAGGAATCACTGATGAAGCTGAAAAACAAAAAGAACGCCTCAATATTGTCAATGATATCGTAAAAGTTCTCACTTATAGAGGAAACGAAATAAAAGATTTGAGTGTTACTTGGGAGTACATCGGAGATACCGGCGCAAAAGCCCTTGCTGAGGCATTAAAACATTCGAAGAATAGGCTTGAGAAGTTGTTTCTTGGGTACAACGAAATCGGACCTACCGGCGCAAAAGCCCTTGCTGAGGCATTAAAACATTCGAATAATAGGCTTGAGAAGTTGGATGTTAGGCACAACAAAATCGGAGATACCGGCGCAAAATCTCTTGCTCAAGCATTAAAAGATCCGAACAATAGGCTTGAGAGTTTGAGTGTTGCTTGGAACAACATCGGAGACACCGGCGCAGAAGCTCTTGCTCAGGCATTAAGAAATCCAAATAACAAGCTTGAGAGTTTGAATGTTAGGTACAACAACATCGGAGACACCGGCGCAGAAGCTCTTGCTCATGCCCGTGATGAAATCAAGAAAGAAGGTAAAAAAATCGAGATAAGAGGAATATAGAACAAATGAATAAAATGAACACCTGAGAACAACTCAAACAGGAATACGAAGACCTTAAATCTCTCAAAAAAGAGTTTGATTTGGAATATGAGAAAGCTCTGAAGACTGGCAATCTTGAAAAGCATTAGAAGAAGGAGCTAACAAGAACTATGTTGCCTGGGGTGTGGGTGAATGAATACTGAAGAAGCAGAAGAATTTAGAAGAAAACATTTTGCCGATGACCCAACCCTGATTGCCAAAAGTTATTCAACTGGCTCGAGTGTCTACAACGGAATTATCTGCCGTTACGAAGAATAAAGTTTCAAGACAAAATTTTCTTTCAGAAAAAACTAAACTATTTTTTAGATGAAGACAAAGGTAAATAAAGATAAGATGTTAAAATTCATCGTCGGGATTTTGTTTCAAAGTAGCTTGTGATTTTTTCAAAAAGGTGCTACTTGCAAATTTTGCTTCGCAAAATTTGCAAGTAGTAGTTAGTAAAAATAAGGCAAATAAAAATAGTAAGGAAAATTTGTTCTAAATTACAAATTACCTGCACAAATTACAAATCTGCCGGTTGTTTTGCCCGCGGCGAGATATTTCTATAAAGTTCGAGCCGACATTTTTTCTGGTTCTTTGGCAGTTTGCCTTTCTGCTTCCATTTTTTGGCAAGCGCGGGCGGAAGGGGGGTTCGAGTCCCACCTCCTCCGCCAAAAAGAAAAAGAGATTGCTGGCTCGCCCAAAGCTAAGGCTCGCCAGCCATCCTTTTAAGTTCCTTAGAAATTTTAAGAGATTTTTGTTTTTATTTGACTTTAGAATTTGGAATTTGTTAAAATATAAATAGATATAAAAAAGGTCGAAGTCTGATAAAGTAATTAATAATAAACTAATTAAACTATGAGAAAATTTATTTTATTGTCAGCTATTTTAGCTGTTAGCATTGGGTTGGGAGTAAAGGCTCAAACTCAAGGTTCGGACGAGACAAAGACTACGCCTCAAACGTCAGCTTGTATTCAAGTAATTACACCAGCCATTAGTCCTGAAGGAATTTGTAAAAATTTTCCGACACCTTGCGATGTGCCAGCTGACTGGAAAAAGGTTGAAAAATGTCCAAGCGAAGTAATCTCCCTAACCAAAGGAGAAGAAATTACACCACCTAATAAACAACTTCCTTTGCCGGTTGAAGGTCAAACTAAACCAGTTTCTCCTCAAACTCCGGGTTCGGAAACAAAGACTATGCCTGTTTCAGTTCCGATTAATGTTTGTGCTGTTTCTAATGAATACTTGAAAGAAATTAATGAACTAATCAAACAAGCAGATTTAGCCAAAAGCCGTGGTGATTTAGAAGTAGAAAAAAATATTACCGAAAAGATAAAGCTGATTAAAGAAAAAATAGAGGCGAAAAAGAAAGAATGTGAGAATGCTGCTCAAGTACCACCGTCAGTTAGCCAAGTTCCGCAGCAACAGAATGTAGTGACTGGGCAAAATATAGTCAAAGAAGATTTTTGCCGCATAGAAAAACAGATAGCCGACAAAATTGAATATTATAAAGCATTGCTTCCCCTTTCTCCTCAACAATTAGATGAAAAAGGATATGAGAAGGAAGAATTGGGAAGAATTTTGGGAGAACTACAAAACGAAAGGGCAAAAGTTCATTCGGCTTGTTCTGGCCAGAAAGTTGGTTTTTCAATTTCTGAAATAAAACCAGTTGCTCCTCAAAAAGCCGAAGAAGTGGAAAATTATTATAAAGAAAAAGTGGCTGAGGTAATGACAAAAGCAGTGCCAATGGAGACCCAGATCCAAGAGATAAAACAAATCAAAGAAGAGGCAGGAACAATGGTGAAAGAATTAATCAGGACTCAAAAAGAAATTTCAGTTAAAGAAATTCAACCGATTGTTGAAAAGATGGTAGTTAAACCAGGGATGATAGAAACAAGCCGGGATCAGATAAAAATTCCTGAACAAAAGAAGGTGGAGGCGATGATTGGGAATAAATCAGCGGAGATTTTGGTTGAACCTCAGAAATTAATTCTTAAAGAAGGAGGAGTGGAGGTTGAAACTCATTTACCGCTTAATTTAACCGCTCAAGGTAGTATTATAGGGGATCCAGGAGTCCAAGGTAGCAAAGAAGTAAAAGTTGCGCCGAGTCAAATAGTAGAAAAAGCAGCGATTAAAAATCCGATTGATTTAAAGGTGGAACTTGTTCAAGAGAAGAACACGCCGGTTTATAAAGTGAAAGCAGTAGAGAAAAGAAAATTGTTTTTCTTTATTCCGGTTAATATCAGCAAAAACATAACAATTGATGCTTCAAGCGAAGCGGCAACAAAATTAGAAGAAAATAAACCCTGGTGGAGCTTTCTGACCTTTTAGATCGATTTTTTACTCGGTTTTAAGTAACCCCACACCTATTATAGGCGTGGGGTTGTTTTGTTCAGAAGTTTACTTTATCTTATCGCCTTCGACGATTGGTCTCGGCCAGCTTTTTAATTATTTCAATTTTTGGTAAAATAAAATTGAGAGTGGAGTTATTAAAAAGCCATCAGTTTTGGTAATGGCTAAAATCGCCAAAACGTTAGGTGTTAATATTGAGGAGTTAATAAAGTAAATATGCAGAATACAAAAACAATGCCACAAGTAAAAATTCCTGCTGTGTTTGAAACTTCGCTAAATGGCGTAGATTTATCTTTTGCTAACGTTCGCGAATATGAAAGAACAAAACATGTTCATCGGCTCCATCCCTACTTAGGAAAGTTTATTCCTCAACTCGTAGAAGTATTTTTAAAACATTATTTCAAGAAAGGAGATTTCATTCTTGATCCTTTTATGGGGTCGGGGACCACCTTAATTGAAGCAAATCTTCTTGGAATGCCATCTGCTGGTATAGAAATTTCTGAATTTAATTGTCTTATAGCAGAAGTTAAAGCTAAAAAATATGATTAATAATTTTCAGCAGCAAATTTGGTTAGTCATAGGTAGTGTGGAAAATTGGATTACTGCCCTGTCTCAACCTATCCCTCTTTGGGGGCTAAAGGAGAGTTATTACGGTCAATTTAATTCTCTTGCTATGAATGACTTGTGTATTTTTTATGTAAAATCCCCCGTTAAAGGAGTAATTGGGGTCGGGTTGGTGAAAGATAAATATATTGATAGGACAAATAAAGTGTGGAAAGAAGAAATTGAAAGCGGAAAGGTTATCTGGCCATTAAGGTTTAGATTACAAGTTTTGAGCGTTCTTCCTTTTGAGGTTTGGCAAACCAAAAACAGAGAGAGTACTAATTTGATTCCTGTCAACATATCCGATTTACCTATTATTTGGCAAATAGGATTTCAACAGTTATTGCCCGAAAAAGGAATTTCAGTTATTGAAAAAATAAAAAAACAATGGGGGGTTGGAGATTTTACAAAAGGGGCGACAATTTTAGGTGTTTCAATCCCGCTTATTGATAAAGAAATTACTAAACAACCAGAAGAAGATCTTAGTCATAGCAAAATTCAACGCTTAGTAGCTGAGGCTGGGAAGATGCAACACTTTTTTTCGGAAACCGAATATAGATTGCCTTTTACTACTGAAGATAAAAGACTCGATGTGGTTTGGAAACGGGAGCTAAGCGGCGTCCCAACTTATGCCTTTGAAGTTGAACTTTCTCAAGGAATTGAAAAAGCTATTGCTAGATTAAAAATAGCTTTTAAATTGTGGAATACCAAACCTAGATTGATTGTACCTTCTCGTGAGTTTGAAAAGACAAAATTTTATTTGGATAGGGAAGAGCACGATTTTAAAAAAGAATTTTTCTTTTTTGAACCCGAAGGAATAAGTGAAATTCTATCAGCTAAGCAAAAACTCAAAGATATCGAAGAAATGTATAAGATTTGGTAAACTGAATGATCTAAAATAATTCAAAGATAGTTAATTAATTAAGTAACCAAAAATGAATACAAAAATCAGCGAAACAATTTTTTCTATAAGTGTGGCCGAATTACAAGACGAGGCTATTAGATTAATAGGTAGAAAATTGACCGACGAAGAATTATATACAGCTAAAAAGGGTATTGAAGCTGGATTGTCATTTGATATTGAAACTGTTTTTAAAACTGCCATTGAAGAAGCGGTTAAAAAATAGAAGATTTACAGAACGGGGAGTGCTTGAGAAAGGAAAAGAATTTTTGATTGGCAAAGAATATTGGGATTTTCTTGGTGGTGATAATACCTTTGAAAATTTGTTAGAATTGTTTGATTCAGTTGGTAAAAAGTTTAAAGAGAAAATTCGACAAAAAATTAAACAAGTGGCAAAAGAAAAAATGGAAGGAATTTAAAAGAATTTGCCGCCAAAGAGGAAAATCAATTATGATTTTCCTTGCGGGCTATCGCCCGCGAAAAAATTGAAATCGTCCTTTCCGTTTCCGCTTTTTGGCGAGGCGGGCGGAAGGGGGGTTCGGTCTTTGCCCTTCCGCCCGCCGAGCCCGTTAATAAAATCGGTTCGGATTTTTTCAAATACACACC
>CAZEXD010000025.1:0-9893 GCA_964516865.1 uncultured Candidatus Saccharibacteria bacterium
CCCATATCCCATCCATAACACTTTTGGCATAATCCTCTGATCGTTTTACAACTCAAGGGCGTCCGAACTACTACCTTCTCTATTTTTTCTTTACTAATTAAATCCGCTTTTTCCCAATCAATAATACTCCCTTTTTCAACCAGAATCCGGTTTTCTTTTTTAATATCTTCAACGCAAATCCTGCCGACAATTTTAAAAACAAAATCTTGCCCAATACTATCTGCGTCTTTCCTGAAAACAACAGTCCCCTTTTTGTCCCCGCAATCCTCTTCGGTGATTATCAAATCGTGCGAAACATCTATTAAACGTCGCGTGAGATAACCGGCTGATGATGTTCTTAGGGCTGTATCAGCGGTTCCTTTCCGGGCGCCATGGGTAGAAATAAAATATTCCAAAACATTAAAACCTTCGGTAAAAGAGGATTTAATTGGCAACTCAATGATATCGCCGGTGGGACTGTTTACCAACCCTTTCATTCCTGCCATCTGCACTGGTTGAGCCCAAGTTCCCCTTGCCCCAGCGTTAATTATGGAAAAAACAGAACCATCTTGGGGTAAGGTTTCTTTGAGAAAACTTTCTAATTTTGATTTTACTGTCTGCCAAACAAGAATAACTTGAGCGGTTTTTTCTTCTTTTGACAAAAGGCCTTTTTTATAATAACTGTTTATTTTTTCAATTTCTTTCTCTGCTTTCGCTAAAAGTTCGGTTTTTTGAGGCGGCGGCTGAAGATCATCCATACCCCAACTAAACCCTGATAAAGTCGAATATTCAAATCCTAATTTTTTAATTTTATCTAAAACTTGAACACATTCTTGGTTTGGATATTTGTTAATAATATCCCGCACCAAACTCTTTAATCCTTTGTTGTCAATCAATTTATTGATATAGAGATAATCGTTCGGAAAAATTGAATTAAAGATAATTCTTCCCACGCTGGTTTCAATTATCTCGGAATTTTCACTTTTAGGATTGGGTATTTTTATTTTTTCCTGCAAATCAAGAAAATTAAATTCATAAGCCGTTATCGCCTCTGAAACACTTGAAAACATTTTTGGATTATTTTCTTTTTCTTTGGCATTAATATTTTCTTTAATTCTAGTGAGATAATAACAACCCAAAGCCACATCGCGAAACGGTCCTATTATCGGTAAACCCGTAGCCGGTCGCAAAAGGTTAAGTTCTAACAACATAATTTCTTTTGCTTCTTTTTGGGCTTCTTGAGAAAGGGGAAGATAAACCGCCATTTGGTCGCCATCAAAATCAGCATTAAACGCCTCACAAACCAAAGGATGAATCTTAATGGTATCGCCCTCAATTAACACTGGTTGAAATGCTTGTATTCCCAATCTGTGCAAGGTGGGAGCACGGTTTAACAAAACCAATTTATTCTGAACCACTTCTTCCAAAATTGCCCACACCTCTGCTGTTTTGTCTTCAATTAATCTGGTTGCACCGCGAACATTGTAGGCTAGTTCTTTATCTAAAATCCTTTTAATCACAAATGGTTTAAATATCTCCAGCGCCATATTTTTGGGCAAACCGCATTGATAAAATTTTAATTCAGGGCCAACCGTAATAACAGAACGACCAGAATAATCAACTCTTTTACCCAATAAATTTTGCCTAAACCGACCTTGTTTTCCTCCCAACATCGCTGCTAATGATTTTAAAAGGCGCCTTCCGCCTGTTGTGGCTGTAGTGGTCACCCCTTTTCTCATTTCATTATCAATTAAAGCATCTACTGCTTCTTGAAGCATTCTTTTTTCGTTTCTCACAATAACCGCTGGAGCAGAAATTTCTAAAAGATATTTCAAACGATTATTTCTATTTATTACTCGACGATATAAATCATTAAGATCAGAGGAAGCATAACGACCACCGTCTAATTGAACCATTGGTCTTAAATCAGGTGGCAAAACCGGCAAAACGGTCAAAAACATCCATTCCGGCCTAATTCCGGCTTTTAACATTCCTTGAAAAAGTTTTAACCTTCTTAGGGTTTTCTTTCTATTAGCCGGTTCCGCTGTTTTGAGTTCTTTTTTTAACTCTTCTATTTTTTCATTAAGGTTAATTTTTTGGAAAATATCGCGAATCACCTCGGCGCCAGTGCCAGCCTCAAAAATTTCTCCATATTTCAAAGATAAATCATGATAAACAATTTCAGAAATAATTCTTAAGGGTTTGATTTCCAAAACTTCTTCTCTTGCCTTATCCCTTGCCTGTCTTAATTCTTCTTTTTGTTCTCCTTTTACTTTTTTGCTTTTTCTCTTGTACTCTTCCTCGATGTCCTCTAATATCTTCTTTTTTCTTTCTTCGTCAACTTTGGTAATGATATAAGAAGAAAAGTAAATAACTTTTTCTAATTGTTGAAATGATTTGTCCAAAATTAAACCTATTCGTGAAGGAACGCCTCTTAAAAACCAAATATGAGAAACTGGCGCGGCCAATTTTATATGACCCATTCTCTCTCTTCTTACTTGCGATTTAGTAACCTCAACGCCGCAGCGATCGCAAACTACGTTCTTATAGCGGATTCTTTTGTATTTACCGCAAGCACATTCGTAATCTCTTTCTGGCCCAAAAATTCTTTCGCAAAAAAGACCATCTTTTTCCGGCTTTTGGGTGCGGTAATTAATTGTCTCCGGCCTTGTCACTTCTCCATGACTCCAGGATAATATTTCTTCGGGAGAAGCCAGTTTTATTCTTATTGCTTCTAAACTTACTACTCGCATTAGATTTTAGATTTAAAAATTAATAATTATTTTATTTTTTCCTGCTTTTGACCTTCTTTTATTTCTACGCTCAAACCCAATGATTTTAGTTCCGCCACCAACAAATTAAAAGAAGCGGGGATATTGGGATTTTTAATCGGTTCCCCCTTTAAAATTGCTTCATAGGTAGTTGCCCTTCCCACCACATCATCTGATTTTATGGTTAACATTTCCTGCAACGTATAAGCAGCACCATATCCCTCTAAAGCCCAAACCTCCATTTCTCCAAACCTCTGTCCGCCGAACTGCGCCTTTCCTCCTAATGGCTGTTGAGTAATTAAAGAATAAGGGCCAATGGAACGAGCGTGAACCTTATCATCCACCATATGAATAAGTTTCATCATATACATATAGCCAACGGTGATTTTTCGGGGAAAGGGAAGACCGGTTCTTCCATCATATAAAGTTATTTGTCCTGATTCTGGTAAGCCGGCTTTTTTTAATTCTCTTTTAATATCATCTTTGTCCGCTCCCAACAAAGCGGGAGAAATTGCAATATAATTGAGTTTGTGAGCCGCCCATCCTAAGTGAGTTTCCAAAATTTGTCCCAGATTCATTCTTGAAGGAACAGAAAGAGGACTTAAAATTACATCAATCGGTGTACCATCTTCTAAAAACGGCATTTCTTCTTGAGGCAAAATCATAGAAACAACTCCCTTGTTTCCATGTCTGCCGACCAATTTGTCCCCTACTTTTATTTTTCTGGTTTCTGCCACCTCCACCTGAATTCTTTTTATGACCCCTGGCTCTAATTTATGACCTAATTCCCGAGAAAATATTTTAACATTAACTACTTTACCTTTTTTGCCGTGTTCTAAACGTAAAGAGGTGTCTTTAACATCTTTAGCTTTTTCACCAAAAATCGCTCTCAATAATCTTTCTTCCGGGGTGAGTTCGGCTTCTCCCTTCGGAGAAATTTTACCTACTAAAATATCGTTAGGTTCTACTTCGGCTCCAATCCGAATAATACCCTCTTCGTCTAAATCTTTTAATCTTTCTTCACTAACATTGGGAATATCGGCCGTGGTAACCTCGGGACCAAGTTTTGTTTCCCTAACATCGCAAGTAAACTCCTCAATATTAATTGAAGTAAAATAATCCTCTTTTATTAATCTATCAGAAATAATTATTGAATCTTCAAAACCACCGCCCCGCCAACACATAAAAGCCACTAAAACATTTCTTCCTAATGCCAACCGCCCTTTTGCAATAGCGGCTCCATCGGTTAAGATATCTCCTTTTTTGAAAACATCGCCGGCTTTTACTCTTGGTTTCTGATGAAAACAAGTGTATTGATTCGTTCTAACAAAGGTTCGCAAACGATATTCTTCTATTTTTTTTCCTTTTTTATTTTTAAACTCAACCTTAACGTGATCTGCATCTGCTTGGATTACCCGACCATCTGCTTTTGCCACAATCACCCGACCAGAATCCTGAGCAACACTTCTTTCTACCCCAGTCCCAACGAGAGGCGGCTCGGGATTAATTAAAGGCACGGCTTGACGTTGCATATTTGAACCCATTAAAGCCCTTGAAGCATCATCGTTTTGTAAAAAAGGAATTAAAGAAGTGGAAACGCTAATAAATTGTTTAGAAGAAACATCAATAAAATCAATTTGAGAAATGTCGATTTCTCCCGGTTCTCCTCTAATCCGCGCTTCAATTTTATTTGGTTTGATTTCTGGAAGAATTTTTCCATTTTCATCAAGAGGAACTGAAGCGGGCGCAATATTGTATTTTTCTTCCTCTGGAGCGGTAAGATATTGGACTTCGTTGGTTATTCTGCCGTTTTTAACTTTAAAGTAGGGTGTTTCAATAAAACCATGGCTATTAACCCTAGCAAAACAAGCCAAATGGCCCACCAAACCCACATTTGGTCCTTCCGGGGTTTGAATAGGACAAATTCTTCCGTAATGAGAGGGCTGGACGTCGCGAACCTCAAATCCTGCTCTTTCTCGCGTCAAACCGCCTGGTCCCGTGGTGGTTAATCTTCTTTTGTGTTCAAGTTCGGCTAAAGGATTATCCTGGTCCATAAACTGAGAAAATTGGGAAGAGGTAAAAAATTCTTTAATAACTGCCATTAAGGGCCGAGGATTAATAACTTGGACCGGTGTAACTAAAGCAGGGTCTAGGGTGGACATTTTATCTTTGATTATTCTTTCCATCCGCATTAATCCTACCCTTAACCGATTTTGCAAAAGTTCGGCTATTGTCCTTACTCTCCTATTCCCAAGATGATCAACTTGATCTGGTTTGGCTTCGGGATTGTTATTTAAAAAAATAATTTCTTTTACTACCTCTACCACATCTTCTATTTTTAAAATTCTATCTTCTTTTGTTATTTCCTCTCCTGTTTCGCCGGCTAAGGTGTGGTAGCCAGGTTTGTTTTCTTTTTTCTTTCTAAGTTGAGGTAATCTTTGCCACGTTTTCCATCGTCCCACTTTAGACAAATCATAACGGTCAAAATTAAAAAACATATTAAAAATCAAGTCTTGAGCCGTATCCGGTGTAACTAAATCGCCAGGTCTTAATCGTTGGTAAATTTCCACTAATGCCTCTTTTTGATCTTTCACTGTTTCTCTTTTCAGCGTTTCCTCTATATATTTAACCTCTCCCGTATCTATTTTTTCAAAAGTTTTTTTAACCCTTTCGATATTTTCCAGCCCCAATGCCATTAAAAGGGTTGTTACAGGAACTTTCCTTTTTCGGTTAATTTTGACGCCGATAAACCCAGATTCTTCTGTTTCAAATTCAAGCCAAGCACCACGATTGGGAATTATTTTGGCTCCAAAATAATTTTTTCCTCGGATCCTTTTTACCGTAAAAAAAGCACCGGGAGAACGAATTAGTTGCGAAACAACCACTCTTTCTACCCCGTTTAAAACAAAAGTTCCTCTTTCGGTCATCATCGGAAAATCAGCCAAAAAAACTTCTTGTTCTTTGACTTCTTTGGTTTTCAGATTTACTAATCTAACCTTGGCCCTAAATGGTGCTTCTAAAGAGTCGTTATTTTCTTTTGCTTCGAAACCGCTTTCATAGTTGGGTCTGTCAAACCTGTAATCTAAAAACCAAAGTTCAAACTCTTTGTCTGTATAATCTCTAATAGGAGAGATTTCTTCAAAAAGCTCTTTAATTCTAACATTTTTAAAATCTTCCCACGCTTCTTTTTGAAGATTCAATAAAGGGGGAAGAGAGAAAGAAACCTTTGCTTTAGAAAAATTTTTTACTTTTTGAGTATCTTCAATCATTTAATTAAAGATAATTGAAAAACACAAATAAAAACGAGGATTCAGAGCCATAAATTTTTACTTCCGTGGCCCGAATCGCTTTGAAGGTCCGTTATTTATCCGCGCTAATTTTAATTATTTTTAATTTTTTAAAAATATTAAAAATATAAATACAACCCTAAAAGCCCTAATAAAAAAATTTAGGGAAATTTCCTGATTCTGTTTTTTCAATAATAAAAAACTACCCCATACAGAATCAGGTAATAGTTTTAATTTTCAGTAGAAAAAAAAACAAAACACAGAAAAAACAAAATACTTTTTATAAGTATCTATTATTAATTATAATTATATTAATATAAAAAAAGTTGTCAAGATCTTGTTTAGTATTTTTGGCTTGGAACAATTAAATTTGGCAAAACAATCTTAAATTTTTATCCAAAAATACAAATGTTTTAACTATTTACTTTAATGCTTTGAATAATCCCCAATCCTAAAAACATTGCTACCAACCCCGAACCGCCATAACTAATAAAGGGAAGATAAATGCCAATAACCGGCAACATCCCCAGATTCATTCCTATATTGATAAAAAAATGAGAAATCAAAAGAACAACAAAACCCGAAGCAAAAAGTCGTGGAAAGTTCGACTGGGACTTTGTAGCGATTTTGATTATTTTCCAAATTAATAAAAAATAAAGCAAGAAAATAAAAAGCGCTCCTACCAAACCGAATTCCTCTGCTATCGCCGCGAAGATAAAGTCAGTATGCAATTCCGGCAAAAAACCATATTGAACTTGTGAACCGCGACCAAGGCCCTTTCCCCAGAGGTGACCAGAACCAATCGCAATTTTTGCTTGATTCTGACTCCAAGAAACACCCAAAGAATCATTGGGAAAAATAAAACCTATAATTCTTTCTTTTTGGTAGTTTTTTAATAAAAACTGCCAAGAAAAAACAAAAAGCAAAATCGCGCAAAAACAAAGAATTAAAAAATGGCGTATTTTAATACCCGAGACAATTAAGGTTGCTAACCAAAGCAACAATAAAATCAAAATTGCTCCCATATCTGGTTGAAAAAAAATCAAGAAAGAAGGAAGTAACACATAAATTCCCGAAAAAACAATGTGGCGAAAACGATACATTTCTACGTGTCTCATCGAAAAATATTTTGCCAATAATATCAATAAAATAATTTTCATCGGTTCAATGGGGTCAAAAGACATTATGCCGAATTTATACCATCCCCTTTTTCCTCTAATTACAGGGGCAAAAAAAAGCACGCCGATTAATGTTAATAGTGATAAAAAATAAAGAATCAAAATCAAATAAGAATTATTTTTTAAAAGACGAAAATCAAAGAAACTAATAATTATCATTAAAATAAAACCAATACCGAAAAAGAAAAGTTGTTTTTGAAAATTCAAAAAATCGTTCTTCCTTAAAGAAGAACTATAAATAGAAAGTAAACCAAAGATTGCCAACAAAGAAGAAGAAAAAACTATAGTCCAATCTATTTTTTTAAAATGGTTAGTTAAAACACCCATTAAGAAAATTTTAATGACAATTTTCCCGCTCCGACGGAATCCGCCGCGGCGGAACAATTAATTATTTTATTTAATTTTCCATTCTGAAATAAACAATAATTCTACACTAATTGATAATTGAAAATTGGTTTTTGCTAATTAGTTATTAATAATTGACCATTATTTTATCATTTCTAAAAATTCTTCTTCGCCAATAATTTTAATTCCCAATCTTTTTGCTTTTTCAAGTTTTGAACCAGGATTTAAACCAAAAACAACAAAACTAGTATTTCGAGAAATGGATTCAGAAACTCTTCCTCCTAATTCTCTAATTCTTTGCTTTGCCTCATCTCTGGTCATTGAATTTAGTTCACCAGTTAAAACAACGATTTTCCCTGCTAATTTTTGATTAAAATAACTTCTTTGACCTCCTGGCGGTGCATTTACTATCTCAATCATTTTTTCTAATTTATTTAAAAATTTTAAATTATTTTTATTTTGAAACCAATCATAAATCGATTTTGCCACCACTGGTCCAATATTCAAAATAGAATCAAAATCTTCTAATTTTGCTTTTTTAAAACTCTCAATACACCCAAAATGTTTTGCTAAATCAATCGCTGTTTCTTCGCCAACATTTCTAATGCTTAACGCGTAAATAAGCCGAGGCAAAGAGATTTTTTTGCTATTTTGAATTGCTGAAACTAAATTTTCAGCCGATTTTTCACCAAATCGCTCTAAACTGACAATCTCGTCTTTTTTAAGTTCAAACAAATCAGCAGGATCTTCTACCAATCCCTCTTCAATTAGTTTATTAATAATTTGAGGACCCAATCCCTCTATATTAAAAGCCGGTCGGGAAACAAAATGGTAAAACAATCTTCTTTTTTGGGCAAAACATTCGGGGTTGGAACAACGCCAAAGTGTTTCCCCTGCTGGTTTTATCAATTTAACGCCGCAAGAAGGACAAAATTGGGGCATTTTAATTTCTTTTTCTTTGCCCGTTCGCAATTCCGGTAATACCTTAACAATATCGGGAATAACATCGCCCGCTCTTCCAATTATAACGGTGTCTCCGATTTTTAACCCCAATCTTTTAATCTCATCTTCGTTATGAAGAGTTGCCCGACTAATGGTAACGCCGCCAATATTTACTGGTTTTAGTTTCGCCACCGGCGTTATTACTCCTGTCCTGCCAACCTGGAATAAAATATCGATAACTTGCGTAGTTGTCTGTTTGAGAGGAAATTTAAAGGCAATTGCTCCGCGTGGTGCCTTACCCACGACTCCCAATTTCTTAAAAATATCATTCCTATTCACAATGACTACTATCCCATCAATCTCGTAAGAAAGTTTCTCTCGGTTTTTTTGCCAATATTTCCAAAAATCAATTACTTCTTTAAGGTCTTTACAATATTTATTGTTTTTGTTGGTTTTAAATCCTAAAGTCTTTAGTATTTGATGTTTTTCTTCATGGGTTTTTTGCCCCAAATCAGTAATTAAATCATAAATATTGGAATCAAGTTTTCTCGAAGCGGTAATTTTGGGGTCTAACTGCCTTACCGAACCTGCCGCAATATTTCGGGGATTGGCATAAATTGGCAACCCTTTTTCTTCTTGTTCTTTATTTATCCTTTCAAATTCTTTTTTCGTAATAAAAACTTCGCCGCGGACAACAATTTGTTCAGGTTCCTGGTCTTTGGTATTTGGTCTTTGATCTTTGGATTTTGGGGTTTTGATTTTTAATGGTATTGCCTCTATTGTTTTTAAATTTTGAGTAACGTCTTCTCCAATAACGCCATCGCCCCGAGTAGAGCCGGTTTTTAAAATCCAACTTTTGTCCGCTGCCAGTGCGTGGTTAGAGGCCGAATAAATAAGTTCAATCGCTAATCCGTCTAATTTTAATTCGCAGTAAAAATCTAATTTTTTTATTTCTTCGGCTGCCAAAAGTTTCGAAATTCTTTCGAGCCACTATTCTATATCTTTTTCCGAAAAAGCATCGTTTAAAGAAAGCATCCTTTCCGGATGTTTTACTTTTTTAAATTCTTTCAATGGTCTTCCGCCAATTCGCTGGGTTGGCGAATCAGGGGTAATAAATTCAGGATACTGTTGTTCTAAATCAAAAAGTTCTTTTTTTAAAGAATCTAAAGCCGCTTCAGAAATTTCCTGCCTATCAAGCACATGGTACAAATACCGATGATAATTAATTGTTTCCTTCAACTTCTCAATTCTCTTTTTTATTTCGGCTTTATCCATAATTTAGGCATTGTATTTATATTAATTAGGGGGTGTCCCCTCTTCTATCCCCCAAGTCAGTTCGTTGTCTGACTCGGACATATTGTAGTATTCAAACCTAATCCAGGCAGCGGAGC
>CAZEXD010000026.1:0-8893 GCA_964516865.1 uncultured Candidatus Saccharibacteria bacterium
CCTCTAATCCATTGGAAAAAGGAGCGATTACTCAACTTCAGGAAGCGGTAAAAAAGGAAAAAGCCGAGTTCGGTGTTATTTTTGATGGAGACGCGGATAGGATTTTTTTGGTAGACAATTTAGGGAATTTCCTTCCCGGAGATACAACTCTTTTGTTGTTAGCCAACCACCTTTTAAAAGAAAATCCCGGGGCGGTAATTGCTTATAACGCAATCTGCTCAAAAGCCGTACCCGAACTTATTGAAAAATGGGGTGGAAAGGCAATAAGAACACCCGTTGGTTTTGTCAATGTTAGGGAAGCATTAATAAAAAACAATGGAATAATGGGCGGAGAATTGTCTGGACATTATTGTTTTAAAGAAAACTTTTATGGCGATTCGGCATTAATGGCTTTTTTAACTCTTTTGGGTCTTTTTTCTCAAGACAATAAAAAAGTTTCAGAAATAGTAAGAGATTTCTCTTTGTATGTTAAATCGTCTGAGATTAATTTTGAAGTTGAAGATAAGGAAAAAATAATAGGAAAAATCAAAGAAAAATATTCAGACGGAAAACAAGATTTTTTGGACGGCATAACCGTCGAATACGATAACTGGTGGTTTAACGTCAGGCCCTCAAACACCGAACCATTGTTGCGTTTAACCATTGAAGCTAACACCAGAGAAATTCTAGAAGCAAAACAAAAAGAACTTACAAAGTTTATTACTGAAAAATAATATTAAAAAATCGTCCCCGAACTATTTTTGTGATAAAGAGTGTAGGATTCGAACTATCATCCTTTAAGAAGTCAAAAAATGAGATGAGTTCACAGGATTTTTGAGGAAGCGATGCAAGCGAAGCAGCATCGTTGACGAAAAAATCCGAAGAAATCAGCCATTTTTTGACTTCCCGAAGGGCGTTAAGATTTTGCCTCATCTGGTCGGGTTTTTCTCGTCGGCGATGTGCTAAAGACATCGCCTCCTCAAAAGAACCCGTCCATCTGAAGCAAACTCTTAACGCTCAGGGGATGATAGTTCGAATCCTACACTCTAAGGATTATTAATTATAAACTGATTAAAAATTAGAAATTAGAAATTTCACGAGAGTCCCATTTTGGAATAGACCTCTGTCATTGTGCTTTTAGCAATCCTTTCCGCTTGACCTTTTCCCTGATTGAGAATTTCTTTTATATAAACATCTCTTCGAGATAACTCTTTTCTTTTTTTGCGAAACGGTTCCAAAAAATCTATTATTGTTTTTGCAGTAGCTTTTTTGAACTCCGCATAACCCTTATTTTTGAATTTCCTTTCAATTTCTTTAAGAGGAGCATTGGTTAGTAAACTATAAATAGTTAAAAGGTTGGAAATACCCGGTTTTTTAAGCGGGTCGTATTTTATTATTTTTCCGGAATCGGTGGTGGCGGCCATTATTTTTTTCTGGATTTCTTCTGGTTCGTCGAATAATGAAATATAACTATTGGGAGAATCAGTTTTAGACATTTTCTTTTTGGGGTCTGCCAAACTCATAATTTTGGAACCCAATTTTGGTAAGATAACTTTTGGTTCTAAAAAGATTTTGCCAAATTTTTGGTTGAATCTTTTCGCTAATGTTCTGGCTAATTCTACGTGTTGACTTTGATCTTTGCCGACGGGCACTGCCTCAGCTTTATAAAGTAAAATATCCGCAGCCATTAAAACTGGATAATTCAAAAGTCCCGCATTAACATATTCAGGATGTTTTTTTGCCTTTTCTTTAAATTGAGTCATTCTTTGTAATTCTCCTACTGGTGTGATAGTGTTTAAAAGCCAGCAGAGTTCGGCATGCTCTTTTACGTGAGATTGGACAAAAATAATAGATTTCTCCGGATTTACGCCCGCTGCTAAATAAATAATAGCAGTTTCAAGGATATTTTTTTGTAGTTCTTTGGGTTCGTAGGGGGTGGTTATGGCATGTAAATCAACAATGCAAAAAATGCATTCATTTTTCTCTTGGAATTCAACCCACTGTTTTATAGCCCCAAAATAATTTCCAAGATGAATTTCACCGGTAGGTCGGATGCCGCTGAAAATATGCATAAAATTATTATTCTAAATTCTTTAATGCCTAAATACCTAAGTGGTGTAGAGTTATGTGGTTTAATTTTAATAGGTAAATTAGGATTAGAAATTAGAAGTTGAATTAGCTTATTTATACCTCTATTACACCTCTATTACAACAGGAAGCACCATTGGCCTTCTTTGGGTTTTTGAATGCAAGAAGTCGCCGATTTTATTTCTTATTTCATCTTTAATATAAACCCAATTGATTGCTCCGCCGCTTCCTGCCGCCCTATCTACAATTTCAATTACTTTTCTTCTGGTTTGAGCGAGCAATTCTTTATTTTCTCTCAAATAAACAAAACCCCTTGAAATAATATCAGGTGAACCTTTTACTCTTCCTGTTTGTCTGTCTACTACTGCTACAATAACAAACATTCCGTCATTTGCCAACATCTGTCGGTCCCTTAAAACAACTTCTCCTACATCTCCGACGCCCAAACCATCAACAAAGACATAATTGGTGGGAACCTTCTCTTTGAGAATTTTAATATCATCTTTGCTTACTTCGATTATTGAGCCGTTGTCGGGAACAAAAATTTTTTCTTTGGGAATTCCGGCTTTGTAAGCAATTTTAGCCGCTTCTTTAAGCATAAAATGATTGGCATAAACCGGTATAAAATAATCTGGCTTGATTTGTTTGATAATTGTTTCAATGTCATATATATTGCTGTGGCCGGAGATGTGAACATCCATTATTTCTCCATGAACAACATTGTCAGAAAGTCGATAAAGATTGTCTTTAAGTCGTTGAATCGCCCTTTCGTTTCCGGGGATTATTGAAGAAGAGAAAATAATGGTGTCACCCTTTCTGATTTTAATTAAGCGGTGATTTCCTGTCACTATTCGGGGCAAAACAGACATTTCTTCTCCTTGGCCACCCGTACATATTACTATTATTTTGTTATCAGGATAATCATTTATTTTTTCAATAGGAACTATGGTCTCTTTCATTGGTCTAATATAACCAAGTTCTTTTGCGATTTCGACGTTTAATTTCATCGAATAGCCGTCAAAGGCAACTTTTTTTCCGATTTTATGGCTGTATTCAAGAATTTGTTTTATTCTTTGCAATTGAGACGAAAAGGTGGCAATAATAACCCTTCCCGGGGCTTCGCTTATTAATCCGTATAAATTTTTTAACATCTCTTCTTCGGTCACGGGAAGTTCTCTGTTAACCGCTCCCAAACTTTCTAACATTAAAATAGTCGGTCTTTCTATTTTGGAAAGATGGTCATATCTTATTTCTTTTCTTCCCACCGGTTTATGTTCCACTGTCCAATCGCCCGGATGAATTATTGTTGCTATCGGCGTTTTAATTATTGTGCCCACCGAATCCATAATAGCATGATCTACGGGAAAGAAACTTATTTTAAAAGCGCCAAGAGCAAATAAATCATTTATATCTTTAATATAAAGGGTTTTCAGATTTTTTGAACTTCCTCTTTTTGCCTCTTCTTGGCGGCGTTTTATCATTTCTATGGTTAATGGTCTTCCTATAATTAAAGGATTTCCCAGTTTTGGTAAAAGTATATGAGCGGCGCCGATATGGTCCAAATGACCATGAGAAAAAATAACACCTTGAATATTTCTTTCTTTTCCTTTTAAATAGTTGATATTGGGAATAACATAATCAATACCCGGCATATCTTCTTCGGGGAATTGAATACCCATATCCATTATTACAATATCTTTTCCATACTCAAAAACAGTCATATTTCGACCCACCTCTTCGCAACCGCCAAGAGGAATAATTCTAAGCGTATTTTCTTTTTTTACTTGTTTCATATTTGTTTCATATTTATTTATAATATTCGACTGCTAACACTTGATTTCTATAAAACTCCAAATGTCAAATCCAAATTAAATCAAAAATCCTAATAAATTTTTGACATTGGGATTTTTATTAGTAATTTAATTTGTAATTAGTAATTGGAAATTGGAAATTTATTAATGATATGCCGCGGGTGGGAGTTGAACCCACAACCCTTGCGGGACACGGCCCTGAACCGTGCGCGTATGCCAATTTCGCCACCGCGGCTTAGCCAATTTTTAAAAAATCCAAATTTTTGGGGACGGCTTTTAATGGTTTTTCAAAACGTATTTTGGGGACGTTTGCGTATTTTTCATTTTTAACCCACCCTTTGGTGGTATAATAGTAACAGGCGCCTTGGAGTTCTTCAAATAAAGAATAATCGCTTTTACAATTTTTGGAAATCCAATTTGCCATTTTTAAATTCTTTGAAGAAGAGGGATTAATTGTGACATGGCCATAGAAAGGGGGAATCACTACTACTTCTTCCCTTTTTGCTTTAACCGCATAAACATCCTCAATTATATTTTCTTTGCGTTTTTGCATTAAATAAATCGCTTGACCCTCCAACACAAGATAGACCTCTCCGTATTTTCCCAAATGTTCATGCCCCTTGGTTTTAACAAATTCTTTGCCCAGCATTTGGGGGGGGATAATAGTAATGTCATATCTTAATTCTCCTTTTTCTTCAATGCCGCGATACATATAATAAAGCTCTAAATTGGGAGCGGTTTTTGCCCACTCTGTGTCGTAAAGAACATCTTTTATATCGTTTAAATAGCGGATGTCCGGCTTTTTTTTGTAATTTGTAATTTGTAATTTGGATTTTATCGCCATATTCGTTTTGTTCTTATGTACCAATTTTCGACATTAGAAAATCTTTTTGAAGGGTCAACTATTTTTTCGGTTTCTATACCCTTTATTTTACCAGAAATTAAGTAAATATAATTTAGGTTATAAAGAAAAACAGCGGGAGCGTCTTCTATTAAAATTTCTTGGAATTTTTCATATTTCATTTTTCTGTCATCCTCTTTTAAAGTTTCTCGTCCTTCTTTAAGCAGTTTGTCCACTTCTTTGTTTTCGTACTTTGAAAGATTCAATCCGGGGTCGTTCTTTTGGGTAGAGTACCAAAAAGGATAGGGGTCAAAAAGCATTCCTAGCGCCTCGCCATATAAAAGAGCATCATAATTTCTATCTTTAATTATTTGTCGTATCTCAATGGGGTTCATCGTTTTTATTTCTATCGTTGCGCCGATTTTTTCCCATTGGGACTTTAAAATTTCCGCTGTTTTAATCAGTTGCGGTTGGTTTACGGTAGAAATAGTAAACTGAAGCAAGATATTTTCTTGAGAAGGGGGAGAGCAAATTTCGTTCAATTTGGTGCGGGTGGTTTTTCCCACTGCCCCAAAGTTTACAATGTCTAATTTATGCTTTTTCTGAAATTTGGCGACCGCTTCTTTGGTGGCGGTGCCGAAAGAACCGGTAATGTCTCCTTGATATAATTCTGGATCGCGGCTTAAACATTTTTGAAGTTCTTCTACCTCTTTGCCCTTTGAACCCACTGCTAAATTGCTAGTAAATTGAAAGGCGGGCTTTTTCTCAATAATTTTTTCTCTTTTTCCGTTTTCATTTATTTTGAATCCCGCTCCGTCTAAAAGTTCTTCCGCATTAGCAATATTAAACTCATAAGTTTTTTTTGGTTTATTATAATTGAAAAAATCAGGTAAAATTGGCGAATCAATTATTTGGTAGGCTTTAACATTTTCTTTTTTCCCCGGGGAAAAACTTGATTCTAATATTTCAATCATTTCTTGTTTGTTAATGGAATAATTCAACGCTTTTCTGATTTTCGGATCAGAAAAAATCTTTGAGTTTTGGGTATTAAAGAATAACGCAAAATATCTTGGTGAAGAAAAATATTTTATAGAAAAATTATTAAACGGATAATTGCCATTAAGATAGATAGCCGAATAGCCGTCTATTTGTTTTTTCTCCGCCGCTTTTATTAATTCCTCTTTTTCTTTAAAAAACCAGAATTCAATTTCGGAGATGTTTGGTGATTTTCCATAATAATTTTTGTTCTTTTCTAGCGCCACCATTTTTATAAACCCTTCTTTTGTTTGGCCCAGTTTTTGAAATTTGTAAGGACCGCAACCGACTGGTTGAAGATTGTAAAAAGATAGAGGAAAATTTTCCGGCGCTACATTTTCCCAAATATGTTTAGGTATTATTTTTACGGTACAATTTTCTAGAAAAGAATTATAAGGACTTTTTAATTTAAACCGCAAAGCGTAATCGGATATTATTTCTGTTTCAACATCGAGCCAATTTGCTCTGAGGGGGCTTTTATAATCAGGATTTTGAATCGTTTTGATTGTGAAAACAATGTCTTCGGCGGTAAGCGGTTTTCCGTCGTGCCAAAAAACATTTTCTTTTAATTTAAACTCGTAAGTTTTTCCATCTTCTGAAACAATATAATCATCTGCCAAATCCTTAACAATATTGCCATAATCATCATAAGACATCAATCCTGAAAAAAGCAATTCAATTAAATTTCGGTCTACATCGTTTGTTTCGCCGTAAATAGGATTAATAAAACGCGGTTGGCCAACTGCGCCTTCACGGTAAATACCGCCATTGGCAGGCGCTATTTTTGTGTTTTTAAAATAAAGGTCTGTTATCAAGAATATAAATGAAAAAACGGCCAAAATAAGAAAAATAAAAAGAGAAATCTTTTCTTTTTTAGAAAGAATTTTTGGAAGATTTCTCCATTGAGAGAAAGTTGGTAACTTAAGAGAGCCCATTTTGGTAGATTAAATTAGAACATTGAGAATTCCTAAAAGGATAAATATAGCGGCGGTGACAATGGTGGCGTAATAAATTTTTTTCTGCAGACCCCTTCGAGTGATATAAAATTCGCCGCCACCGCCAAACGAAGATCCCAAAGCCGTTCCTCTTTGTTGTAAACTTATAAGAACAATAAGGAACACCGAAACTATAATTTGAATTATAAACAATATTTGGTTCATAAGTTATTTTCAGATTTTTATATTATTATATTTTTCTCCTTTTTTTAAGCGAGGCAGAAAGAATAATACCCAGTCCCCAAATAATTGATGATGTCCAAAAAAGAGGCCAAAACCAAGGAATAGTTAATTCTTGAAAAATAAGATCAGTTGACCAAATTAACACCATATTTATTACTAAGGTAAATAAACCAAGGGTGATAATTCTTAAAGGAAGAGTAATAATGCTTAAAATCGGTCTTACAAAAAAATTTAGTAACCCCAAAATTACTCCCACCAGAACAATAATTTGCCACTGATTAGTAAGCGGAATCCCAAAGAAACTTGAATCAGATAAAATCTTTACTTTTACTTCTGGTAAAAACAAAATAGCCAACCACAGGCCCAAAATACCGGCTATAATCTGTGAGAGAAGCTTCTTCATTTTTTAATGATATTATCATTATAGCAAATTTGCAAGAAATATCAACCTTTTTTAATGTTTTTAATTGCCTTTATGTTAAAAAGCATAAATAAAAACCTAAAAAGAGGTCGATTTTCTTTATCTCTAATTTAATCAATTAATCATCTTTTTGCCAAAAGATAAAGTAGCGCCAAATTGTTTCTGCGCGCCCAGAAGATATGAGAGGAAGAAAACACATCTCTAAGAGCAAAAACATATTGGAAAACCTCAGTTAACACTATACCGTTTTATTTTTCTTAAATCAGCGTAGGGTAAAAATCTAAATAAAGAAGTTACAAGGGATGATAGTTCGAATCCTACACTCTTTATCATCCAATAAACAATCTGGGATTTTCTAATTCCAAAATGGTATTGTCCTATGCCTAAATTTGACATTCTTTAATATTTTAATAAAATTGAAAATTGGTCTCTTTGGAAGTAAAAGGGTTCTTGATTTTTGCAAAGAGTGTCTTTGCAAATCAAGACAAAATCTTTGAAGGAGGCAAAAGATGAACGAAAAAAGAAGATGGGCGGACCTGGAAAAGCCGCAGCCAACCATAGCCGAGTGTGAGGATTGTTGTAAGCACGCTAATGTCAGTTGGAGCTTTTGGGATAAGGCGGATCGAATGTTAGGAGGTGTTTGTCTAAAGGAAATATCTTTAAGTGGAAGAGACGTTTTCTTCTGCGACAAGAAAGGAGTTCCTCTTCGTCCAATTCAACCCAATGCCTAAGCGCTGCTCTTTTGCTCTTTGGGAGGTTGCCCGACGGATTCTGTCGGGCATTTTTATAAAAAATGGTTTTTCGCTTTATTTTCTTAATAAATAGCCAAAATCTTAACAGAATCTTATTGAAGAGGTTGACAAACTTATTTTAATTTTCTAAACTTTTAAATATATTAAAACTTTATCACTCAAAGGTCTTATAAAGTAATGAACAGAAAACAATAAACAATTAACAAATTTTTGTTTTTTGTTTTTTGTTTTTTGTTTTTCGGAAAAATGGTAAACATCAGACCGATATCGGACCATGTTTTAATTGAACCGATTAAAGAAGAAGAAAAAACCAAATCGGGAATTTTGCTTCCCGATACTGTAGAAAAGGAAAAGCCAGAACAAGGTCGGGTAATTGCGGTTGGCTCGGGAAAAAACATAAATGGCAAAATTTTTCCCCTGGAAGTAAAACCCGGCAATAAGGTTATTTTTACTAAATACGGCCCTACAGAAATTAAAATTGACGGCAAAGAGTACTTAATTGCCAAAGAAGAAGATATATTGGCCATTATTGAATAAACTCAATAATAGCAAATTCCAAATAATAGCAAATTTCAAATTCCAAATTCCAAACAAATTCAAATTTCAATTTTCAAGACTCCGAAAATGTTTTGGTCATTAATTTTGGGCATTGATTATTGTTTGTAATTTGGTGTTTGTAATTTGATGTAAAACTATGGCTAAACAAATTAAATATGGCGAGAATGCTCGCAAGACATTAAAAAGTGGTATAGACAAAGTCGCTAATGTTGTTAAAGTAACATTAGGTC
>CAZEXD010000027.1:0-7558 GCA_964516865.1 uncultured Candidatus Saccharibacteria bacterium
GCGGGTTTCCTTGTCTTAGTGATCGGGGGTTAGAATTTTTGGCTTGATAAAACTGATTTATATAAAGAAATATATTCAGTTATTATTTCATTAGAATTGCATTGATTGAACCTGATTCTTCTAAAAAAGTGATAATATTCAATCAATATGAACAAGCGTCACAGAATTTTTATTGCCATAAATCTGCCAGAGGAAATAAAAAACGAACTGGTTAAGCGCCAAAACGAACTTAAAAATAAGTTTACTCTGAGTCAAGACGAGTATTCTAACCAATGGGTCAGGTGGACAAAAAAAGAAAATTTACACATCACCCTGGAGTTTTTGGGCTATCTAACAGACCAAGAACTGGCTGAAGTTTGTTTAATTGTTAAAGAGGTGGCAAACAAGCACACTTGCTTTTCTTTAAATATAAAAAAGATTTTGTATGGTCCGCCGAAAATAATGCCGCCGCGAATGATTTGGGCGACTGGCGAAAGGTGCGAAGAGTTTAATTTATTGTGCGACAGGCTGGCGGAGGCCCTGGCGGCTTCTCCGAAAATCCATTTCAAACCAGAAAACAGAGAAAATATTCCCCATATTACTTTAGCCAGAATAAATCAGTGGGAATGGCGAAGAATTGAGCCGGACGAAAGACCAGAAATAGAAGAAGATATAAATTTATCATTTGAAGTCAAATCAATTGAAGTAATGGAAAGTCAATTAAGGCGGGCTGGGTCGGAATATAAAACTTTGGAATCATATTTTTTAAAAAAATTAACCTAATTCCCGACGCTTATTTTTTAAATTAAAATTAATTCTGCAATTTATCCTGTTATTCGCTTGAATACCTGAATAAGAGATACGGATTAAATTTATATTTTTAAATATTTTATCAAAATGAAAATACATTTAATTGGAATCGGAGGAATTGGGGTTTCGGCATTGGCGCAGTATTATTTGGCAAAAGGACATGAGGTTTCGGGGTCGGATTTGGTTTTATCTGAAATAACAAACCAACTTAAAAAATTGGGTATAAAAATTTTCAAATCCGAAGCGCGAAATTCGAAAAAAAATCCAAAATTCAAATTTCAAATTCCAAAATTATCTGACTTGGTGGTTTATAGCCCGGCTGTTGAAAAAAATAACCCAGAACTCCTGACGGCAAAAAAAATGGGCATAAAATGCCTTAGTTATCCTCAAGCACTTGGTGAACTGACAAAAAAACATTTTACTATCGCCGTTTCCGGAACTCATGGCAAAAGCACTACCACCGCGATGATCGGTTTGCTTTTAACAAAAGCCGGATTAGATCCAACAGTAATTGTCGGCACAAAGTTAAAAGAATTTGGGGATAGCAACTGCCGGGCGGGAAAATCGCCATATCTGGTAATTGAAGCCGATGAACATTTTGCCTCTTTTTTAAATTATTGGCCAAAAATAATTGTTTTAACAACCTTAGAAGCCGACCATCTGGATTATTACAAAACTTTAGATAATTTGATAAATGCTTTTAAAGAATATGTGGGGCATTTGCCAAAAAACGGCTGGTTGGTGGCGAATAAAGATGATAAGAATATAAACAAGATATTAAATTCTAAATTCCAAACTCCAAAATCCAAAAAAATATCAAATGCTAAATTCAAGATTCAAAAATATTCCTTAGAACAATCGGAAGCGGAAAAATTAAAAAGGATTTTGAAGGTGCCGGGAGAACACAATGTCTCTAACGCCTTGGCAGCGTTGGCCGTGGCGAGAATTTTAAAAATACCGGATAAAATTTCTTTTAAGGCCCTATCCGAATATCGGGGCGCCTGGCGCAGATTCGAAGAGAAAGATTTGAAAATTAAAAATTTAAAATTAAAAATTATTTCTGATTATGGTCACCACCCTACAGAAATTAAAATGACTCTAAAAGCAGCGCGAGAAAAATATCCAAATAAGCGAATCTGGTGCGTTTATCAACCCCATCAATATCAAAGGACATTTTATTTGTTCGATGATTTTGTAAAAACATTTCGCAAGGTGCCTATTGATAAGATTATAATTACCGATATTTACAGTGTGGCGGGCAGGGAAAAAGAAGCGATAAAAAAGAAAGTAAATTCTCAAAAGTTAGTCAAAAAAATTGATAGAGAAAACGTAATTTATTTACCAAAAAATAAAATTAAAAATTATCTTAAAAAAAATTTGCGAGGCGGTGAGGTAGTGGTAATTATGGGCGCCGGGGATATTTACGAATTGACCTTAAAGCTTAAAAACTAAAAAACGTACGGTGGTCCCGACGGCTTAGTTTCCCTAATAAAAATAGGCAGAAGGAACAGCGCAAGCGCTGTTCCTTCTGCCTTTGTTGTCAAGGACGGCTTGAACTAAATTTCGCCAGCGACGACGCTGGCGGTCGTCCTCGCAACACGGTCAGGGTCGACAGAGATTTTGCCGCTGCCATTACAGATATGGCATTGACCCTCCTCCTGCCGACCGGTGTCCGGTTCGTCGCGGAAGTCCAAATCCGCAACCCCAGCGCGCACTTGGCACGCCGAACACCAGCACTGGCCAGTGCCCTTGCAATGAGGACAGGACACCATTTTTTCTGCCATACTTTTCTCCTTTCAGGAAAATGGCAGAATCCCCTCTATTATTTTATTTTATCATATTTTTTATTCTTTGTCAAATTAAATTCGCAAATTGAAAACGAATAAATTAATCACAAAAAGTTATCCACACCTTCTATTTGTTTTTTAAAAACTGCAATAGTATAATAAAGAAAATTATCTTAAAACAAAAACTAAGATTCAAATTATTTTTAAAATTTTGAGTTTTATGTTTTGAGTTTTAAGCGTAATATTATGTCTTCAAATATTATTTTTACAATTCTTTCTTTAATTATAATAATAGCAGTGGTTATTTATTTAATAGGGGTTAAAAAGGGAAAAGAACAGATGTCGGGCGAAAAAACAGTTGCCAAAACCGAAGAGAGCGAAGAAGAAAACGAGGAAAATCTTTAAAATAAATTGGAATAAGAAGAGAAACCTTTGTTTTTTAGAATAATTCTGATGATTCTCGATATTATTGATTAAAGACATCTAACAACCGGGAACGATTAAGGTGAAAAATATCTTTAGCGATTATCACTCTTGACAAGAGAGTGATAATTTTTGTATCATAATATTATCCTTATTATTATGCCTTAAAAGCCTTATGGTAAATTTAACAAAACGACAAGAAGAAATACTGAATGGCCTTATTAAAGAATATATTAAAACAACTAAGCCAGTTAGTTCAGAGGTGTTAAAACGCGTTACCTCTTTAGATGTTTGCGGGGCGACGATTAGAAATGAGTTGCAGGTGTTGACCAAAAAGGGTTATATAGTGCAACCCCATACCTCCGCTGGTAGAGTGCCAACCAAAAAAGCATATCAGTATTTTGCAGATAAAATCGCTCGGCAGGGGGAAAAATTTTTTACAGATTTTGTTGTGCGCCAGATAGAAATTGCTCGCCAGCATTTAGAGAGAGAAACGAAGTTCTTATTAGAAATAGCAGAGGCATTAGAAATATCTCATCATTTGGACAGCGAAAAATTGTTTAAGGCATTAACAGTTTTGGGTCCAACAAAAGAAATTTGTGAAGAAAATGAAAATATAATTAATCAATTATTAAAAGAATTAGAAAACCTTTAATTAATTTATGGAAAACAATAAAAAAAACAACGATGATAAAAAAAATAATGAATTAGAGGAGTTGAGAAAGAAATGCGAAGATTATCTTAATGGTTGGAAAAGAGAACGGGCGGATTTTTTGAATTACAAAAAAGATGAAATGGAAAGAATTAGTCAAATTATAAAATATGCAAACGAAGAGATAATTTTAAAAATTTTGCCAATTTTAGACAATATCTATTTAGCCGAAACGCAATTGCCAGAAGAACTGAAAAATCATAAGTGGATAGAGGGCTTTGGGCAGATAAAAAAACAAATTTCTGATTTTTTAGAAAAAGAAGGAGTTGAGGCGGTTGAAACTGTAGGTAAGCCCTTTGACCCAAAGACAATGGAATCTGTGGGTGAAATAGAAAATAATGAAAAGGAGGCTGGTACGGTAGCTCAAGAGGTTCAGCGCGGATATATGTTGCATGGGAAATTGATTCGTCCTGCGAAAGTCAAAATTACGAAGCAATTCGAAAAGTAAGAACATTGCAAATTATTATAAAAAAAAGAGGCGCTTCGCTGATAAAGCTTAGAGCGCCTTCGGGGGACCATTTTTAGTCGCGGACGCCGTCCGCGGTGAGTCCCTTTTTGTCCGTATCGGACGGCATTGGCGCCACCGTCACTATGTATCCGTTCCAGCGCCGCTCTTTGTTACGGACAATATATCCTCCCCACCAGAAATATTTGTCAATTAGCCTTTCGAAAGACTGATCTGACTCTTGGTTATTTTTTACCCGCGTAACCCAGAAAATTAGTCCGGGGCCTGTTAGGCTAACCGATATTCGGCAGGAGGACTTGCCTGTCTCCATCTTCTTGGGGGGTTTAACTCCTCCAAAATGGTTGTCGAATTCTGTATTTACCTCGGCGAAGATAGTCTCATAGACGTGAGGTATTACATACCTGACTATGGTACAGGCCATAATTTCGCCGGCCATCACCCAAAATAGGACAACCAGCCTCCAGGCGAGATTAACGCGATTAGTACTTGCTCGCATTAAGATTCTCCTTGATGGGTGGAAAAACGACCTTAAAATATAATAATACTATTAACACATATTTGTCAATAATAAATATAATAAAATTATGGCGATACGAATATATGCGAATAATCATACCAAAGATTTATTAACATAACTGGTATGAAATTAGTATATTGGTATCGCAAAAAAAAATGTCAAAGATAATTGGTATTGATCTGGGAACAACTTTTTCGGCTGTGGCGGTGATGGAAGCGGGTCAGCCGAAAATAATTGAGAATAAAGAAGGATCAAGAATTACTCCTTCGATTGTTAGCATAAACAAAAACGGTGAAAGATTAGTTGGTATTTTGGCTAAACGGCAGCAAATAACCAATCCGAAAAATACTATTTATTCTGTAAAAAGGTTAATCGGTAGACGCTTTTCCGACCCCGAAGTGCAAAGAGACAAAAAACTTCTTTCTTATGATATTCGAGAAGCAAGCGATGGTGGAGTGGAGGTAAAAATGATGGAAAAATGGTATAAACCCGCTGAAATTTCCGCCATCGTTTTACAAAAATTGAAAGCGGACGCCGAAGAGAAACTCGGCGAAAAAATCACTGACGCGGTTATTACCTGTCCCGCTTATTTTGACGATTCGCAAAGAAAGGCGACCAAGGTTGCCGGAGAAATCGCCGGATTTAATGTCAGAATGGTTTTAAATGAACCAACCGCGGCTGCTTTGGCATACGGCTTAACCAAAAGAAAAGGTGAACAAATTTTAGTTTATGATTTTGGCGGCGGAACCTTTGATGTTTCCATTCTTGATATCCGTAAAGATCCCGATACGGTTGAAGTAATTGGTGTCGGTGGAGACACGCATTTGGGCGGCGACGATTTTGATCAGCGCATCATGAATTGGATAATTGATAACTTTAAAAAAGACGAAGGCATTGATTTGTCTAAAGACCAATTGGCGCTTCAAAGAATAAAAGAGGCCGCGGAAAAAGCAAAAATTGAATTGTCAACCTCTTTAGAGACAGAAATTAATTTGCCTTTTATTACCTCTGATTCCTCTGGGCCAAAACATTTATATTATAAATTAACCCGCGCCCAATTAGAGAGTTTGGTTAATGATTATATTGAAAAATCGATTCAATTAGTTGATCAGGCGTTAAAAGAAGCAAAATTATCGGCTAAAGACATTGAAGAAGTTGTTTTGGTCGGAGGTCAAACAAGAATGCCGGCGATTCAGGAAGCAGTAAAAAAATATTTCGGAAAAGAACCAAACAAATCCATTAATCCCGATGAGGTTGTGGCGATTGGCGCGGCTATTCAGGGTGGAGTTATGGCGGGAGAAGCAAAAGAAGTGTTATTGTTAGATGCGACGCCATTGTCATTAGGAATAGAAACCTTGGGCGGAGTAAATACAATTTTGATTCCCAAAAACACAATTTATCCAGTTTCCAAAACGCAGATATTCTCAACGGCGGCAGACAATCAGACATCAGTGGAAATTAATGTTCTGCAAGGAGAAAGACCAATGGCACAAGACAATAAAGTAATTGGTAAATTTATATTAGATGGTATTCCCCCTGCTCCGCGAGGCATACCTCAAATAGAGGTTTCTTTTGATATTGACTCCAACGGCATTTTAAATGTTTCGGCGAAGGATAAAGCAACAGGAAGGATGCAATCGATTAGAATAGAAGGCTCAATTGGAATGTCTAAAGAAGAAATTGAAAAAATGAAAAAAGAGGCCGAACTTCACGCAGAGGAAGATAGAAAACGAAAAGAATTAATTGAGGCAAGAAATTTAGCGGAAAACTTGATTTATGCTTCAGAGAAAACCTTAAAAGAGGCGGGAGACAAAATAAGCGCTGAAGTAAAAAACAACGTAGAAGAAAAAATTGAAGCATTGAAAAAAGTTAAGGATAGTGATAGTATTGAAGAAATAAGAACTAAAACGCAGGAACTTTCTCAGGAGATTCAGAGGGTTGGAGTAGAATTATATAAAAATCCGCCAAAAGGAGAAAAGAATAAACCCGATGCCGAAGAAGGAGAATATAAAGAGAAATCCTAATTTGAAATTTAAAATCAACTCGAAATACTTTAAATATTTCAAATTTATTTATTAAAAACCTCAAATTAAAAATTTGAATGAAAGATTATTATCAAATTTTGGGTGTTTCTAAAAATGCGTCGCCAGAAGAAATAAAAAAAGCATTCCATAAACTTGCTCATAAATACCATCCTCATAAAGGCGGCGATGAAAAAAAATTCAAGGAGATAAATGAGGCCTATCAAGTTCTTTCCGATAAAGAAAAAAGGGCGCAATATGACAAATATGGGCAGGTTTTTGAGGGAGGAATGCCGGGAGGCGATACAGGTTTTGATACCGGTTGGTTTTGGGGCAAGAGACCTGAGGATTTTGGCGTTGAATTTGATTTTGGCAATATTGGAGATTTGGGTGATATTTTGGGGGACTTTTTCGGTTTTGGAGAAAGAGGTAGACGAAAAACAAAAGACATAAAAAAGGGAAGCGATATCAAAATTGAATTAGAGATCCCTTTGGAAGAAACGTTAACAGAGGTAAAGAAAGAATTTATTTTGAAAAAGATGATTTTGTGCTCTCGTTGCGGAGGAAGCGGGGCGGAGCCAGGCGCGAAAATCAACGAATGTTTTTCTTGCCGGGGCACCGGATATGTTCAGCAAATTAAAAAAACGATTTTCGGTTCTTTTACTCACTCTGCTGTTTGTCCCGAGTGCCGCGGCGAGGGGCAAGCCCCGGAAAAACTTTGTAATGTGTGTTATGGAGAAGGAAGAATAAAAAGCGAAGAAGATATTCAAGTAGTAATTCCCGCTGGAGTTGATACAAACCAGATAATTAGAATAAGCGGGAAGGGAAACGCGGGAAGAAGAG
>CAZEXD010000028.1:0-7372 GCA_964516865.1 uncultured Candidatus Saccharibacteria bacterium
GCCTCCACCAAAGCGGAATTGCGTCCCAAATAGAGACGCTTGTTCTAGTTCTTCCAAGTTGTCTATGGGGCCACCGCATTTCCTTAAGCGGGTACTGGCTTGCCTACTCACCCCACACACATTGAGACCCCCAGAAATGCGGTGGCCCTCCTTCTTTTGAACGCAGTAATATTAATTATTGCGTTTTTGTTTTTGAAAATATAAAGACGCTAATTTGTTTAAAAAAACACCCAAATGGGCGGCTGGACGACAAGGTGAAAACGATTATTACGCTCTCCTTTTTGGTTTAAGCGACAGATAATAATGTGGCACTCGGAGAAGATGGTGGTGGCGTCGCCCACTTTTCTTTGCGCAAGGTTTTAAAGAAATTCCCCTAACGTGCCGGTGGGCTCCCGACCACGTGGCATGGGTTCTGGTTTTCAAACAATAACGACATACAAAATGGTCTAATTCATTACCCACCTCCTTTCTTCTCTCCAATTATGAGGGTGCCTAAAAAACTATTTTTATATTATTCTTTTCTTCTAATGTGTAAGAATTCCGAGCGTTGTTTACACTTTTAACTATTTAAAGGTAAAGTGTAAATAATATGACTATACATAAACGGGCTCGCCTGACACCCGTACAACGTCGGGAAATCTTTGATAAATATTTTAATAAAGGAATTAGGATGCGATCTGCAGCGGCAGTACAGCATTTCCAGACCGACAATATACCGAGCGCTGGAAAGAGGCAGACAAAAAGATTTCAGTATTCACAAGAGTATCAACAAGAGGTACCGGTGCCTGGAATACGGATTCAAGAGGCTTGCTAAAATAGAAGCAGAACTGGAAAAGAAGCTAAAGGTCCAGGCCAAGAGATACAACAAGCAGTATCCGGGCGAGATGTTCCATTCAGACCACACCAGATTACCTCTACTTAAAGGAGAAACTCCATTCGCGAAGCCAGAACACCTATTTGTAGCCATAGACGACTTCTCCAGAGAGCTTTACGCAGCTATTCTACTTGATAAAACCCCGTTTTCAGCAGCCAACTTCTTAAAGCAGGTACTGGAAGAGTGCCCCTATACCATTGAAACATGGTATACTGACGATGGGACTGAATACAAGGGAAATCCCAAGACACACGCTTTTGCCAAACTCTGCCTGGAAAACGAGATTGAACAGAGATTTACCAGAGTTAAAACTCCCAAGACCAACGGCAAAGCAGAAAGAGTAATCAGGGCATTACTGGATATGTGGTGCCGAAAGACGGAGTTTAAAAGCAGAGTTCACAGAAAACAAGAACTAATCCGGTTCGTTAATTACTACAATACCGTGAAACCGCACAAAGGCATTAACAATCTGACCCCGATGGAGAAACTAATCAGTTATTTTTATCCCAAAGAACTGTAAACAACGCGTCTAATTCCTACCTCTAATGATATAACTTTTCAGTTATTCTAAAAAACCCATCTTCCAATTTTGCTAAATTTTTAAGACGGGGGGGTCAACCTCCATTATATCAACTACTGCTAATTCCAGCGGCAACTGAGGAAGAGGAGCGTATTTCATTTTATTTTCCGCCTCAATAAAAATTTCCAACATTTTTTGAATATCTTTTTCGGCAAAATTAATAATTTGGGACTTTATTTTATTAATTTCTTCGGCGCTAAAACCAGATTCCTCCGATTTTAAAAAATCAGGGTCTATTTTTAACAACAATGCTTGTCTTAAATAAAAAATCAGGGTTCTTACAAACTCTTGTAAATCCATTCCATTGTTCACAATTGAGTTAATAAACAAGATAGCGTTTTTAATATTTTTTGCAATAAGCAAATCGACAAATTCAGCAATATGACTAATTTTTATTACTCCCAATAACTCTTCAATATCCTCTGCTTTAATAAAAGAGGTTTTGCCGGAAAAATTCAAACATTCATCTAACAAACTTTCCGCATCCCGAAAAGAACCACGAGCATTCAAAGCAATCAGCGACAAAGCCGATTTATCAAATTTAATCCCCTCTTTTTGAGTAATATATTCAATTTTTTTTATAATATCGGAGGTCTGTAATCGTTTGAAATCAAATCTTTGGCAGCGAGAAATAATAGTAGGAATCATTTTATGAATCTCGGTAGTCGCCAAAATAAAAATTACATGCGCAGGCGGTTCTTCAAGAGTTTTTAAAAGCGCATTCGCCGCCGCCTTACTCAATTGATGGCATTCGTCAATTATAAAAACCTTATACTTGGCTCTTACCGGCGAAAATCTTATTCCCTCTTTTAGCGCTCTCACATCGTCAACGCCGGTGTGGGAGGCCGCATCAATTTCAATTAAATCCATCGCATTGCCAGCCATAATCTCCTGACAAGACGAACATTTATTGCACGGTTCAAATTCACCGTCTTTTCTATTTTCGCAATTTATGGCTTTTGCTAAAATTCTGGCAATGGTGGTTTTGCCGCTCCCCCTTGGTCCTGTAAATAAATAGGCGTGAGAAAACGAGTTGGAAGCAATCGCGTTGGTTACTGTCCGAACTACATGCGTCTGTCCAATAATTTCACTAAATGTTTGGGGTCGATATTTTCGGTATAACGCTAATGACATTTTTCTAATTATTAATTATTAAATTTTTATTTATATTTATTATTTTTTTCTTTCATTATTTTAATCATTATCCCGCAAAAAGCAATTGTCAGCAAGGCGCCAATTAAAATTTGTGAGCCAAAATATTTTTCAATAGCAACCCCTGTTTTTAACGCCAATAGCACAATAAGCCCCGCCGCTGCAACGCCAGCCGAAATGGCAATTAACGCTTTTTTAAATGGAATATCAAATAAAAATGCTATTAAAGAAGCAGTCCAGCCGCCAGTAAGGGGCAACGGAATTGCCGTGAAAATCGCCAAAGCCCAAAGCCCGTATTTTTCTATTTTTTTTGTATGCTTTTGCCGCGTTTTTTCAAAAACCCATAAAAGAATTCTCTGACAAACCCTACTTTTTTCGGATAAAAATTTAGAGATTGGTTCAAAAAACAAAAGCAAAAAAACCACCGGCACCGAATTTCCCAAAAAAGAAATAATATAAACCAAAAAATCATTCAGGTTATAAACCAACAAACCCATTGGTATTGCTAATCTCAACTCGCCTATCGGAGTCATTGCCAACAAAAATGTGTAAAATATTTCTGCCACAGAAATTATTTTATCTTACCCTGTTTGAAAATTAAAATCAATTTTGTTAATATAACTTAATGATGATATTAAACGCTCTTGAATCTTTTTTAAATAGAATTGATTATTACCGGGACCAACTTTTATTTTCATTTATAAAACCTTATTGGCCGAGAAAAATACTGCCAAATCACATAACCTGGCTGCGGGTTTTAATTGGTGTGGCGCTTTTTATTATGCTTTTCTTTTTGGGGATAAAAAATAAGTTTTTAATTTTGCCTCTTTTTTGCCTGGGAGCCATAACTGATTTTCTTGACGGATCTGTGGCAAGGGGCTTAAACAAAGTAACAGAATTCGGAGCAATGCTGGATTCCACCGCTGACCGGCTTTTAATAATTCCGCTGACAATTTATAGTTTATACCCCTCCCAAAAATTACTTTTGATTATTCTGCTTTTAACCGAAGTTTCTACCGCCCTAATTTCAATCTATCGCAGATCAAAAGAAATATATTACGAATCAAATGTTTTTGGCAAAACAAAAATGGTTTTAATTTGCGTTGTGATTGTCGCAATTTTAATTTACTGGCCCAATTCTCCCTCTATATTTTTTATTGATATTTTGTGGTTTTCTTTGATATTTTCTTTTTTAAATATTTTCTCTCGCATTTTAGATTTAAAAAACAGAGGATATATTAAAAATAAAATTATAAACAAACCGCTATGAAAATTTTTAACACGCTAACCGGCAAAAAAGAGTTATTTAAGCCCCTAAAAGACAAAAGGGTGGGAATTTACAGTTGCGGACCAACAGTTTACTGGAATCAACATATTGGCAATATGTACGCCTATATCCAGTGGGACGCGATGGTCCGTTTTTTGCGGTTTTTGGGATATAAAACAAAATGGATAATGAACATTACCGATGTTGGTCATTTAACTTCTGACCAAGATGAGGGCGAAGACAAAATGGAAAAGGGCGCAAAAAGAGAGGGTTTGTCGGTATGGGAAATTGCTAAAAAATACATCAATCAATTTTTAGAAAGTATGAATTTGTTAAATATCCAAAAACCGGATGTACTTTGCCGAGCAACTGACCACATTAAAGAACAAATTGAACTTATAAAAAAAATTGAAAAAAACGGCTTTGCCTACAAAACAAAAACAGGATTAGTGTTTGATACCTCAAAGTTTCCCGACTATGCCAAGTTCGCTAGATTAAAATTAGAAAAACAATCTCCGGGAGCCAGAGTAAAAATTGATCCTGAAAAGAAAAAACCTTGGGATTTTTTGCTTTGGGTCACCAACCAACCCCAACATATTATGCAGTGGGATAGTCCTTGGGGAAAGGGTTTTCCGGGCTGGCATATTGAATGTACAGCAATGTCAACAAAATATCTCGGCAAACAATTTGATATCCATACCGGCGGCAAAGAACATATTCCAGTTCATCATACAAATGAAATTGCCCAAGCGTTCGGCGCTTTCGGCAAACAGACAGCCAGATATTGGCTCCATAATGAGTGGCTTTTAATAAATAATACTAAAGTTAGCAAAAGTTTAGGCAATATTATTTTAGTCCAAGATTTTGTTAAAAAAGGAATAGATCCTCTAGCATTTAGATATTTAGTTTTAACTTCGCATTATAGAAGTGGATTAAACTTTACCTGGAATGCGCTTAAAGCATCGCAAATCGCTTTAAACAAAATTAAGGAAAAAATAATAGAATTTAAGAATGACAAAAGCAAATTAAGAAAGGGGGTTATTAAAAAATACCGAAAAAGATTTTCTGAGATAATATCAAATGACTTATATTTTCCGGCTGCCATTGCTTTTTTGTGGAGAATTATAAAAAGGGAAAAACTATCGGGAAAAGAAAAATACACTCTTTTATTAGATTTTGATAAAGTTTTCGGCTTAAATTTAAAAGAGGTTAAACCGCAAAAAATTCCTCTTGAAATCAAAAAATTGGTTCAAGAAAGAGAAATTGCCAGAAAAAATAAGAACTGGCAAAAAGCCGACCAACTTCGCCAAGAAATTGAAAAACAAGGATTCATCGTGGAAGATACCCTCTCGGGTCCAGTTATTAAAAAACATTAGCGCCAACCAAAAATACGCCTCGTGGTGAGGCGTATTTTGGTTTATTTTAATAAATCGGCAGAAAGCCACAAGCCAGTTCGATAAAAAAGATTAAGAAACGGTGTTTGAGGAAAGAGATTTTAAAAAATCTTTAACGCTCGCTTCTCAATCCGGTTCCCTCTTCGTGACTCCGCTCATATCCTCGAGGAAACCACCGCCGGGTTTCTGCTTCTGCTCTCCCGAAGGAGAACTGGGGACGAAGCCCTCGGTGGTTTTAGCGCCCGCCTCCCTTCTGTACCCCGTAGGAAGGAGAGGTTGGTAGGACGCTAACTATACCTATATCATAGCATACTCAAGAAAACTTGTCAAGACCTTGCGCGGAGTTTTGGGTTTTGCTAATATAAAATTACTACCTCGTGAAAAATTAGTTATTGGGTTGAAAATTAAAAATTCTTTTTATGTTTTAATTTACAAAGTTAACTATTTTCTAAAACAATTTCTAAAATTAAAATAATATGGCTAATAAATTACCAGACAAACTTCCTCCTCAAAACATTGAAGCAGAACAATGCTTACTCGGGTGTTTAATGTTGGATAAAAACGCTATTATTAAAGTGGCTGACTTTATTAAAGCAGAAGATTTTTATAAAGATATTCACCAGGAAATTTTTCAGGCAATGTTTGATATTTACCAAAGGGGCGAACCAATAGACCTTCTTTCAGTGATTAACCGTCTTCGGGAAAAAGAAAAATTAGAAATAATTGGCGGTTCAAGTTATTTAACCACCCTAATTAATGCCGTTCCTACCGCTACTCATGTTTTAAATTACGCAAAAATAGTTCGGACAAAAAAAATTTTAAGGGATTTAATTTCCGCCTCAGAAGAAATTGGTCTTGCGGCATTTAACGAAGAGCAAGATGTTGACGCTCTGCTAGATAAAGCGGAAAAAACAATTTTTAGCATTGGCCAAAGATCGCTTTCTCATATTTTTGTGCCAATAAAAGATATTTTAGGTGAAACCTTTGAAAGAATAGATGAACTATCAAAATATAAAGGAAATTTAAGAGGTCTTCCCACTGGTTTTCGAGACTTGGATAATATTTTGGCTGGATTGCAAAAATCCGACTTGATAATTTTAGCCGCCCGGCCGTCTTTAGGAAAGTCATCTCTGGCTTTGGATATTGCCAGACAAGTAGCGGTTCAGCATAAAGCGCCAGTTGGCATATTTAGTTTAGAAATGTCAAAAGATCAAATTGTTGACAGGTTGCTGGCGGCCCAAGCAGGAGTAGATCTCTGGCGAATTCGAACTGGTCATCTTTCTGCCGAAGGAGAAGATAACGACTTTTCCAGAATTCAGGAGGCAATGGGAATATTATCGGAGGCGCCCATTTATATTGACGACGGCGGTTCTACTAATATTTTGCAAATGAGGGCAATGGCAAGAAGATTACAGGCAGATAAAGGGTTGGGATTGTTGATTATTGATTATCTTCAATTAATGGATTCTACGAATAAAAATTTAAGCGCTGTTCAACAGGTTACTGAAATTTCGCGTTCCTTAAAGGCATTGGCAAAAGAATTAAATATTCCTGTTTTGGCTATTTCACAGTTATCAAGAGCGGTTGAACAAAGGACTCCCCAAATTCCACGATTGGCGGATTTGCGCGAAAGCGGCGCCATTGAACAAGACGCTGATGTCGTGTTGTTTATTTATCGGGAAGACAGATATTTAGAAAACACGGAAAGAAAAAATATCGCTGATATAATTATCTCTAAACATCGAAACGGACCCTTGGGAAAGGTTGAACTTTATTTTGACGAACAAAGAGTTACTTTTAAAAACTTAGAGAAAGAAGAATACGCCATCGAATAATTGGAAATTAAAAATTGTTTTTGGTTTTTGGTTTTCGGATTTTGGATTTTTAATAATTTTAACAATTGATAATTATTTTAATGCCTCCCTCTATCCAAAAATTAATTGATATTTTTTCCAAATTTCCCACCGTGGGTCCGCGGACCGCGAGTCGTTTTGTTTTTTATTTAATAAAACTACCAAAAGAAAAAATAGATGAATTAATCGCCAGCATTCAGGAACTAAAAAATAAAATAAAATATTGCGCTTTTTGTTTTAACCCCTTTGAGG
>CAZEXD010000029.1:0-6992 GCA_964516865.1 uncultured Candidatus Saccharibacteria bacterium
AACTATAAAAATAAGCAACGGCTGTGCCAATAAAAATAAGAGAATCCATATTGGGGCTCAGGCGCAGTAAATTTTTAAAACCAGATATCCAGATATTAAAACAAGAAATAATAACAGCCGTAACCAAAACAAACTGAATTATTGTTCCGTATGCCTCAAAAATTTTTGGCATTGGCAAGCCGAGCATTTCGCCCATTACCATATAAATAATGGGCAAACTAAAAATCAAAGCAAAAATAAACCGCTTTTTTAATTTTTGAATTTCCTGCGCCTTCGCCTCTTTATGATGATCGTGCATTTCTTCCCCGGCAGTTTCTTCTGTTGCTTTGTACCCCAACTTTTCAATAATCTTTTGAATCCTGGCGATACTTATTTCAATGGGATCAAATTCCAAATAAAGTTTCTCCGCTGCAAAATTAACATTGGCGGATTTAATTCCTTCTTCTTTTCTTAAGGTATTTTCAATATTCGCCGCGCACGAAGCGCAGTGCATGCCCGAGATTTTTAAAATTGTTTTTTGATTCATATTCATAAAAAAATTAATTCTATATTTTTACCTTCCGCCGCAACCGCATCTCCCATTTACACTGCAACTGCCTCATGAATTCTCTGCGCCTGATGGAGCAAACAAATTTCCGTTGCCATTGGAAACATTATTTTGAGATGTTGCACCGCTTTTATCCACAACTTCTATAATCCCGGAAACCATTCCCATCCAACAACTAAATTTATATTTACCCGGCTTTTCAGGGGTAAATTCTTTAATACTGATTTGGCCTGGGGTTAAAGGAATTTCTCCCTCAAATAAACTTTTTGAGATGACAGCATTAGTACATCCGCTTGTTCCTGTATCGGTAATTTCCCATCTTACTGGCACCCCAGCTCTTACCTTAAAATAATTTGGCGAATAACCGCGAGAGGAGGCGTCCATTTTTAAAATTTGTTTGCCATTAACAATTGGAGCCAATCCCTCCTCGTTTTTATTTTTATATGAAGTATTTTTGTTAGTATTAGAAGATTGGGTTGAATTGATACCAAAATCGCTAAGACTGGAAATCCCCAAGACATTTAACTGAGAATTTATATTGTAGAGAGCAAAAAATAGAACCAAGATGCCGGCTATTTTCAAAAATCTTTCAGATAAATGCGATTTTTGCAAAAATTTAACACTAGACAACCCAATAAGTAAAAGCATTGGTAAAGTTCCCAACGCGAATAAGAACATAATTAATCCTCCCTGAATTGCGTTTCCGGAAATCAAAGCCAACCCTTGGGCGGTTATAGTAAAACCGCAGGGCAAGAAAAAAGTAAACGCACCCATTAAAAACGGCATATAGCGGCCTTTGAAATTAGACTCATTGGCAATAAATCTCGTCATAAATTTGGGCATCGTAAATTGAAATTTTCTAAACGCTTTGAAACCGAACATCTGAAAAGCCAAAAAAATCATCATTATAGAAACAGCGATAACTAAAATCGGCCCAAATTTTAAGGAAAAATTTAGTTTGCTACCAATTGCTCCTAACGCCGCCCCTAAAATGCTGTAAGAGATAAGTCTGCCGGCATTAAAAATTAAGTGAGGCTGAATTTTCTTCCAAGTAGAGTCGGCGTCCGAATATAATTCCCCCCATTGTTTTGACATGGAGAGAATTATTCCGCCGACCAAAGCCGCACAATTGGAAATCCCGGCCACAAGCCCGAATACAAAAAATACCGGCAAAGACGATTTTGAGCCAACATTTATTAACCCTGATAATCCCGATCTATTTAATCCGATAAAACCGATAATAATCAATAATCCTATGCCGAGGGTAATAAAAAACTCTCTCGGTTTAAAACCATTTATTACTTCTCTTGGCTGGTCAGAAAAAACATAACCCTCTTTTTTAAAAATTTCGTTCAATCTTTCAAGGGTTGGCCTTTTGTCTTCGTATTCGATTAACACCTCACTTTTAGCGGTTGAAGCTTCGGCTGACTTTATATTTTCTAACTCTAACAATTTTTTCTCAATTAAAACTTCGCAAGAAGCGCAATGCATTCCTTTGACATAATAGATATGTTCTTTTTTATTTTTAATCATATAATTTTAATTATTTATTAAATAGTTTTGTAACTTTTAAAATCTCTTGAATCATCTCTTGTTTTCTTTTTTCGTTTTTTGTTGCCATTGCCGTTTTAAAACAGGTATTAAGATGATTCTCCATTAACATTTGATGGGCAGATTTTAAAAGCCCTATTACCGCCAAGTTTTGCTGCATAATATCAATGCAGTATTCATTGGTTTCGACCATCTTAATGATTTTTGATATTAAGCTTTGGGCCTTTTTGAAATTGATGAGAGTTTTTTCTTTTTGAGTAGTCATATTTTTGAAAATTTATTAATTATTATTTATCCACACCCCGACCATAGGTATAGGTCTATTGTATCAAATGAAAAATCACTGTCAATAGCAAATTTACTTTTAAGTATATTTGTGCTAAATTGGAAGCATAAAGACATTAAATTTCTGAGCCCACCCGCCACCCATTTTAAGATCCCGCCGCCGTCCGAAAAAATCGCTGGGGGTTTCCCGGCAGGCGGGCAAAAATTTTTACCCCGTAGGGTCGCAAAGCGAATCCTTCGGGGCGTTCCCCCCAATCCCCTTCCTTTTTGCCCGCCTGCTGCATTGCCCCTTTCGCGGGCGCGGCGGCTTTAAGAGAAAGAAAAGAGGTAAAAACGCTTGCCCCACCCTCCCTTGCGCGCGTTTTTGAAATTTTACTCCCTTTCTTTTCGACTTTTATTGATTTTAGTAATATCATAGAAATAGTTAGAGTGGGATAAAATTCCCTAAAGCAAGATCGTAAGTTTAAATAAACTAAATTTATAAAAAATATGGACAATCAAAATTTTAATCAACCAATGCCGGAGAATCCTCAAATGCCGCCAATTATGTCCGAACCAAAACCAAAGAAAAAAAATTGGATTATTTCAGGAATTTTGGGAGCGGTTGTTATTATTGCTTTGGCTATTTATTTTGTTTTACCAAAATCGGGTCAAGACATAATAAAGAAAACAGCCGAAGATATTTATAAGCCCGCCGTGACGTTCGCTTCTAAATTTGCGACTTATGAGGAAGTGCCGGTAAATATCAGCCCGAAAGTTCCGGCTTATACTGTGAGCCCAGACTTGAACAATATTATTAATGCCAAAGATCTTTATTACTATAATTTTTCTCCTTCTTCTTTTTCTGACAAAGAAAGAAATTTATTAATAAAAAACGCTTTTGTGGTTAGGCCGTCTTACCATAATGAATTTTTTTCACTATATGAATCAAATCGTTATAGCTATGTACCGAGTTTTATTACAACGGACTCAATACTCCACAACTATCATTTAATGTTTGATTTCCTGCTCAAGCAGTTAGAGGAGCAAAAATTGGCAACTGAATTGAAACAACTTAGCGTCAATATGCTTGCCGAATCGCTTAATCAATACAACAACTTAAAGGGCACCGAATGGGAAAACGCTGCCAAAAGAAATATTGGATTTTTTACTGTTGGAAGTAAACTCTTGGATCCGTCAGTTAGTATTCCGTCAATTGTCGCAAACGAAGTTAACCAAGAATTAGCACTTATTGAAGCTCATCAAGGTATAGCAAAATCTCCTGTAATGAACATTGGCGGTGGAGAGGACATAATGATTGATACTCCGCAAGGCCCTCAATCATTAGAAGCGTTAAAAGAGGATTACTCGCAATACATTCCAAGGGGCCATTATGAGAAAACAGAACAATTAAAGGCCTATTTTAAATCAATGATGTGGTATGGCCGTCTTACTTTTAGAATGAAAAGTGACGATGAAGTAAAATCAGCATTACTTATTACTCTCGCGCTCAATAAAGAAAATAATCGGAACAGCTGGAACAAAATTTACGAGCCGGTAAATTTCTTTGTCGGCAAAAGCGATGACATTACTTATTATCAATTTAAGGATTTAGCAGAAAAAGTTTACGGCGCAAACGCGACATTTCCATCAGTGGCAAACGACAAAAATAAATTTGCCGCTTTTATTAACGAAGCAAAGACCCTAGAACCGCCGCAAATCAATTCAATGCCGATTTTTCAAGCATCAATTCAATCAGATAGAGAAAAAGAAATTAAGGGATTCCGTTTTATGGGGCAAAGATTTACTATTGATGCTTCTATTTTTCAACGCCTTGTCTATCGGGAAGTCGGCGATAAAACTAAATCTTGCCCAGCATTTAAGCCAGAAAAAACAGGGTGTTTGTCAGGAGCAAGATGTCTTCCTAAGGGATTAGATATTCCGGCAACAATGGGTTCACATGAAGCAATGAATATTTTAAACGAAATGGGCGAAACTCAATATGTCTGCTATCCTGAAAATATGTCAAAAATGCAAACATATCTTTCCGGCTTGCCAACTGAAAATTGGACGCAAAATTTATACTGGGGCTGGCTGTATCAGCTCCGTCCACTTCTTGATGAAAAAGGAAATGGCTACCCGTCCTTTATGCAAAATACTGCTTGGTTAAGAAAAGACCTTAATACATTTTTGGGAAGCTGGGCCGAATTGAAGCATGACACCATTCTTTACGCCAAGCAGGTTTATGCTGAACTCGGAGCGGGTGGCGACGAACCACCACCTCCACCAGATGATCGGGGGTATGTTGAGCCAAATCCATATGTGTATGCCCGCCTCGCCTCGCTTCTCAAAATGACAAACGAAGGTTTGGATATTCGGGGGCTTTTGACGCCAAGCATGAAAGATAATTTAGGAAAAATGGAGCAATTAGCAATGTCTCTTAAAACAATATCGGAAAAAGAATTGAATAATGAGAAATTGACCGATGAAGAATACGAGCTTATCCGTTCATACGGCGGGCAATTAGAGCATTTCTGGCTTGAGATAAATAAGGACGAGCCGCAATATAAAGAATTAGGTCAAAGAGATTTCTTAGATCAAAATCCAGCTGCCATTGTCGCTGATGTCGCTACCGATCCGAACGGCCAAGTTTTGGAAGTAGGCACAGGTAAAATTTCCGAGATTTATGTTGTTGTTCCTATTGACGGAAAATTAAAAATCGCCGAAGGCGGAGTTTATTCCTATTACGAATTTACTTGGCCGATGTCTGATAGATTGACCGATAAAAAATGGCGAGAGTTGTTAAATTCCGGTCAAGCTCCAGCTTTGCCGTCTTGGACTGATGCCTTTGTCGCAAAATAAAATGAATGCAAAAGAAAATTACATGGTTAATCGTCATTTCTATTTCCGTTCTCGCCATTGCCTTTTGGGGCAGTAGCTACTATTTACATTCTCCCAAAAATCAGGAAACTTCAGAAAGCCAAACACAAGGCGAAAAAGAATTTTCAGAGTTTTTGACTCAGAAAAAGAAACTTTCTCAAGCAAACGAGGAAGTTTCTTTGGTTGTAGTTGGCGATATTTCTTATTCGCGAGGAGTGGAAAAAATAGTGAAAAAACAGAATGACATCAACTATCCTTTTCTGAAAATTAGAGATTATCTAAAAAGCGCTGATTTAGTTTTCGGAAATTTGGAAACGCCAATCACGCAAGGGTCGGGAATTCCCGATTTTGAAATGATTTTTAGGTCAAATCCGGGGACTGAACAAGCATTAAAACAAGGCGGATTTTCTATTTTGTCGCTAGCAAATAACCATACTCCGAATTTCGGAGAAAAAGGGCTGAAAGACACTTTTAATTTTCTTAAGAACGCAGGGATAAAATATGTTGGAGCGGGACAGAATGAGCAAGAAGCATACCAGCCTGTTTACATTGAGAAGAAAGGAATAAAATTTGCTTTTCTGGCATATAACGATACCGATGTTGTTCCGGCTTATTATGAGGCGTCAGCTAATCGCTTTGGAACGGCTTTTATGCGGATAGACAAAATGACTGAAGCTGTAAAAGAGGCGAAACAGAAAGCCGATTTTATAATCGTTTCAATGCACGCCGGAATTGAATATGACGAAAAACCGAATAATTCACAGATAAATTTTGCTCATGCGGCGGTTGACGCCGGAGCCGATTTAGTTATTGGCCACCACCCCCATGTGGTGCAAACATTGGAAAAATACAAAGGCAAATACATTTTTTACAGCTTGGGAAATTTTGTTTTTGACCAGCCGCAATCAGAGGAAACAAAAGAGGGTTTGGCTATCAAAGTTTATTTTGCCAAAAACGGGATTAACAAAATTTCCCTCTTGCCCGTAGTTATGAAAAATCTGGTTCAGCCGGAAATGGTAAATAAAAACCAGGCGGATAAAATTTTACAGAGATTAAATTTTTCACTGGCAAGCCAAGGTGTTTATTCGTGGAATGATAGCAGTAATAATTTTGAAAAAGGGACAAGAGCCACGATTTACAGCGACATTTCCAAGAGTGGTATGATTATTTCTAAACAAGAACAGGAAGATTTAGATAATGATTCAGTTCTTGAAAATTACGATCTAGAAAATGGAAGATTAACAATTACGGAAAACGAAAAAATGATTTGGCAATCGCCGAGCAATTGGTGGATCGATGATTTTGTTCTCGCCGATTCAAATAATGACGGGATTGTGGACATAAATTTATCTCTTTGGAAATCTGGTAGCTTTGGCTCATCGAAGCCATTTTGGGTTAAAGAAAACGATATGAGTGTAAAAAATCATTTTTTTGTTTTGGATTTTAGCGGTGACGCAATTAAACAAGTTTGGGGTTCTTCAAATCTCGTTGAGCCGAATTGTGAATTTAAGATTGCCGATGTTGATAATGACGGAAAAAACGATTTAGTAGTAATTGAGGGTGATTATTCTCAAAATCTAAAATGTGTCGGAAATTATATTGCGGTTTGGAAATGGAATGACTGGGGATTTTCAAACGAATGGCGAAGCGACAAGGGAAATTATGCTAACCTTGAGATTGAAAAAATTGATGAAAAAAGTTATATTGTAGTTGATATTCCTTAATTTTTGTAGACGCCGTGCCCGCAAAG
>CAZEXD010000030.1:0-6675 GCA_964516865.1 uncultured Candidatus Saccharibacteria bacterium
CCTCGCTTTTTCGCCGCCGCAATTTTTCGTATCCCGCCCTCTAAGCTTTATACAATTTGGTAAAAATAATTTTTAATGGAATAATAAAAATAAATTTTCTTCTCATCTAAAAACATAAATATTAGAGGGCGGGGTGCACCGTCAATAAGTGTTGTCCTCCTCCCAACCCACCCGTGCGCGGTCAACACAAAGGAACTCCCCAAAACCCGTTGCATAAAATTTACAGTCATGCTATTATTTAGTATATCAATGTTATTAAATGATATCAAATGTATCGTTGGGAAAAGAAAGGTCTTATAAAATCTCGCCGACTTAATCCGAAAGGAAAAAAACTTTTTGCAAAAGAAGAGATTTTAAAGTTAATAGATAATAATAAATACCCAATTTCTAATGACATAAAACTTTTGGAGAATTGTAATAGCCTAGAAGTTGGAACCAAAGCTAAAAATATCAAAATAATCAAAGAAAAGGGTGGATGCTTAATTCCAAAAACTTTAATCCTTAATACTAATATTTTCAATCAATTATTAACAGAAAATAAAATTTCCGATCCCTTGAATTATGATTGGTCTAAATTTGAAATTCCTGCCAAATATCAAAAAATTATTCTTAAAAAAATCAGCCAAGAATTTAACAATAAACCTTTAGTTATTAGAAGTTCGGCAACTTGCGAAGATTCGCCTCTATTAAGTTTTGCTGGTCAATATTCAAGTTTTCTTAATATAAAAGGCGAAGAAAACGTTTTGAAAGCGATTAAGTTGTGTTATCAATCATTATTTAGTGATAACGCCAAAATATATGCGAAAATAAATGGTGTCAGATTAGAATATGAAAGTATGGCAATTGCCGTCCAAGAATTGACGCCGGTAGCAATTGCCGGTGTAATATTTACCGCCGATCCGGTTAACCAAGATGATAAAAAAATGATTGTCGAATACACAGAAGGATTAGGAGATTCCATAGTTAGTGGACATATAAAACCAACCGTAGAAGAAATTAAGAAAACAAAAATAAATAATTTGCAAAATGAATTTTTGAAAAAGTTATCAAAAATGGCATTAAATCTTGAAAAAGTATTTGGTAACCCTCAAGATATTGAGTGGGGATGGGACGGAGAGAAAATATATATTTTTCAGAGCAGAAATATTACAACGTTAGATAAACATCCAAAAATGATCAATTATGTTTTTAACAAGAATAAAATTATTGGAACAGGCACCTCTGCTTGCCGGGGTGTAACTGATGGTTTTCTGCGGGTTATCAATAATATTGAAGATTTTAATAAAATAAAAAAAGGCGATGTTGTTTTAATAAAATGTAAAACAGACATCTCGTTGATAAAAAAAATTCAACTCATTAATGCTTTAATAATAAACGGTGGCATTCTTTCGCATATAGCAGTAATAGCGAGAGAGTTTAATATTCCTTGTTTAACAGAGCCAGTAATAGCTGAAGAAAAAATAAAAAAGTACGCAAACAAAAAAATCATTGTTGATGCGATAAAAGGAAAAATATTATTAACTTAGAAAAATATGGAACTACAACTTTTTGTCTACAAAAATTTAGCATTGCATTTCTATTATTCAAGGGAAAGCATTTCCAAGAATATGGTTAAAGTTAAAAATTTGTTTCTTGTTTTTCCTGGCTTGCCAAATTTCATCCACAAAGAATTCTTTAGTGATAAAGTTGACAGAAATAATGCTTTTTTTAGTGTCTATTATTTAGGAAGTTGGTTAAGCAGGGGAAATTTTACTTATGAGAATTGCAAAAAAACAGTTGAGTTGGCGGTTGAGTTTGTAAAAAATAAAAAAGGAATAAAAACTTTTGATAATAAACAAATACGTTGGAATTATAAAAATTTACATTTAATAGGGTATAGTTTTGCTGGTAATCCAGTTGTTTCTGCAAAAGTATCTAAAAATGAAGTAAAGAATGTTATATTATTTGAGCCCCTGCTTTTTTTACACAAAAAAGATGTTTCGGAATACCTAAAAGATAAAAAAGCTATAAAAAATTTTTATAGTTTTAGCTTATCCTATCTTGAATTTCTCAGAAGGGGTTATAAATTTGCATTTAGAGGGATAGAGAAACAAAGCTGGGATAAGTATTTTTCCGGCAAAGATCTGAAATCTTTCGTTAAAATAGATAAAAATTATCCTAACGTTATTATTTTTCACGGCAAGTCGGATGAAAAAATTAAATATACTAGTTCTCTATTTTTTCAAAAAGAAAAATGCCCTCAAGCAAAAATTATTTTGGTAGATAATGTTGGCCATGATTTAGAAAAACTTTTTGACATAAAACAAATCATTAAACTAATCTAATTTTATTATGAAAAAACGAATATTTTTTATAACCGATTGCGTTGATGTAGCATATAATGAATTAAGAGGGGTGATTCTGAGTAATATCAAAAGTTATGAAATAGTAGTTGAGCCAGTTGTTCCGGTTACTCCATTCTCGATTATCAATGGAAATTTTGCTCTTCGTTTAATGGCCGAGGTATAATCCAGAAAACACCATTTTTTCTATAATACTAAATCCAATGAAAGAGAGACCCGCTCGATTAATTGGAAAAACAAAGAAAAAAGGTTTTTATTTTATGGGGGCAAACACCGGTGTTTTTACTTGGTTTTTTAGAGATTTTGGCATAGAGGAGTTATATGAATTAAATGATTCTGGGTTTTTTCCGTTTGGCGGGAAATATGTTCATGCTCCTGCGGTGGCGCAAATAGCGATGGGAAAGCCTTTAAATCAATTGGGGCACCCCTTTGATATTAAAAATGTCGTTAAGCTTGATATTGCTGATGGCACGATAGTTCATATTGATAATTTTGGATTAATGAAATTTACTGGTGATTTAACCGGTCTTAACGAAGGAGATAAACTAGAGGTTTGTGTTAATGGGAAAAGATTGCAAGCGGTTTACGCAAAAAGAATGATGAGCCGAGAAACTGGAGAATGGGTACTTTATCCAGGTAGTTCATTCGGTTTACCAGAGTTAGGTAAGGTGCGGGAAAATGGAGCCAAAAAGCTGGGTGCTAAAATTGGAGATGTAATTACTTTCAAAAAAAGTTAACTCAATTCTTTAAATTACATCAAAAAAGAAAAAGTCCTTCAAGATTTTCCTCTTGAAGGACTGGTTTTTAAATTTGCGAAGAACTTTCGGAAGGCAATTAAAGCAATTTTAGTAAAATCGCCGTTTTGCCTCTCTGAGAAGATCCTTAAAGACACGCAGATGTTCTTCTGATGTTTGATACACCACATCTCGTTTGGTATCACCGAACCGATATTTTTTGTCGACGTATCGCATCAACTCTGTCTGCACTTTTTCCGCATATTTAAAGAATTCATCATGCACCCACCGAGCTGCCGGATCTACGATCTGGTAAGTAGTTAACGGTGAATTAAGCAAGCCCCGTGCTTTCATTTCGCGATAAATCGGTGTTCCTTTGTAAATGAACATCTTGCTTGCAAGTTGTACCAGCGCTGGTTCGTCCTCTACCTTCTCGATGAAGGCGATATTGTCCATTAAGGTTTCCAGGGTCGACAATGGGTGAAACATAATTATGCCGGTATTTACTTCAATACCGAGCGATTTTGCTAATTTGACGGCTTGGATATTCTGCTCTACGGTTGTCCCCTTACGAAAAAGTTTCAAGTCTCGCTGTGAACCAGTTTCGCAACCCAGATAAACACGCTTGAGTCCGGCTTCTTTTAACAACCTAAACAGCGGTTCTTTAACTTCGTTTACACGTGCGTCAAACCGCAGCTTAACATTCAATCCTTTCCTGATAATTTCGCGAGCAATCTTTTCAGCCCGGTATGGGTCAATGCCGATAAAATCGTCATCGGCAAATTGGAAGTTACGAAAACCCTTCTCGTACTCATCACTAATTTCTTCAACCACCGATAAAGATGTTCGTCCACGCCACCAGTTGCCACTTTTTTCGCCATACAGTGAGAAAGTTGAGCAAAAGGTGCAACGGGCGTAACAACCCCTGGACGAGTTCACCATTAACCAATCGACTGGTTCATGTTTTAAACGAATTGGCCTAGGCAGTGTATCCAGATCAATGAGTTTTCCCGGTGTTCTACATACGGCATCATTATTCAGCCAAGAAATACCGGGAACTGTTTCATATTCCATTCCCTTACGCCTTGCTTCAATCAATCGAAGCATGGACAATTCACCCTCGCCACGAACTACTACATCGGTTGGAGTAAGACGTAGCGTCTCCTCGTCCCAAAATGTAGCGGAGTAGTCGCCAGCTACAATCAGTGTTTCCGGGCGAACATCGCATACCACTTTCATTGCCTTTGTTACCGGATTATCGAATGCTTCTTTAAGTGTTTTGGCTTTCAGGTAATCGCGGGATAGTTCCAAGCCGATAAACTTAAAGCCGACTACATCGAAGTGTTCGGTCTCCAGAATCCGCATAACATTTTCATGTCCCAGAAAACGCTCTTCTAAGATTTCAACTTCGTATCCTGCTTGTTGTAGGACAGCTGAGATATATCCTATTCCAATTGATTGTTTTTTACTGGGCCAGAAATCGATCGGATAGCCCAGATCAAGATTAACCAGTGCTACTCTCATTTTTGTTCCTCCTGTTTGAGTTATTATGGGGTGCTTGAAATTATTTTCAAGCACCCCTTTTTAGGTTAACACTGACTCTGAGCCAAGTGGCAGCAAAATCGCTGTCACTTTTGTACCGACTACTTTGCGAAAGAGCTGGAAATGTCGTTTATTGGTAATGCCGGCCAGATGAACCCCCGGCAATCGGTACAGAACATAACAGTTCCAGACGAAGTGGACCACATCCAATGTCTTTACAAACACTGGGTTTCTCAGGTGAAACGGTAGCGCAGAAAGAAATTCCTCAGTGGTTATTGTGGAGAGTCTCTCAGCAAAACTTTGAGGGATGCCTATTGGAGCAATTTCACTGCTGAGTAATATCTGACATTCAGGAAACTCCTTAAAGAAAAAAGCTTTATATGCATTAACAGCTTGTTGTGCAGTTGATACATTCCAGCCTTTCTTGAGAATCGTTAGAGTATCCTCTAGCCAGACTACGAATCTCAGCTTACCTAGCGGTTCACAAAGAATTTTTGCTACTTCGACATACTGCTTAAGATATTCCTTGGGTTTAATTCCTACGAATGTCGAGAAACAGATAGGCATATTGGATGAGATTTTTGTCGGACCGATCGCCTCAACGATTTTCCTCTGTTGCTTAAGCGTCTGAATACTTCCCGAGAGATCGATTTTACCGGTGGGTTGTTGTGTGGGGAAATATTCCTTTGTACCCCTATTTGAACCTAAATTGAGTCGCTCAAGAATGACTGGGAATGGCAGATTGTTGAAATCTGCCATTCCCATATCAGCCATAGTTACATTCAGATATTGGTGGTTTAGTTTTGCGAAATCAATGAGTTGCATTTTACTGCCCTCCCTTCCTAAAAACTTTAAGTCTCGGGAAAGAGATTTTCATCGCTTCACGAACTTCCATCAGCGTCTCCCCAGCAACTGATCGAGCTCGCTTAGTGCCAGTAGCAAGAATGTCCCAAACAAGATCTGGTTGCGACGCATAGTATTGTCGCCGTTTCCGAATTTCAGCAAGATGCTCGTTAAGTTTTCCGGCAAGTTGAGCCTTACATTCCTTGCATCCCCTGGCTGCGGTTTCGCATTCTTGGCGAACCGACAACGTATCAGTCGGAGCGAAAATTGACCAGTACTTGAACGCAAAACATTCATCTGGATGGCCGGGATCTTTACGATATGCTCGTCTGTAATCCGTGACCATGTTAAGAATACGGCGTTCTGTTTCTTCCGGTGAATGAGCAAATGCTATGAAGTTATCGAGACTCTTGCTCATCTTATTCACTCCATCCGTACCGATCAGTACCGGCACTTCGCCTACCAAAGGTTTTGGAAGTGGGAATACTTCCTTGCCGAAAGCCCGGTTGAATGAACGAGCAATTTCTCGCGCCTGCTCAATGTGAGGCAGTTGATCTTGACCAACTGGTACCAGGTCGGCTTTAAACGCGAGAATATCAGCAGCTTGCGAAATTGGATATCCTAGGAATCCATAACTCATGTTTTTGACTCCGTAGGCTTTTGCTTCATCTTTGACTGTTGGATTGCGTTGAAGGCGTGGAAGCGTGACCAAAAACGAGAAATACATCGTCAATTCGGCAAGCTCCGGCACTTGCGACTGCACAAAGAAAGTGTTTTCCGGCTTGAGACCGACACTGAGATAGTCGCACATTACCTCGAAAACATTACTTTCAATAGAGATGTAGTTTTCAAGATGATCAGTGAGTACCTGAAGATCGGCAATAATGAAGAAACAGTCATATTCGTCTTGGAGACGAACACGGTTTTGCAATGTACCGACATAGTGCCCAAGATGCAATTGACCAGTTGGTCTATCACCCGTTAAGATTCGTTTCTTGCGTTGCATGATCTTTTCTCCTTTCTGTTTGTTAAGGTGCTATTTCTAACAGGAAACCACTTCCTATCAATATACAGATTTATATCTTTTTGCTTATTTTGTCAATCTTTTGTGTATTTATTTTTATATTGAAGAATTTTATTCGTTTTGATAAGATAAAAACAAATTCAGGCGGCGGCGCCAGCTTCGTTGGCACGAAAAATTGCGGTGGGGAAAA
>CAZEXD010000031.1:0-6622 GCA_964516865.1 uncultured Candidatus Saccharibacteria bacterium
ATAAAAATCTCGCCCCTAATGTTGCTGGCAGCATTAACAAGATATTTTGCACCCTTTTGAGAAATGAGACGGCCTGCAAAAAGAACAATTTTTTTACCGCTAATGTTATATTTTTCATCAAGATAAGATGTGTCTACCCCTTCCGGAAAATTTACAGGGTTTACTCCACCCGGGATAACATAGATATTTTCTCGTTGGCTGGGAGGGTAAATGCTTTTAAATGTTTTTATAAGTTTTGTTCTGCTATCACCACTTACCACCGTAACCGCTTTACTTTTCCTTAAAGAATCCTCGGAGAGAGGATAAATTCTTTTATCGGCAATAATATTATAAAGACAACTACCATGAGAGGTGATAATATATTTTATTTTTTTAAGAGCGTAAATATATCTCGCTACCCAGCTTATAATAGAGAGATGATTTACGTGAATGATATCCGGTTCAAAATTAGCGACCGCTTCTATAGTAGTGTCCAAATAGGCCTTATAAATTTCGGTAATTTCCCGATCGCTTAATTCGGTATATTTTTTCGCGCCCTTAAGTTCGGGGTGAGAAATAAAAACCGGAGTTTGGGGAGAATTTACTTTGTATTGTTTTATTTTTTCCTCCAAAAACCTCCGCTCTTCTGGAATAACAAGGCCTATTTTATGGTTTAGTTTTAGTAGTTCGGTAATTAGGTGTCGTAAATAAGTGGCGCTGCCCGATCCCCACAAAGGAAAATCATAAAGAAAGAGAATTTTCATATTTTGTATTGTTAAAAACTATTTTTTAATTTGATAGGGAAGGACTATAATTTTTTAACCCCCTTATTTGGGGGATTCTCAGTATAATTTATTTTACTTTTCTTAAACCCCTCTGTCAATCTTTTTTAGATGATAAACCTGTTGTTTTTAGCGAGATTATGATAAAATAAAAAAATCTATGAGAAATAAAGTTTCCCGATTTTCTTCAGAGTTGAGAATGGACATTATCAGTGGAGATTGGGTGGTTGTTGCTACCGGCAGGGCAAGAAAGCCGGAGACCTTTGTTTTCCCGACGAAGAAAGGAATTAGAAAGGAATCTTTTTCAAAAAAATGTCCATTTTGCAATATTGAAACACAAAAAGAGCCGGCTCTTATTATGGTTAATGGCAAAGAGATAAAGTTTAATGGCGTTATTCCTAAAAATTGGACAACCATAGTGGTCCCCAATAAATATCCTGCTTTTGTAAAATCCGACTCCCTAAACGAAAGACTTGAAGGGCCTTTGTATAAAGCAATGGACGGCGTCGGTTTTCATGAAGTAGTTGTTACTAAAGATCACAGAAAACAAATTGCCGATTTTAGCGTTAATCAGGTTAAAGAAATTTTTGATGTTTATCAAAAAAGATATTTAGATTTAATGAAAGAGAAATTTGTAAATTATATTTCTATTTTCCATAATCATGGTCCTTTGGCCGGCGCCTCAATTTCTCATCCTCATTCCCAAATAATTACTACGCCGCTTTTTGATACTGATCTTAAAAACGCTCTTTGGAAAGCAAAGCATTATTTTGAAAGCAAAAAATCCTGTATTTATTGCGAAATGAGCAGTTGGGAAAGAAGGGTAAAGAAAAGGGTTGTTTTGGAAAATGAAGATTTTATGGCCATCTGTCCTTTTGCCTCAAAAACCGCCTTTGAAGTAATTATCACCCCCAAACAGCATCTTTCTTACTTTGAAAGAATAAAAGAATCAGAAAAATGGGCATTAGCCGAAATTTTTCAGAAGATTTTAAGAAAAATTTACAGGGGTTTGAATAATCCAGATTACAATTTTTATTTACATACCGCACCCCGTGATGGAAAGTCGCACGATTACTATCATTGGCACTGGACTATTTTACCCAAAACCTCTATTTGGGCCGGCTTTGAAATCGGGACGAGAATGGAAATTTCAACCATTGAGCCAGAGAAGGCAGCGGCATATTTAAGGAAACAATAATTTTTTCATTTTTTAAAAAACTTTTGGCTTTAGTGTCGTTTTTGATTTTTTGTCGGAAAGTTGGATTATAATAAATAATAAAAGAGATTTAAAGCTTAACTAAAATTAATTAAGCTCTCATATTGTATTTTAGATGACGGACTCGCAAATAGAAGAAATAAAGAACAGATTAAACATTGTTGAGGTAATTGGCAGTTATATTAAACTGAAAAAAACCGGCGCAAATTATCGGGCGATTTGTCCATTTCATTCAGAAAAGACGCCATCTTTTTTTGTTTCGCCTGTCCGTCAAATCTGGCATTGTTTTGGTTGCGGTGCCGGCGGTTCTATTTTTGATTTTGTAAAGCAAATTGAAGGCATTGAGTTTGGCGATGCTTTGCGATTTTTGGCCCAAAAAGCCGGCGTGGAATTAAAAAGGCAAGACCCCAAAATAAGAACCGAAAGACAGCGCCTTTATGAGATTTTAGAACTGGCCTGCTGTTTTTTTGAAAAACAATTAGAAGCCAGCAATAGAGGCAAAGAGGCATTAAAATATCTCTTGTCGCGGAAAATAAGCAAAGAAAGCGTTAAAAAGTGGCGGTTGGGTTATGCTCCCAATACCTGGCAGGGGCTTTCTGATTTTTTGGTAGGCAAAGGATATTCTCGAGAAGAATTGGAAAAAGCGGGTTTGGCGGTTAAATCCGAGAAATCAGATAGTTATTATGACCGTTTTCGAGGAAGAATTATTTTTCCGGTTTTTGACTTGAATTCTCAGCCCATTGGTTTCGGGGCGAGAATTTTTGAAAAAGAAGAAAAAGGAGAAACAGCGAAATATATTAACACACCCCAAACAATTCTTTATGATAAAAGCCGCATTCTTTATGGTTTAAATTTTGCAAAACTACCAATTAGAAAAAGTAATAGTTGTGTGATTACTGAAGGATATACCGATGTGATAATGGCTCATCAAGCCGGTTTTGAAAACACGGTGGCGGTATCGGGAACTGCTTTAACCCCTTTTCATTTAGAGATTTTAAAAAGATATACCGAAAATCTTGTTTTGGCATTTGATATGGATATTGCCGGTGACACCGCAACCAAAAGGGGAATAGAAATGGCGCAGGAAGCCGGGTTTAATATAAAAATTATTAAAAAAACAGAAAAAGATTCTGATCCGGCGGATGTAATTTCAAAAAATCCGTTAGAGTGGGAAAAATCGCTTAAAGAAGCCAGATCGATTCTTGATTTTTATTTTGATTCTGCTATTTCTAAATACAATAAAGACACAGTCGAGGGAAAGAAAGAAATTGGCAAGATAATTCTGCCAGTTATTAAAAGGATTCCGAACAAAATTGAACAGTCGTTTTGGATTCAAAAGTTGGCGACAATTTTAAAGGTAAGAGAAGAAAGCGTGTTGGAGGAATTGAAAAAAACGAAAACAGAGCCGGTTTTTACCGTTAACAAAACAGGTGTTTCCGAAGACAGTCAATCAGCATTAGGTGGGGGAGGGGTGGTTAAGGAATTTTTAAAGCCGCAAGACAGAAAAATAATACTTGAAGAAAAAATCGTTTCTTTATTATTAAGGGACCCTGCTACTTTAGATTTGGTGGATTCTCAATATTTGGAGTTTTTTTCGGAAAAAACAAAAAAATTGATAGAAACCCTTAAGAAAGAGAATATTAGTAATTTCTTAAAAACAGGAGAAAAAGACGAGGCAAAGAAAAAGATTAATGATTTTATTTTAAATTACGCTGAAAAAGAAAATAGCGAAGAATTTAAAAATTTTTTAGCAGCCCTTTCGTTAAGGGCAGAAATTGAGTATGATGAAGATGCGGAAGAAGAAATCCAGACCTGTCTTTCCTTTTTGAGGTCAATTGAAATTAAAAATAAATTAAAAGAAATATCTGATGAATTAAAGTTAGCCGAAGCGGAAAATAACTCTGAAAAAGCAAAAGAACTAATAGAAAAATTTAATAAATTAAGCAGAGAATTATAAAATTATAATATGAAACATAAAACAAAAAATAAAAGACAAAAAAAATCCCATTTGGCGAAATTACGTCAAAAGAGGGTTCGGCGTCCGAAAAGGAAAAGAGTAGTCAGAAAGAAAACTGCCAAATTATCTCATGCCAAAAGACAAAAAAAGAAAGTTAAAAAAAACAACAAAAGGATTTTAAAAGATTTAAAAGCCAAAAAAATAAAAAGAAGCCGTAGAATTAAAAGAATTAAAAAAATTAAAACAAAAAAAGTGGGAGTAAAACGGCTTAAGAGGGCGAGAAAAGAAAGAAAGAAAAAAATTACCATTACGGCGGAAAGATTAAAAAATATTTTAAAAAAGGGTGAGGAAAGAGGTTTTGTGACCACTTCTGAAATTTTATATAACTTTCCCAATATTGAGCAAAACATTGATGAATTAGAAAAACTTTATGAGATTTTTCAAAAAAAAGGAATTGAAATAAAAGAATCACAAGATTTTTTAGAGATCAAAGGCGAAAAAAAAGAAAAAAAGAACAAGTCCCTTTTTGCCATTGGTAAAATAGATCCTATTCAAATGTATTTGAAAGAAATTGGGAAGGTCGGATTTTTAAGCGCAAAAGAAGAGAAAGAATTAGCCAAAAGAATTGAAGCTGGCGACGAAGAAGCAAAAAATAAATTGGCGCTAGCTAATTTGCGTTTGGTTGTTTCTATTGCTAAAAAATATGTCGGTCGTTCTCAGAATTTAACCCTTCTTGATTTAATTCAAGAAGGAAATTTGGGGCTTTTTAAAGCAGTAAAGAAATTTGATTGGCGAAAAGGGTATAAGTTTTCCACTTACGCCACCTGGTGGATTAGACAGGCAATTACGAGAGCATTGGCAGATCAGGCAAGAACAATTAGAATTCCCGTCCATATGATTGAGACAATTTCGAAATATACAAAAGTAAGAAAGAATCTTTTGCAAGAATTAGGGCGAGAACCGTTAGCCGAAGAAATAGCGGCGGAGATGGGGTTGGAGGTTGATAAGGTTCATCATATAAGAAAAATTGCCCAAAAAGCAGTTTCTTTGGAAACTCCGATTGGAGAAGATAAAGAAAAACAGGAAAATATTTTGGCAGAGTTCATTAAAGACGAAAAAACCGTGGCACCTAATATGGAATCAGCGAGAAAACTTTTAAAAAGACGATTAAAAGAACTCTCGGTCGACTTAACCCCCAGAGAATTAAAAATTTTGACAATGAGATTTGGATTAGAAGATGGTGTAATGCATACCCTTGAAGAAACGGGTAAAGAATTTAATGTAACCAGAGAGAGAATCCGCCAAATTCAGGCAAAAGCCCTGGAAAAACTTCGCAAACACGAACAATTAAAAAAAGTTAAAGATTATTATTGATTTGTTGGTTATCTTGACAGAGTTGCTAACATTAAAATAATGGGGTAATATAAAACAAAGGTTGTAATTTATTATTAATTAAAACAAAATTCATTTGGTTAAGCGCATTCAAGAAGTTTTCTAACCATTTTAATAAAAAGTTAAAAGATGGTTTAGAAGTGTTTGCATTTAACCAGAATAAAAATATGCCAAGAAAACCAAATGCGGCTTTTATGAGACCGATGAAGCTTACCCCCGCGTTAGAGGCAGTGGTTGGTAAGGGTCCGATGCCACGTTCTCAAGTGGTAAAAAAACTTTGGGCGTATATCAAAAAAAATGGCTTGCAGGACAAGAAAAACAAAAGAAATATTAATGCCGATGCCAAACTGAAAGCAGTGTTTGGAGGAAAGGCGACTGTTAATATGTTTGAAATGACTAAACTTGTTGCCAAACATCTTTCCTAATACCGAATAACTTGAAACAGAAAAATCCGCTTTTGGAAAAGCGGATTTTTCTGTTTATCGCTCTTGAATTTATCCATGCTGAAAAGAGATTTTTTAATGAGATTGTCTTTTTAAAAACATTTTTGTAAATTTTCATACTATGGAAGAATTTGATATACCAATTTTTAAGAAGACCTATAATTGGTATAAAACCTTTTATGGTTATTGAGACACAGTATCCAAACAAGACCGCTACACTCTTTGGCAACGCTGCGAAAATTTAATTTTAGATATCCTCGAAAACATCTTAGAGGCAAGCCATTTGCTTAGAGCAGATAAAATTCCGACATTAGAAAAACCAGTATTAAATTAAACTTGCTGAGAGTATTCCTACGCCTGTGTAAAGAGGTAAAGGCAATTGACAATAAAAAGTACGTTCTTTTACAAGAAGCAATCGACGAAATAGGCAGAATGCTTGGGGGATGGATTAAATCAACTAAAGAATAGCAGAACGATAAACGAAATACTCCCCGAAAAGGAGAGTATTTAAACCGTTAGACAGAGAAAGAAGTTCCGAGCGGACGAGACACCCAAGTTGTCGTTGCGATTGTCATCCCAATAATTGTTGACATTGAGGCCGTTCGAATCGAAGTTGCTGAATTAAAACCCTCTCAAACTTTTGAAATCATTTTGCCGAATTTAATTTACAAACCTAAAAAACGAAACTTGACCTGACAAACTGCCCGCCGCAGGCGGCAATTGTCTAAAGTATATTTTTATGATACACTGAAAATAAAGATAAGAAACAACTATGCCAAACGAATGTGAAAAAATAAGACAGGAATACGAAGACCTTAAATCTCTCAAAAAAGAGTTTGATTTGGAATATGAG
>CAZEXD010000032.1:0-6548 GCA_964516865.1 uncultured Candidatus Saccharibacteria bacterium
TGTTATGGATGGGATATGGGAAGAAATAAATTAGTGGCATTGGGAGAGGCAGTAGGAATTGTCGCGGCTCAGGCGATTGGTGAGCCGGGCACTCAATTGACTTTAAGGACTCATCATTTAGGTGGTGTTGCGGGCGCAGGAGATATTACCAGCGGTTTACCTCGGGTTGAAGAAATTTTCGAAGCCAGATCACCCAAGGGAGAAGCGGTAATATCTTTAACTGATGGAAAAGTTGTTAAAGTTGATGAAGAAAAAAGGTTAATTAAGATTAAACCTCTTAAAATTTCTCAAATAGAAGATTATTCAAAGAAAAAATTAGAGAATAAGGCCGATTCAAAAAATCTCGCCGACAAAAAAGATTATCTTGAATATCAGATTTCCGGCAAGGTTGCAATTTTAGTAAAGACGGGTGACATTGTAAAAAGGGGACAAGCCCTTTGCGAAGGTAGTTTAGATTTGCGGAAATTATACAAATTAGTTGGGATAACAGAAACTCAAAATTATATTTTAAGAGAAGTTCAGAGGATTTATAGTTCGCAGGGTGTTGATATTCACGATAAACATATTGAATTGATTATTAAAAAAATGTTTTCTCGCATAAGAATAAAAGATGAAGGAGATAGCGATTGGATAAAGGGAGAGATAGTTGATTATTCAACCTTTCAAGAAGAGGTTGGGCGTCTAAAGAAAAATAACAAAAAGCCGCCAGTCGGTCAAAATATTTTGTTTGGCATTTCGGAAGTAGCGTTGACATCGGAAAGTTTTTTGTCAGCAGCATCTTTTCAACAAACCTCTCGTGTTTTAATTAAAGCCGCTTTAGAGGGTAAAGAAGACAAACTCAGGGGCCTTAAGGAAAATGTGATTATCGGCAAAATTATTCCGGTGGGGACAGGATTTAGACGGAGGTTAGATTAAGTGCTATAATAAAAATAAAATGAGGGACTGGTTTTTCTTGGCGAAACGAGAAAAATTTCATTATTGTTTTAATCAATAATAATGAGTAAGAACCAAAAAACAAAAAAGAAAAACGACTCAAAATTATTCTTGGGAAAGAAAGAAAAAATCAAAACACCTCTTTTAAGTTCAGGAACAAAAAGATTAATTAAGGCCACCCTAATGTTTTTGGTGGCGATAATAGTCAGTTTAAGTTTTTTAAAACAAGCAGGTAGGGGTGGTAAAATATTTTTAGATATTAGTAGGTTTTTGATTGGGCAGGCGGTTTTCATTACTCCTTTTCTTTTTGTTTTGGGCGGTTTGATATTTTTAAAGCCAAAACAAAGAGAAAAGTTTCTGTCTATTTTTTTAGGCATTTTTATTTTAATTTTTGGTTTGGCCGGCATTTTTGGCGCTCAAAACTTGGAGCAAAAACAAGGCGGTTGGATAGGATATTTAATAGCAAAATTGTTAACAAGCTTTTTTGGGATAATAGTGACGAATATAATCTTTGGAGCGGTAATTCTAATTGGTTTGATAATATTTTTTCAATCAATTTGGCAACAGAAACTTCAAGAAGAAAAAGAAAAAAAGATGGGATTTCCAAACGTTGTTTCTCCTCCTCCATCTTTTAAAATAAAAGAAAGCGAAGAAAAAACTGAAATAAATCAAAAAACCCAACCTAAAATATTTTTATTTAAAAATAAAAAACAAGAGATTGTTAAAACCGATAGTAAGAAAATTTTAAAAAACAAAGAACAATATATATTTCCTCCCCTTGATTTACTTTCAAAAAACGAAGGAAGTCCGACAAGCGGAAACATTAAGCAAGATTCAATGATAATTAAAAAAACTTTGGAGAATTTTGGCATTCCCGTAGAAATGGCCGAAGCGAATGTGGGTCCCACCGTGACCCAATATGCTTTTAAGCCAGCGGAGGGAGTAAAATTATCAAAAATTACCACTCTTGCTAATAACTTGGCGCTGGCTTTAGCCGCTCATCCTATAAGAATTGAGGCGCCTATTCCCGGTAAATCGTTGGTAGGAATTGAGATTCCTAATAAAACAAGAAGCATTGTTTCTTTAAGAAATTTAATTGCCGATTCTATTTTTCAGAATTCACCAGCCGCTTTATTGTTTGTTTTGGGTCGAAATGTTTCGGGTTTGCCTACTTATGCTGATTTAGCCGAAATGCCCCACCTTTTGGTAGCCGGCAGCACGGGTACAGGCAAAACAATATTTTTGAATAGTTTAATTGTTAGTTTGTTATATCGAAATTCTCCCCAGACGCTAAAATTTATTTTAATTGACCCCAAAAGAGTAGAGTTTCAGCATTACAATAATCTTCCTCATTTGTTATGTCCTGTGATATATGATGCCGGCAAAACAATCAATGCTCTAAACTGGTTGGTTAAGGAAATGGAAAGAAGATTTCAAGTTTTTTCGGAGATACCGACTCGCAATCTTGATACCTACAATAAAAACAAAGCAGTTATTGCTTCTGGCTCAACTTTGCCCTATATTGTTTTGATAATTGACGAATTGGCGGATTTAATGGCGGCTAAGGGCAGAGAAATAGAAGCAGGGGTGGTGCGGTTGGCCCAAATGGCGCGCGCCACAGGAATTCATTTAGTTTTAGCCACTCAAAGGCCGTCAGTGGAAGTTATTACTGGTTTAATTAAAGCCAATATTACTTCTCGAGTAACCTTTCAGGTGGCGTCTCAAGTTGATTCAAGGACAATTTTGGATACTGCTGGCGCAGAAAAATTATTGGGAGCGGGCGATATGTTATTTGTTTCGGCTAAATCTATAAGACCAAGAAGAATTCAATCACCTTATGTTTCAGAAGATGATGTGAGAAAGGTTGCAGAATTTATTAGTAAACAAAATAGAAAAAGCGATCAAGCATCTATTTTTCTTTCCCAAAGTTTACAAAGTCAGCTGGAATTGGGGGAAGAAAGGCAAGGAGAAATATTTTCTGATGAAGAAGAGCCGTTATTTGAGGAAGGAAAACGTTTAGTTTTGGAAACTAAAAAAGCCTCGGCTTCTTTTTTGCAGAGAAGATTGAAAATTGGTTATGCGAGAGCAGCCAGAATTATTGATATGTTGGAAGAAAGAGGAATTGTGGGACCAGCTGACGGAGCAAAACCGAGAGAAGTATATGGGGAAAGAGAAAATAAAATAAAAGCTTATGAGAGTTCTGATCAAGAAAAGAACGAAAAAATTAAAGACGAAGAGATTATTGATGAGACAGAAACAAAAGAGGGGCTATCGGAAGAAGAGATTGACGAGAATAACAACGACGATCCATGGCTGAAAGTATAAATAATTCCTTCCGAAACTACAAAGAGTGGTAAAATCAATATTAATGGGTTATTAAGAGTGGTAAAGTAAAAATTTAAAATTAAAGATTAAATTAAAAAATATGGTAAAAGAAAAATCAGCAAAAAAAGAAGACAATAAAAAAGGATTACAAGAAGCAATTGAATCTATTACCGAGCGGTTTGGCGAGGGAACAATTATGACCTTAAAAGAGGTAAAAGCAGTTGATGTTGATGTGATTCCTACCGGCTCGATATCTTTGGATTTAGCGTTGGGGGTGGGGGGTGTTCCGCGGGGAAGGGTGATTGAAATTTTTGGACCAGAAAGTTCAGGGAAAACCACTTTGGCTTTGCACATTATCGCCGAAGCCCAAAAAAGAGGAGGAGTGGGTGCTTTTGTTGATGCAGAACATGCTTTAGATCCCGATTATGCTCAAAGAATCGGGGTAAAGGTAGACAATCTTTTGATTTCTCAACCAGATTCAGGTGAACAGGCGTTACAAATAGTAGAAGCGTTGGTGCGTTCTGGTAATGTCGATGTGATTGTGGTTGATTCGGTGGCGGCTTTAGCGCCTAAGGTGGAAATTGAGGGTGAAATAGGGGATCAACATATTGGTCTACAGGCGCGTTTGATGAGCCAAGCACTAAGAAAACTTGCCGGCATTGTTTCTAAAACCAAAACAGTAGTGATTTTTCTCAATCAAACAAGGATGAAAATTGGCGTTTTGTTTGGCAATCCCGAAACAACTCCCGGTGGTCTGGCTTTAAAGTTTTATGCGTCCGTTAGGATAAACCTTACCAAAACCGCCCAGATAAAAAAGGGAGAGGAGATTATTGGGAATAGGGTGCGAGCGAAAGTAGTTAAAAATAAAGTCGCTGCACCTTTTAAAGTTGGGGAGTTTGATATTTATTACAACGAAGGAATTTCCTTAGCCGCTGATGTTATTAAGATAGGCGTGGCCAAAGGAATTATTAAACAAACTGGTAATACTTTTATGTTTGGCCAGAAAAAAATTGGGGTGGGAATGGAAGCGGCGAAAAACGCTCTAAAAGAAGATAAAGCGCTAATGGCAGAAATTAAAAAAGCGGTTTTAGAAACCGAGAAAGTCCAGTAGAAAAATTTTGATTATTATTTTTTGAAAAAAATCGCAAATTTTGTCTCTCCAATAACCTAAACACGCGGCATATATGGTATTATTCCTAGTTGTCGTGCTCTTTTAATGGCTTTGGCTATCATTCTTTGGTGTTTGGAGCAGAGACCACTTTTTTCTTTACTTTTTATTTTATATAAACTGGAAACAAAACGAGATAAAACCTCGGTTTTTTTAAAGTCTATTTCATTGATATTTTTTTGGCAAAAATAACACATTGTTAGAAAGCACCAAATCCCCGATAAATTTAAACTTAAAAATTTTGGTCTTTGGTCTTTGAGTTTTTAAAAAGGTATATCTTTTACATCAATTTCTTCTTCGTCATCTTTAATTACATTGTTAATATTTTCACTATTTGAACCCTGATTGTTACCTTCTTCAATTATGGGTATCTCTTCTGGCGAGGGAGGAGTGGTTTGATTATTTTGTTTTTCTTTGTTGTCAGCAAAGGTTGCGCTTCGTGGTCCTAATTGGATATTTTCGGCGATGATTTCTGTTCTATATCTTTTGTTGCCGGAAGCGTCCTCCCAACTTCTAGTTTGAATTCTTCCCTCTACTAAAACCATTGAACCTTTTGTCAAATAGCGGGAGCCGATATCCGCTAATTTCCCAAAAGCCACCACATTATGAAATTCAGTGCTTTGTTTTTTTTCCCCTGTTTCGGTGGTATAAAAACGGTTAGTGGCAACCCCGAAAGAAATAACGGTTTGGCCGCTGGGTAACGCTCTCACCTCGGGATCGCGAGTAAGGTTGCCAAGAATAAAAACTTTGTTTAAATTCATAAAAAATTATTTTCCGAATAAGAAGCAATCTTAAACGAATATATTTTATTAGTTTTTAATTGACTTGTTATTCGGGAATTATTATTCTTTTAACATTTCTTCTATTTTTTCGTCAATATCTTTTAATTCAATCTTTTTTTCCGATTTTTTAACGCTTTCTTTCTTTTTTTCCAAAACGCCAATCATTTCTTCTTGTTGGGAGATGAGCGAGCGCCTTGTTTTTTTACTTGTTTCTGCTTTTTGTGGTTTTTTGGTAATTAATAAATAACGGAAGATTTTTTCTTCTTTTTTCAGTTTTTCTTCTAAAATAGATAATTTCTCGGGATTTAATAAGAATTCCAAAATAGTCCACAATGCTGAATTGTGATTTTTAATTTGATAAGCAAGGGTTTTAGGAGTTGTTTCGGATTTTATCACCTTTCCACCCTCTTTTTGAATAAGATCACTGATTTCCGCTTTTATTTTATCTGCCTCTTCGGTGAGGGTTTCGGTGGGAATGAGATAATTTAATTCGTAAGTTTTCATTTTGCAATGGCGCGCTTTTGCTTTTAGCGCTTTGGCGAAAATGCCCCGCAACGGATGACAGTGGATTTCTATTGTTAGCGGTAAGATTTCTTGCCAAAACATTATTCCTTTAAGGGCGCCCTATTCGTTTATATTATATATAATCAATAATAACAAATAGCGCTTGAAAATTCAAGGATTTGGTGGGAAAATAAATATTATGGTATTTAATTCCATTATTTTTAAATCTTATGATATTCGGGGAATTTATCCCTCAGAATTAAACGAACAAACCGCTTCCGAAATAGGTCGGGCTTTTGTTGTTTTTACCCACGCTAAAAATGTGGCGGTGGGAAACGATATGAGAATTTCTTCTCCGACTTTAAAAACCGCCCTAATAAAAGGAATTTTAGAACAAGGGGCTAATGTTTATGATCTGGGTCAAATTCCAACGGAAATTTTATATTTTAGTGTTGGGAAATACGGTTATGACGCGGGTATTATGATAACAGCCAGCCACAATCCAAAAGAATACAACGGGTTTAAAATGATTAAAAAAGAAACTAATGGTTTTTCAATGGTGAGGGGAAAGGATTTATTAGCAATTAGCCAAACGGGAAAATTTTCTCAAGGCGAAAAAATGGGAAAAATAAAAAAAATAGATGTTTATGAAGATTATGTGAACTCTATTTTTTTAAAAGTTGGTTTGAAAAAAATTAAGCCGTTTAAAATTGTGGTTGACGCTGGCAATGGGATGGCAGGAAAAATTATTCCCCTCGCTGAAAAAAGATTACCGATTAAAATTATTTCTTTAAATTTTAAATTAGATGGTAATTTTCCGGTTCACCCCTCTAATC
>CAZEXD010000033.1:0-5823 GCA_964516865.1 uncultured Candidatus Saccharibacteria bacterium
GAGTATATACTCTGTGAAAACCGAAATTCAGACCCCCCGCCTCGCTTTTTGCAATTCCCTCCACGCAGAAGCATTTCTTCTGAGCCATCTTAAATCCTCCAAATTGGAGTTACGGGATGTCAAGGTTTCTATCTTTAAATTATTTCATTTTTAAATTTTTGTCAAATTTAAAGCGCAAAAATATGCAATAAATTATTTTTTATGATAAAATAATTAAATGATTTTTTAACAGATAATTTATGGTTTCAGAAATATTTTGGCACGCTCTTTCCGTCAAAGAAGTTATAGAAAAATTAAAAACCGACCCAATCACAGGCTTGGCTGAAACTGAAGTAAAAAGAAGACAAATTCGATTCGGAAAAAATTTTTTTCCGGAAAAGCCCCGGTTAACCAAACTAACGATTTTTTTGAATCAGGCCAAAAACCCGCTTGTTTATATTTTGTTGGCGGCTGGAGTGCTTTCGTTAATTTTAAAAGATTATGCTGATTCTGCCATTATTTTTGGCGTGATTCTTTTCAATTTCGCTATCGGATTTTTTCAAGAAAACAAAACAGAAAAAGTTCTGGCAGCGCTTAAAAAAATCATCAGGGTGAAAGCGTTTGTTTTAAAGGGAGGAAATAAAAAAGAGGTGGAACAAGAAGAATTGGTTTTGGGAGACATAATTATTCTCTCTCCTGGTATTAAAATTCCGGCTGACGCTAGATTGATTGAAAGTCAGGATCTTAGGATTAACGAATTTGCTTTAACCGGAGAATGGCTTTCGGCCAAGAAAAACATCGAGGTTTTAAAGCAAGAAGCCCCTTTGGCAGATAGGGACAATATGGTTTATACAGGCACGATTGTTGAATCAGGTAAGGGAAAGGCAGTGGTAACGGCAACGGGAGTAAAAACAGAGATGGGAAAACTAATAGAGATGGTAAAAGAAACAAAAGAAGAAAAAACGCCTTATCAAAAAAAGGTTATTCATTTTAGCCAATTTTTAGGAATATCAATTCTGTTTTTCTGTTTTTTGATATTTTTGTTCGGTATTTTCACGGGTAAAAATTATTTAGAAATGTTGTTAACCGCGGTGGCAATAGCGGTTGCCGCGGTTCCCGAAGGTTTGCCGGCCGCGGTGACAGTTACTTTTGCTTTTGGCATGCAAGAAATTTTAAAGAGAAAGGGGTTGGTTAGAAAAATGATAGCGGCGGAAACCTTGGGCAGTACCTCTATTATCGCCGCGGATAAAACCGGCACTATTACCGAAGCAAAAATGGAGGTTTCAAATATTTTAACGGGCTACAAAGAATTGTTTGAGAATGAATTAGGAAAATCACCCGAGAAGAATTTAAGCCGATTCAAACTTCATATCTTGGCTTTAAAAATCGCGGTTTGGTGCAACGAAGCATTTGTTGAAAATCCCGACGACTCTTTTAAAAGATATATTTTTCGTGGCCGACCTACTGACAAAGCATTGTTAATGGCTGGTTTGCAAGCCGGGCTTGATAGGCGCAAATTAGAAAAAGAAGAACCGAAAATTGATGAACTCGGCTTTGATTCAGTGGTTAAATATTCCGCCAGTTTACACAGAATATCGAAAAAAAAAGCAGTTCTTTATGTGTTGGGCGCCCCCGAAGTTATTTTGGAGAATACAAAAGAAATTTTGATTGGAGAAAACAGAAAAGAAATATTATCGCAAGAGCAATTTTCAAAACTGAAAGAAAAAACCGAATTATTGGCAAAGAATGGACAAAGAATTTTAGCAGCTGCTTATAAAGAAATAAAAAATATTGGCAATAAAAAAATTAAAATTCGGGAGGAAATAAATAATTTAGTTTTTGTGGGTTTTATCGGCCTTCGTGATCCGATAAGAAAAGATGCAAAAAAAGCGATTGAATTTTGCCGGAGGGCCGGAATGAAGCCGATTATTATTACAGGCGACCATCGTTTAACTGCTAAGGCAGTGGCGGCGGAACTCGGAATGTTTTCCGATGAAAAAAATATAATGGAAGGAAAAGAATTGGATAAAATCAGCGACGAGGATTTATTAAAAAAAGTTGCGGATATTGAAATTTATTGCCGGGTTGAGCCGCGGCATAAGATAAGAATTATAGAAGCGTGGCAGGAGAGAGGCGAGATAGTCGCTATGACTGGCGACGGAGTCAATGACGCGCCTGCGCTTAAAAAAGCCAACATCGGTATTGCTCTTGGTTCGGGAACCGAAGCCGCGAAAGAAGCGTCTGACCTAATTCTTTTAGATGATAGTTTTAGCGTTGTTATCACCGCGGTTGAAGAGGGCAGAAGAATTATGGATAACATCAGGAAAATTATAACCTATCTTCTTACTGGTGGTTTTACTGAAATAATGTTGATTGGTTTTAGTGTTTTATTCCATTTTCCTTTGCCTGTTTTGCCGAGTCAAATTTTATGGAAAAACTTGATAGAAAGCACGCCACCTTCAATGGCTTTGACTTTTGAAGCCGAAGAACCGGATATTATGGACCGCAAACCCGAAGATCCGCGCCATCCGCTTTTAAACAATGAAATGAAATTCTTAGTTTTTGTCGTTGGTTTGTTGACGAATTTAATTCTTTTTGGTTTATTTTTATGGTTTTATCACAAAAATTTTCCAATAGAAAGAATCCGCAGCATAATGTTTGTTGGTTTAGCAATTGATTCTTTTTTCTTTATTTTTTCTTGCCGCAATTTAAGAAAAAATATCTGGCAATATAATCCTTTTGCTAATTATTGTCTTGATTTTATTATTATTTTCGCGTTTTTAATGATTTTTGTTTCACTTTATGCTCCATTTTTCCAAACATTGCTTAAAACTGTTTCTTTGGGACTTTTTGAATGGTTTGTTCTTTTAATGTTTGGGCTTTTGAATCTGATTTTAATTGAACTTGCCAAATGGTATTTTATTAGATTCAAAAAAATATAGAAAATAGAAATATGAAATTAATAAACAAAGAAATTTTTAAAGAAGTTTACGCAGTTGCCACGCTTGCCGGCACAATTATTGGCGTGGGGCTTTTTTCTTTGCCCTATATTACGATGAAAGTCGGTGTTTTGGTGATGCTGGTTTATTTTTTAATTTTAGGCATTTTGGTTATTGTTATTCATCAGATTTTTGGAGAATTAAGTTTAAAAACTCCAGATTTTAAACGTTTGCCAGGCTTTGCCAAAATATATTTAGGAAGAAGGGGAGAGATTATGGCTTACCTTTCAACCATAATGGGATCTTTTGGTGCACTTTTAGCATATTTGATAGTGGGTGGAGAATTTTTAGAAAACCTGCTTTCTCCATTTTTAGGAGGTAATAATTTTATTTATACTCTTATTTATTTTATAATTGGCGCCATTTTAATCTTTTTTGGCATTAAAGCAATCGCTAAGGTGGAATTTTGGGGATTGGTTTTATTTTTTTTGATTTTAATTGCTATATTTTGGCGCGGCTTACCATTTTTGAAAATTGAGAATTTTTCTTTTGTGCCAGAAATAAAACATTTATTTTTGCCCTACGGAGCAATTTTGTTTTCTTTATGGGGGGCTTCGCTTATTCCCGAGGTTGAAGAAATGCTTATCTCTCAAAAACGATTAATAAGAAGGGTGATATCTGTTTCTATTTTAATCGCTATTTTCGTTTATCTTTTTTTTATTTTTTTAATTTTGGGAATTACTGGCGCTAAAACAACAGAATCGGCCTTAACCGGTCTTAAAAATTTTTTGGGCGATGGCATTGTTTCTTTGGGGCTAATTTTTGGCATCTTTACCACCTTCACTTCTTTTATTGCTATAGGTCTTACCCTAAAAAAGGTTTTTATGTTTGATTTGGGTTTTAAAAAACTAAATGCCCTTATAATCAGCTGTTTTGTGCCGATGACTCTTTTTTTACTTGGTTTAAAATCTTTTATTGCCATAATATCTTTTATTGGTGGCGTTTTGCTTGGGGTTGACGGAATTTTAATTTTATTAATGTACAAAAAGATTGGCGGCAAAAACATTGTGGTTTATCCTTTATTGTTTATTTTTTTATTTGGCGTTATTTATGAAATAATATACTTTGTGAAATAATTTTTAAACATGATTTTTGAGATTTTAACTTTTATAACTTCAATTTTCATTCTTTCTTGGTTGAGTTCAAAGTTGGTGGCAACGTTGGTTAATATTGCCAAATATCTCCATTGGCGAGAATTTATCATCGCTTTTTTTATTATGGCTTTCGCCGGCGCTTTGCCTAATTTATTTGTTGACATTAATGCTGCTTTGCACCATTTGCCGCAGATATCTTTTGGAGATATTTTGGGCGGAAATCTGGTTGATTTAACTTTGGTTATAGCAATAGCCGTGCTCTTTGGTTCTGGTCCTCTGCCGGCAGAAAGCAGAATGGTGCAAAAATCAGCGATTTTTACCGCTGCCATTACCTTATTGCCGATATTTTTAGTTTGGGACGGAAAATTAGATAGAGTAGACGGCGTTGTGCTTTTGGGGATTTTCGCCTTTTATATAGGATGGCTTTTTTCAAAAGAAGAAAGATTTAAAAAAGTTTATGATGAAGGTCCCAAAGAGCAAAATAAAAACATCTTTTGGCTTTTATTTGAAATAATAAAAATTATTGTTTTTTTAGCCCTCCTTTTACTAGCTTCTTACTTTATAATTAATACAACCCGGTATTTTTCAACGCAGTGGGCAATTTCTTTATCGCTGGTGGCAATTTTGATTGTGGGGCTGGGCAATTGTTTTCCAGAAATATATTTTTCGATCATTTCAGCGAGAAAGGGCTAAAATTGGATGATTTTGGGAGATATAATGGGTTCTGTAATAATTTGCGCCACCTTGGTGTTGGGATTAATCGCTTTATTTTTCCCATTTCAAATAAATGACTTATCTCCCTTTTTGATTACCAGAATTTTTACCGTCATTGCTTCTTTGTTTTTTCTTGTTTTTATCAGAACGGGCAAAAAAATAACAAAGACCGAGGGAGCGCTTTTCCTTTTTATATACATTTTATTTTTATTGGTGCAAATATTCTTTTCTTAATTTTATAAACTAAAATGAATTTTTCCCAATTCACAAATAAAACTATAGAAGAAGTATTGGCGGAATTAAAAACATCTAATGGGGGCTTATCAAAAAAAGAAGTACTTTTGCGCCAAAAAACTTTTGGTTTAAACGAAATTAAAGAAAAAAAAATAAGTGTTTTTGAAATTTTTCTAAGACAGGTAAGGTCGCCATTTTTTTATCTTTTACTTATAGCCGCTTTCATTGCTTTTTTAATTGGTGAAAGGGTAGATAGCATTACTATTTTATTTTTTATTTTTTTGAATGTTTTAATTGGATTTTTTCAGGAATACAAGGCAGAACGAGCCATTTTTTTATTAAAAAAATTTATCCCTCATAGAGTCAGAGTTTTGCGGGAGAATAGAGAGGAAATTATTGATAAAAAATATTTAGTTCCCGGAGATATTGTTTTGCTGGAAGCGGGAGACACGGCGCCAGCCGATTTAAGGATTTTAAGTTTACAAAATTTTTTGGTAGAGGAATCGGTTTTAACGGGCGAATCGGCGTCGGTATTTAAAATTTCCGACAAATTAAGCTACGAAGAAAAAGAAATATTTAATGCCAAAAATATAATTTTTTCTGGAACATCTGTAATGTCGGGAAAAGCAAAAACAGTGGTTTTGGCTACGGGCAAAGAAACGGTTTTTGGCGGAATCGTTAAAACGCTTTCTGATATAAAACGCGAATCGTTTTATGAAAAAAATCTCTTGGATTTTTGTCGTTTGATTTTAAAAATAGTAGTTGTAACCATCTTATTAATTTTTGTCGCCAATATTTTAATT
>CAZEXD010000034.1:0-5789 GCA_964516865.1 uncultured Candidatus Saccharibacteria bacterium
CTCTGGGCGTTCAATGGTTTCTTTTTGCACCAAAGTTTTGGCGATTTTATCAAGCAATTTTCTTTTTTTTGTTAAAATTTTTGTTGCTTGTTTTTCTGCATTTTTTATAAATTTTTCTACTTCTTTGTCAATAAGAGCCGCCACTTTTTCAGAATAGTTTCTTTGCTCGGAAATTTCTTTTCCCAAAAACACCAACTCTTCTTTTTCGCCAAAAGAAATTGGCCCCAACGAAGACATTCCATATTCTTTTACCAATTTTCTTGCCAAATCAGAAGCGCGAGTTAGATCATTGGCGGCGCCGGTAGTTATTTCTTTGAAAATAATTTTTTCTGCGCAATAACCGCCGAGTAGAGTTGCCATTTCTGATAGAAATTCTGTTTTTGATTTTATTTTTCTTTCTTCGGTTGGCATTTGTAAGGTGTAACCGGCTGCCATTCCTCTAGCAATAATGGAAATTTTTCTGACTTGTTCCGTACCCGGCAAGAAAGTGGAAACCAAGGCGTGACCAGCTTCGTGGAAAGCGGCAATTTCCTTTTCTTTTTTTGATAAAATATGGCTTTTTCTTTCCGGTCCCAACAAAACCTTTTCAATCGCTTCCAAAAATTCGTTTTGGAAAATTTGCATCTTATTTTTTCTTGCGGCTAATAGGGCGGCTTCATTAGCCACATTAGCCAAGTCCGCACCAGAAAATCCGGGCGTTCTTTCCGCAATTTCCCGCAGATTGATATCGGCGGCCAGAGGTTTGTCTTGGCAGTGAATTTTTAGAATCTCCTCTCTGTCTTTTAAATCCGGAGGGTCTAAAACAATTTTTCGATCAAATCTCCCCGGCCTTAAAAGTGCGGGATCTAAAATGTCTCCCCGATTGGTCGCTGCCATTACTATTACATTTGTTTCTCTTTCAAAACCATCCATTTCCACTAAAATTTGATTTAGGGTTTGTTCTCTCTCATCATGGCCGCCGCCAATGCCGGCGCCGCGGTGTCTGCCGATAGCGTCTAATTCATCAATAAAAATTATTGAAGGAGCGTGTTTTTTTGCTGTAGAAAAGAGATCCCTTACTCTTGCTGAACCGACTCCCACAAACATTTCTACGAATTCAGAGCCGGAAATTGAAAAAAATGGCACATTGGCTTCTCCGGCTACTGCTCTTGCCAATAAAGTTTTTCCCACTCCCGCCGCGCCCAAAAGTAAAACACCGCGGGGAATTTTTGCGCCCATTTGAAGATATTTTTTGGGATATTTCAAAAAATCTACGATTTCTTTTAGTTCTTCTTTTGCTTCTTGTAAGCCGGCAACATCTTTAAAGGTAACTTTTTGTTTTGGTTGGCCCTCAGCACCAAAAATTCTCGCTCGGGATTTTGTAAAATCAAACGTTTGGACAACTCCGCTTTTTGCTTGTTTGAAGATCATCCAGAAAAAAACACCAAAAACCAAAAGAGGTAAAATACCAAAAACCAATAAAGGCATCAGCCACGACCAAACGCTTTCTTTTACCTTTTGGACTTCAATTTCAATGCTACTTAGTTTTTCTTTATTAGCACCGTAATTTACCAGCGATTCAAAAAGCGTGACATTTGCTTCTTTTTTGGAAGTGACTTTCTGGTCGTTTTTATAGATAACCGCTAAGTCCTCGCCTGCCACTGTTATTTTTTTAATTTTATCTTGATTGATTTCTTCAACTAATTTAGTTAATGGTATTTCCGGTATTTTTTCAAAAGGCGAGTAAGTAATACTAAAAATTCCACCCAAAACTAAAAGAATAATTATGATGGTAATAAAATTTTTAAAAAAAGGATTTGGTTTTTCCATTTTTTTTGCGATTTTTTATTGCGCTTTATATATCTTTTAATTTACTATGTTTTTTAAAAAAATTCAACATATAAAAAAAGAAGGATCCTTTTTGTTCTGGCGAACTACTTAGGATCCTTTAGCAGTGGGGAAAAAGAGCGGGCCTACTTTTGGCCCCCCTCAATCTCTTTAAGGAGCGCCTCCAGCTCCTTACACAGATCGGGGAGGGGGGGAATGGGCTTGTTGTTAGCCCAAGTTTCAGCCGCTCGCCACAGGAGCCGAATCAGGGCGAGCAGCTTTTCGGTATTTTTAAGGCCGGCGTAAACTGCCCCTCCTCCCTGTTCGTTCCATCTCTGCCGAAGTTTATTTTCAAACTCCGGCTTGGGGATTTGTTGGCTAGCCTCCCTCCTGACCAGCTCATATACCTGACGTCTGAGCTGGTTAAAGTCGGCGCGCCTTTGCCGCCAATTTTCTTCAAACGCCCTGACGAGGGCCTCGAGAACGAAAAAGAGGATATTATTGTCCATGGGAAACTCCTTTCTTTCCTCCCAATTTCAATATAATGAAAAGAACTATTCCCCACTGCCTATTTTTTATAATATCATGCTTTAATTTTTTGTCAAGTTTTTAAGCCCAAGGGACAAAATAATTGTTTTAAAAATCTTTAAAGTTCAATTAAAAAAATAAATAACCCACCCATAGGTGGATTATTTAAATTTAATCTCTTAATTGTTTTTTCGTTCCCTCAACGCTCCGGTAGAAAAATTTTTGTTTCTCTACGACAGAAAATCAACATCTTCTTTATTTTACCAGTTTCAAGGTCATTCGGTGTTCTTTTGGCTCAAGAGAGATAATTTGAAAATTGTATTCCTTTCCAATTTTTAAAGATTCCTCCATTTTTTCGCGGGACCCAAATTCAGAAACATGACAAAGGCCCTGAATTTTTTCTTCTATTTTAACAAAGGCGCCAAAAGGATTTAGCCGACTTACTTTACCCTTAATAATATCTCCTTTTTGGTATTTTTTTTCAATGTCTTCCCAGGGATTTTTTTTCAAACTTTTTAAAGATAAGAACACTTGATTGTTTTTAATTTCAATAATCTGGGCTTTTACAATATCGCCTATTTTTACAATTTGAGAAGGGTTTTCTATTAATTGCCAGTCCAACTCAGAGATATGAATTAAACCCTCGATTTGAAGATCGGCTGATTTGTTTTCAGAGGAGTTAGGGGGAAATTTTATAAATACGCCAAAATCAGCGACGCCCGAGATTTCTCCTTCAACAATATCTCCTTTTTTATAATTTTTTAAAACTTCTTTTATTTTTTCTTCATTTTTCGCTTTTTCGGAAAGAATTAATTTATTTTCTTCCGCTGCCAAATCAAGCACCTTTACTTCCAATGTTTGGCCCATAAATTTTTGAAGCTCTTTTAAAATTTTTTGCTTGTCAGCGTCGGCAACGCGGGGATAATGTTCAGCAGAAAGTTGAGAAACTGGCAAAAAAGCAGGCAATCCTTCGACCGAAGTTAACAATCCACCCTTATTAACCCCAGTAATTTTTACTTTTAATATTTCTCCCTTTTCTTTTAATTCTCTTAATTTTTGCCAACTAATTTGTTTGGTTGCTTCTTGAAGAGAAAGTTCTTTATAGCCGTCTTCATTTTCCAATTCAATAACCTTGGCGTAAATTTTATCGCCAATATTAAGTTTTTTAATTATTTCTTTAGCGGCGTAAAACTCTCTTCCATAAACTATTCCGTTCCCATGCTCTCCCAAGTCAACAAAAAGAGAGGCCCTATCTTTTCCTATAACTGTTCCCTCTACGATTGAACCGACTGAAATTTGTTGACCCATTTCTTTGGTTATATTATTTTTTATGATATTATTCATATAAAACAAAATCGGATATTTTAATAATAATGGCGTTTCTTAAGGATATCCGACAACCCTTTGAAACATTTTTAATATACACCGGATAATTGCAAAGGTCAATTGTTTATGATAAAATAATAAAAATTCTAATCTAAATCTAACTTAAAACCCTAAACAAATTTAAAATTAAAATAACGAAAACCTCAAAAACTAAAACGCTTTTTGAGATTTGATTATTAAGGATTTAGAATTTAGGATTTTCAATTTCTATGGCTAAAATAAATTGGTTTGGTCAATCGTGTTTTCAAATTTCAGTTTCTAATTCCAAAGACCATTCAGCGCAAATTCTAATAGATCCTTTTGATGAGTCCATAGGATTAAAGGTTCCTCGCTTTTCGGCTGATATTCTTTTAATTACTCATGAGCACGCTGATCACAACAATATTAAAGAAGTAAAAGCAATTGACGAGAAGGAGGTTTTTTTGATTTCTGGTCCCGGCGAATATGAGGTAAAAGGAGTTTTTATTAAAGGGATTCCTTCTTTTCATGACAATAGCCAAGGGAAAGAAAGAGGTCGGAATACGATTTATACCATTGAAGCGGAGGAAATAAAATTTTGCCACTTGGGTGATTTGGGTCAAGCGCAATTAACCGATGAGCAGTTAGAACAAATAGGCGAAGTTGATATTTTAATGATTCCGGTGGGCGGGACTTACACCATTTCTGGTCAAGAAGCCACAAAAATAATTTCCCAAATTGAACCAAGAATTATCATTCCCATGCATTACCAAATCCCCAACTTAAAAATAAAGTTAGATAATGTAGAAAAATTTACCAAAGCAATTGGAAAAAATTCAATTCAACCGCAGGAAAAACTTCAAATAAAGGCGAGTAATTTGCCAAAAGAGGGAACAGAGATGGTAATATTAATGCCATAACCAAAAATTCAAAATTTTACAAATCAGTCGTCCCCTCCTTTTAGACGGAAGAAAGTTAAAGATTTTTGGACTATTGATTTGGTGTTTGAGTTTTGAATTTATACTGTGAACCTAAAAGAGTTTATAAATAAACTTCAAAACCTTCCTCTTGTCCAGAAGAAATTAATTTTATGGGCAATTGTTGGAGTATTAGCGTTTTTTCTGGGTTTTTTTTGGGTTAAGAGCATTGAAAATCGATTGAAAAATTTTAATTCCGAGAATGTTATAAAACAACTTAATGTTCCTGTTTTTGAAAAAGAAAAATTAGAGTTTAATTTAGATGAGGGAAAAGAGCAAATAAAGAAAGAAAAAAAAGAATTAGAGACGTCAGAAAATGCGGAAGATAAAGAATTTTTGGAAGAACCCAAAAAAGAACTTGAAAATAATTAAAATAAAAAAATTAAAAAATGGTAGAAGAAGCAACTAAAAAAAATACAAATATTGGTAAAACTAAAGAACGCGATTTAGTTGAGGAAATGCGAGAATCATATATTGATTACGCTATGTCGGTTATTGTTTCTCGCGCCCTGCCCGATGTTCGTGATGGTTTAAAGCCAGTTCATCGTCGGATTTTGTATGCGATGCTGGAAGAAGGATTGCGTCATAGCGCCAAATTTAGGAAATCAGCCACGGTGGTCGGTTCGGTGCTTGGCCGCTATCACCCGCATGGCGATATGGCGGTTTATGAATCTTTGGTTCGAATGGCCCAGAACTTTTCTTTGCGATATCCTCTTATCGAAGGTCAAGGGAATTTTGGCTCGATAGACGGGGATAGTGCGGCGGCAATGCGTTATACTGAATGTCGGCTTTCTTTGATTGGCGAAGAAATGCTAAGAGATATCGAAAAAGAAACTGTTAATTTTAGCGACAATTATGACGGCACCCGTAAAGAACCACAGGTTTTGCCATCTCCGCTTCCCCAATTACTTTTGAATGGTTCTTTGGGCATTGCGGTAGGAATGACCACCAATATTCCTCCGCACAATCTTTCAGAATTGGTTGACGCGCTTATTTATTTAATTGATAATCCCAAAGCCCAAACCGCGGATTTATTTCAATTTATTCAGGGTCCTGATTTTCCCACGGGTGGAATCATTTATGACCAAAAAGAAATAATTTCGGCCTATTCTCAAGGCAGGGGGGCTATTATGG
>CAZEXD010000035.1:0-5355 GCA_964516865.1 uncultured Candidatus Saccharibacteria bacterium
TAACGGCCTCAAATAATTCCAAGCGACCCCCATAAGAAATTGCCAATACCAATATCCCCTTTTTATTATTTTTTGTTGAATTTTCGGCTTTTTTTATTTTTTCGCGAAGGAAATTGCTTAATTTTTGTTTTTGGCCAATCACTTTTAATTTTATTCCTTTTTTATTTAATTCATTAATATAATTTCGATTAAACGCCTTGGTTAATAAGCGCATTAAGTAACTCACCTCGCTTTTTGTTCTGTTCCAATTTTCCGTAGAAAAAAGGTAAAGGGTTAAAATTTTTACCCCTTTTTTATAGGCATAGTTTGCTATTTTTTTTAAAACTTCAAAGCCCTTTAAATGTCCCCTTAAGGTTGGTAATCCCCTTTTTTTTGCCCATCTTCGATTGCCATCAAGAATAAGTCCTAAATGATTTAAGGTATTAGCCATATTTTATTTTTTTTAATAACGATTTTAGAAAAGAAAATCTGATTCGATTTTATTTTTTTTAGGCAAAAGCCATGGTATTTTAAATCCTAAAAAATAGACGATTTTTATAGCGATTTTAGAAATTAGTATTTTTATTTTAAAAAATTTTTTTGTTTTTCTTCGATAATCTTCAAAATTGGGAAAGGTTTTCAAAAGAATATTTGCAGCGGTCAATGCCCAAATTACTCCGCCGCCGCTCCAGGGCTTTGTTAAACCAGCGGCGTCTCCGCAAAGCGTAATTTTTTTATTTTTGGGGATAACAATTCCCTGAGGAATGATTCTGGCCTTGACGTTTTTAATTATGATTTTATTTTTTTTCAAAAAATTGGTAAAAATCTTATATGCCATATTAATATCTGCAATTATGCCGTATTCAACCTTACTTTTTTGAGGAATTTCCCATAAAAATCCATTTTTACAGGGAAATGTGGTTAAAAAATTTTTTGAAGGAATTTTATCGGTAAAACCATGAATCCCTAATCTTAAATACGGATCTTTTTCTTTTAAATGCTTTCTCACGAATGATTCAGCGCCATCGCAACCGATTATTCTATCAAATTCTTCGTTTTCTATTTTTGGCAAAAAGTTAAAGTCGTCGGATATTTTTGATACTTTATGATTTAAAATTATTTTTACGTTGTTTGCCAACGCCAAATCCGCTAATAATTTATCTAATTCAGAATGCGACATTAAAAAAAGCGGCTTAGAAAATTCTACCATTACATTTTTTTTAGGAAAACGAATAAAAACAAATTTTATTTCACCTTGAATCAGGTTTTTGCTCTCGGGAATAAAATCTAAAATTCTTTTGGAAAAAAGGCCGGAACATATCTTATTGCTGATTTTTTCATTTTTTTCAAAAACTGTAACCTGATGGCCCATTTTTGATAATTTTATTGCCAGATATAAACCGCAGGTTCCAGCGCCAACAATTGCTACTTTCATAGTGTTTTATCTATAAATTGAATTGGTTCGTTTTCTATATATTTTGCGAAAAGATAGCCAAAACCGAAAGCCAATAAAACCAATAAAAAAATAATTATAGATAAAATTATATCATTTCTATATTTTTTGACAAAATCAAAAAATTTTGCTAACATATAAATATTAATTTTAATTTGGAATTTTTAATTTAATTTTAATTATTTTAATTATGGCAAAAACAAAATCAACAGGCGCAACAAAACTGGGGCGAGATTCTCAACCAAAATATTTAGGGATAAAACTATTTGAAGGTCAAAAGGCAAAACCAGGAATGATTATTGTAAGACAAAGGGGTACAAAATTCTTGCCCGGCGAAAACGTCAAACGAGGAGCAGATGACACTCTTTATGCGGTGAAGGAGGGAACGGTTAGATTTGTCTCTAAAACAAAAAGGAATTTTAATAATTCTCGGAAAATAGTAAAAATCGTTAAGATAGAAACCCGCTAAATATTGTTTTAAATTCTTTTATTTTCAAGACTGGCTTTGATAAATGCCTTAAAAAGAGGATGGGGGTTAAGGGGTCGCGATTTAAATTCCGGATGGAACTGGGTGGCAATGAAAAAGGGGTGATTTTTTATTTCAATAATTTCTATAAGGTTTTTTTGCGGATTAATACCGGCAAAAGTCAATCCGTTTTTTTCTAAAATTTTTCTAAACTCGTTATTCAGTTCATAGCGATGTCGATGACGTTCTGAAACAATCCTTTTTTTATATGCCGTATAGGTTTTTGTTCCCGGTTTTATTTCACAATCATAAGCGCCCAATCTCATTGTTCCGCCGTATTTTTTTTCTTTTAGCAAATCTTTTTGTTCGGGCATTACATCAATAACGGGTATATAATCTTTTAGTTTTAAGGAGGGGAAAAATTCTCGCGAAGAAGCATTTTTTATTCCGCAAACATTTCTGGCAAATTCTATTACTGCCAATTGCATTCCCAAACAAAGCCCCAAGAAAGGGATTTTATTTTTTCGACAATACTCTATCGTTTTTATTTTTCCTTCCACTCCCCTATTTCCAAAACCACCGGGTACAATTATCCCATTGTATTGTTTAAGTTCTTTTAAAAACTTTGGATTTTTTTCGTATTTTTCCGCCGAAAGCCAATAAATTTCCGGTTTTCGGTTCTGATAAAAACAAGCATGTTTTATTGCCTCAATTACTGAAATATAAGAATCCATTAAGGTAAAATTTCCTGTTTCAAAATATTTTCCCACAATGCCAATTTTTAGTGGCATTTTTAATTTTTTAATATTTTTTACTAATTTTTCCCAATCCCCTAAATCATTCTTTTTGGCTTTTAAACCAAAATGTTTTAAAATTCTTTCTCCTAATTTTTCTTTTGCAAAATTTAAAGGAATTTCATAAATAGAATCAACGTCGGGCGCCGAAATAATGTTGGCGCGGTTAACATTGCAAAATAGCGAAATTTTTTTCTTCCGGGGCTCATCTAAAGGAAATTCCGCTCTTGCTAAAATTAAATCCGGTTGAATTCCCGCTTCGTTTAAGGTTCGAACCGCATATTGCGTCGGTTTTGTTTTCATTTCGCCAATTTTTTTAGGTATGGGCAAATAACTGACCAAGATAAAAAGCAAATCTTTTGGATGCGATAATTTCATCATCCGGTATGCTTCTAAAAAAAGCAAATTTTGGTACTCTCCCACCGTGCCACCAATTTCAACTAATACAAAATCAGCGCTGTTTTTTCTCCCTACCCTTTTAATTCTTTTGATAACTTCATTAGGAATATCAGGCACTACCTCAACACAACGACCGCCATATTCTAAATTCCTTTCGCGAGTAATCACCGCCTGGTAAACACGGCCAGTGGTAATATAATTATCGGTATAAATATTTTCATCTAAAAATCTTTCATAGTTTCCTACATCTTGATCGCATTCAACTCCATCGTCGGTTACAAAAACTTCCCCATGTTCAATGGGGTTCATTGTTCCAGCGTCAACGTTTATATAAGGATCGATTTTAATAGCAGTTACCTTGAATCCCTTACTTTTTAATATTCTTCCGATAGAAGCAGTGGCTACGCCTTTTCCTATACCAGACATTACTCCACCAGCCACAAAAATATACCGAGTCATAAATATAGTTTATTTAGTTTATTCTTCTTTTTCTTCGCTGACTATTACTATAATTTCGGCCTCTAAATTGTGGTCCAAAACAATTTTTACCGGAAATTCCCCCAATTCTTTTATTGGCTTTTCCAACGCGATTTGCTTTTTCTTTATATTAAATCCGGCTTCTTTCAATTTTTCCATAATTAATTGACTGGTAACCGATTCAAAAAGTTGATTATTTTTACCGACTTTTACTGCTATATTGAGTTCTGTACCATCTAACCTTGAAGCCAACTCTTGAGCCATTTTTAAATCTTCCTCCGCTTTAAGAGATTCTAATTTCTTTTGTTTTTCGAGCCACTTTAAATTCTCTTTGGTCGCTGGTTTAATTAATCCTTGGGGGATTAAAAAATTTCTGGCGTAGCCATCTTTAACCTCTTTAACTTCGTATTTTTTACCAATATTTTCTACATCTTGAAGCAAAATAATCTTCATAGATAATTTATTATATAAAATTTTATTTTTAATTTTATTACATTTGTTTTATTATTTCAATAGCTTTGTCTAATTGCGGATCTTTATTTTCTTCATAATCTTCGTTTGTCATTTCTATCTTAATATCCGGTTCTAGTCCTTTATCTGAAATAGAAACTCCATTAGGAGTTAACCATTTGGCAGTAGTTATCTTTAAAATAGAATCATCTTTCATTTTTATTCCCTCTTGAACTGAACCCTTGCCGAATGATTTTTCTCCAATTAATTTGATATTGCGATTATCTCTTAAGGCACCAGCGAGAATTTCGGAGGCGGAAGCCGTACCCTCATTAATTAAAATAACGAGTGGGTAATTTGCCAAACCTCCATTTCCTTCGGATTTATAAATTTTTTGTTCTTTTCCTTGTCCAAAATCTTCAATCACAACCACCTTATTTTTAGGAAGAAACCAACCGGCAACGCTTTGAGATATTTCAAGATATCCTCCAGGATTATTCCTTAAATCTAAAATAATTTTTTTGGCGGGAGAATTTAATATTTCTAAAGCCGCTTGATTAAAATCAAATGCTAAATTTTGATTAAACTGATAAATTTTTAGATGCGCTATATCTTCATTATTTATAAATTTTAAGGCCAAAGAAGGAATCTTTATAGTATCACGGACAATTTTAAATTCTTTTGCTTCTGGCCAATCGTTTCTATAAATTGTTAAATTGACTTCAGTTCCTTTTTTCCCCCTTATTAACAATACCGCTTCGTCAATAGTTAATGATGACGTATCGATATCATTTATTTTTAAAATTTTATCGCCGGCTCTTAATCCCGCTTTTTGCGCCGGAGTTCCCTCCAGAGGTGCTATAATCGTAAGTTGCTCTTTTTTAATTCCAATTTCAACTCCAATTCCGTCAAAATAACCAGCCAGCTCTTCTTCAAATTTTTTAGCTTCTTCGGGTTTAAAAAACACCGTATAAGGATCTTCTAGGCTTTGAGCCATTCCGGAAATTGCGCCATAAAGAACATTTTCGTTAGTAATTTTCTTTGGATCAACAAATTTATTTTTTAACTGATTATAGGCAGACCAAAATAAAGAAAAATTAATATCAGTAGGAGGGCAAATTTCGCAAACAACAGAAACTTTTCCGTAAAACATACCTCCCAAAAACACAATTATAAAAGCGGTTATTATTAATGCTGAAAATAAAATTTTTTTAATATTGTTATTCATAAAATTTAATTTTTATTTTTAAATAGCAAGGCGTTATTTAGACCTGGTGAGAATCGAACTCACGTTTCCTCATTGTCCCGGTAAAATGTGGTGGACCCAGTGGGAATTG
>CAZEXD010000036.1:0-5122 GCA_964516865.1 uncultured Candidatus Saccharibacteria bacterium
TTGATATAGCAGAAGAATCTGAATCTTGGATTAATCTAAACAAAGTTGATTGGGAAAAATTAGATAAAGAAGATTCGCAGAATATTACGGCGGTAGAACGGGCCGGAGAAAAAACGAAAACAAAAAACTCTTGGTCATGGATTTTAACTTTGACAATTATAGCTGCAGTTGTAGCATTAATAGGGTTTAAGATTATTAAAAAAATTAAATATTAAAACTGGAAAGATAATAAATAAATCCGCTTCCGCTTTTTAGCAAGCGCGGCCGGAAGGGGGGTTCGGTCTTTGCCTTTCCGCCCGCCGACTTGTCCGTCGGAGTTTCAACAGAGGCGGAGCTCGTTAATAAAATCGGTTCGCCCCGAACAAATTTACTTCGTAAATTTAACGGGGTAAAGATTTTTTCAAATACATACCGCCAAAAATAAAAGCGAGGTTTAATTTTTTTCATTGTTGCCAAAAATTTTTATGAATTTTTTTAAAAAAATTTAATATATTATAATAATAGATCTTTTAATAAATTTAATTAATAAAAAAAATAATAAATAAAAATAGTAAAAAAAATTATGCGACACAAAGAATTAACATCCGGCAAATGGTTTAACTTTCTTTAGTGGAACAGATGGCAAATATTGGCGCCGAAATCGGTCGGGCTATAAATTGGCGGCCCAAAAACGAAAAATACAGCAAAATGGTTTTTGAAAGAGGATTAGAATTATCGGATTTGACAATTGAAGACCCTAAAAACAAGAAACGACTAAAGGAATTATTACGGTTGCGCGAAATGTTGGCTGATTATTTTTATTTTGATAATATTTATAGTTCTGACGATAAAAAATGGCAAAATTATTTTTATTTTTTCAATTATGCTGCTATAATTAATAAATAATAATTAATAATTCAGTCCTGTAGTTTTGACTATAGCACTGGAATATAAAACATGAATATTGAAACAAAACAATTTGATTTTTCTAACCGCGTATATGTTATTATTGCGGTTTTAGTGATTGTTATTGCCGTTTCCTATATTGCTAGCGTTGTTTTAGATATTTTAAATTTGCCGGCGTTTCAACCAGGAGAAATAACAATTACCGGCGAAGGCAAGGTATACGCAATTCCCGATTTGGCAACTGTGGATTTAAGCATGGTTGACGAAGGAATGGATATATCTTTAATTACAAAAAAGAATACAGAAAAAATGAATGCTCTTATCGCGGACATAAAAGCTTTAGGTATTGACGAAAAAGACATTAAAACAACTCAATATAGTTTAGTCCCTCAATATAATTGGACAGAAAAAGAGGGACAAATATTTATCGGTTATAAATTGACAAACACCATATTGGTAACAATCAGGGATTTTGCGAAAATAGGAGATGTTTTAGGCAAAGCAAATAAGAGGGGGACAAATCAGATTGGCGACATTAGTTTTTCTGTTGAAGACTCGGAAAAAGTAAAGCAAGAAGCAAGGGATAAAGCAATCAGTCAGGCAAAAGAAAAAGCCGAAAAATTAGCCAAAGCAACGGGTTTCAGATTAGGTAAGGTAGTAAATGTTCAAGAAAGTTATTCTCCTTATTATCCGATTAGGAAACCGCAGCAAAAATTTGAGGAGGAAGCGGCGGTAACCCCCGATATTCAAGCCGGTCAGCAGGAAATAACAAGCAATGTAAATATTACCTATCTTATTTATTAATTTTTATGGATTGCGTTTTTTGCAAAATTATAAAAGGGGAAATACCTTGTTATAAAATTTATGAAGACAAAAAAGTTTTAGCGTTTTTGGATATTAATCCTTTTAGTAGGGGACATACCCTTTTGGTGCCCAAAAAACATTCAAAATGGGTATGGGACCTAGAAGAAAAAGATTATTTATATTTGATGAAAAAAGTTAAAGAAATCGCAAAAGCGATGCAAAAAGAATTTAAGACAGATTGGATAGTAGAAGGAATAGCGGGCATTGAGGTTCCGCACGCCCACATTCATATAATTCCCAGAAAAATTGACGATGGATTGGGTACTTTTCCTCAAAAAGTTTTAGAGCCAAAACCCCCCGCTGAAGAAATGGCAGAGATAGCCAAAAGACTTAGAGAGAAACTAAAATAGTTTTTAAAAAAGCGCCGGCTTAAGCCGGCGCGGTTTTTTATTTTTTGTTTTTTAAAACCTCGTAATAAACTTTTTCGTATTCATCAACCATTTTTTCTTTTGTAAAATTTTTTTCTACCCACCTTCGACAATCATTTCGATCAATTCGATCGATTTTTTTAAGGGCCGCTACTGCTTCATTTACATTTTTGACTATAAAACCAGTTTTACCATTAACAACAAGTTCGCGCGCCGATCCCCTATCAAAGACAATGACCGGCGTTCCGCAAGCCATTGCTTCTACGATGAAAAGTCCGAATGGTTCTCGCCATTGAAGGGGGCAGAGAAGGGCTTTGGCGTTTTTTAATAATTCCACCTTGGTTTTATGATCTATTTCTCCCAAAAATTTAATTTGTTTGTTATCTATTAAGGGATTAACCTCTTTTTCAAAAAAATTTTTATCAGCCACATCAACCTTTGCCGCCATTCTTAATTCTAAACCCGATTTTTGGGCAATCTGAATCGCTTGAAGTGGACCCTTTTCAGGCGATATTCTTGCCAAAAAAGCCAAATAATTTCCCCCTTTATTAGAGAATTCAAAGTTTTTAATATCAATCCCATTATAAACAGTAGCCACATAATTAAGTTGAGGCATCGGTTCTCGTTGATTATTAGAAATAGAAATAAAGAAAGATTTGGCGAAGTTTCCATAGACAATTTGCTTTAAAGGAATATCTAAGGGTCCATGAATTGTGGTGATCATCGGCGTTTTTTTGAATAATGACTCAAAAACCAGTAACCTCCACCCTACGTGGTTATGAATTATATCAACTTTTAGTTTATAGAGTAAGTATTCTAGAATTTTTCCTAGACCAATGAATTTAAGGGCTTCTCGCGCTTCCACCCCCGTTTCATTAGGGGGGAGGTTCGATCTGATAGATTTTGGAAATACTGGAAGTAATTTCGCTTTTGTAATAGAATCACCGCTTGCCACAAGATAAACCGTATGTCCTCTTTTAACCAACCCTTCTGTTAAATGGGAGACAACCAACTCGGTCCCGCCGTATTTTTTCGGCGGAACGCTTTCTTCAAAAGGGCTAATTTGAGCAATTCTTAACTTTTTCATCATATTTTAATTTTTTTATTTTTTTTAGAAAACGGTTGAAGAAGATTAAAAAAAAGTTGTTCGGCTAAGGGGGTTATAAAAATTGTTTCAGCGTGCTGCAAAAGATCGGTTAGACGTTCTATCCAAATATTATACCAAGGAATAATATCAACCAGCCCATCGTATTTTCTTTTAGACAAGAAATATATTTCTTTGAAGGCGTGAGGAAGAATTTCTTTTCGCGGGATATCAAAAATTTCTATTTTTTCATTTAAAAATTTCAAATCGGGTCTTTTAACGGGATTAAAACCATATGGGGAAACGGGAGCAATAATTCCGATGGTGTAAATCGAAGATTGTTTCCTCAAAAGGTTTTTTATTTTTTTTATTTCGTGATTAACAACAATTAATAAATTTTTTTTCTCGTTGAAAATATTCTTTTTTCTTTTACTGATTTTCTTAATATAATTTGCGGCTAAAACCGCTCCTCCAAATTTTCCATTGTGGAGTTTTGATATTTTCTTTTTTAAAAAATCCTTCTCTTTTTTGTTTTTAATAAGTGAATTAAGAGTTTTTGCTAAGACAACAGGATTTCCCGCATATTTTATAACTTCTTTCAATTTTTTATCAAGAATATTCTTTTTTAAGACATAGCCGCCTTCGCCGGCAACTATTACCGGTTTTTTTAAGGCGAGCGCTTCTAAAATTTGAAGATAGCCGAACTTCCCCACGAAGAAATCAGATGCTTCTAAAAGTTTCAGGTAATCTGCTTGAGAAAGATACGGCAAAAGAAGAAGGTTTTTCTGTTTTTCGGGTTTTTTGACATCCGCTCCGACCAAAATTATTTCCGTGTTTAAATTCTTGTTTTTCATTATTAAAAGAGCCTGCTTTGTCATTTCTAAAACTGGTTTGAAATAAGCAGCCGCTAAAATCCAGGTTGCGTTTGGGTTTAAGCCGTATTTTTTCGAGATTATTTTTTTTGGAATAACCCCTTTTTTACCCTGGATTTTATATGGCGCGAGGGGCGGAATAATTTTTATGTTTTTGACCTCTTCGTTTTTAAAACATTCTAAACCATTTAGAAGCAAAAGATTGGCGTAAGCGGCAAAATTTTTGTAAACTCCTTCTTTTGTTTGACCGCGGCGATAAATCTGGTCGCAAATAATAATGTTAATATTTTTTTTCAAGGCGGCAACAAAGACCGAAAAAATAAATAATTCGTTACTTGGCAAGTCGGCAAAAATAACCGCTTTTGTTCTTGGCGGAAATTTAATTAAAGACGCGTTAATAAGGCCGGGATTAAAGGTTTTGCACCTAAAGCCGACTTTTTTTATAAATGAGGAATCATAAAGGTTCCAAAAAATAACCTCTGATTTTTTGAATTGCCTAGCAATGGCCAATCCTCTTTCTTGGACGCCTCGCCAGCCGGCGGTGCCGTAAGTAACAAAAATATACATAAAATTACCTTTTTTTGCCTCTGTTTTTATTGTTTTTGTCGATATTACAGATTTTTTTATATAAACGGTTAAACTTTAAGGCTGTTTTTTGCCAGGTAAATTTTTCCAGCACCGTTTTTCTGGCATTTTCACCCATTTTTTTGCTTAAATCGTCATTTTCTAAAAGTTTATTGCAGGCTTCGGCAATTTGGGGGGAATTTCTTGGTTTTACAAAGAAACCATCATAGCCATTTTTAATAAGAAGGGGAATGCCGCCCTTTCTGGTGGTGATTACTGGGCATTTTGCCGCCATTGCCTCTAAGATAGTAAGGCCTAATGGTTCATCCCAAACAGAAGGCGCCACAAAAACATTAGACCTATAATAAAAATCAATCAATTCTTTGCTGGCGAGATAATCAATTAGATGAACATTCTGAATCTTTTTTTGGTCGATTAAATATTTTAGATGTTCTTTTTCCGGCCCATCGCCGATAATAAAAATC
>CAZEXD010000037.1:0-5067 GCA_964516865.1 uncultured Candidatus Saccharibacteria bacterium
TAATCCCTGAGAAGGTGTTCAAATTCAGACCCATTGTTTGTCTGGATTCTTTTGATTTGAAAAGGGACGACGGTTTCCAGTTTCCTGAAGAAGTCGGTCGTGCTTTTAGAAGATGGGTTTGGATATCCGTAGCAAAAGCAAATTCTGACTTTAGATCTATGGCCGTGATAACGTACCTTTTAATGCCGTTGATGAACTTTACTATGGTATCTACTTGCAACAGATCTCCTGTTGATTCCATTCCGGCTTGGAGTCCTTTTCTTCTGAGCTTCTTTTTTTTGACTTTGTTTCTTTCTTTTAAGTTTCCCGTTCTGGTGTAAAAAGACAGCTTCCGGCCATCTGGTATTTTCCTCTTGCTCTTGAGGTTTTGGAGGAGCCTGCCTATGGTGGAAGCAGACTGTTCTTTCAAAGATTGCTCTCTAAAATATCTGGTTAGTAAGGGTTTGATCTTGTCTTTGCCTAATCCTGGCTGCTCTGTTTTTAACCCTATGATAAAGCCCTCTATTCTTTGATCAATTGTCCTTTTTCTTCTGTTTCTCGGAGACCGACTCTTTTCGTTCGGGGATTCCAGATTTCTATTGTTCTTTTTTAATGCCTTTTTCCATTCAAAAAGAGTGAACTTTTGTGGGGAAAAGCATCCATTGTTACCCTAAGCCGTGTTTTCCCGAAATACCAATACTCTGGCTTTGGACTTGGCTTTGTTTGTTAGCATACGATTTCATTTTAAGGCATCGTTATACAAACGAGCAAAACCTTTAACACCATAACTGATTCTTGCTATTCTGATGCATATTTAAACTCCTGCGGGGTCCAATATGTATCTGAACTTATGCAGCAGCAATCGTTTCTGCGATTTGATATTTTTTATGCTTTTTTATGCGAACTTAAATCAATAAATATTTTGGAAATTACAAAGATGCTGGTAATAAACAATGGAAAATTAGTATTTAAGATATTTAAAGCCATTATCGCGCTCAAACCAATCCCAAAAAAGAATTGAAAAAAGGACCAATTAAACCAAAAACGGCTGAAGATTGGCTAAAATTAAAACCATTTAGATAAATCTTTTTTTCTATTATCATAATTTAGATTTTTCTTCATTCTTTGCCTTTCTTAAAAGCCTCTCTATTTTTGCAGCCTCAGCGGTTTGTTTTTCTTCCACAAATTTTATTTGAGGAACTGGTTTCATTCGTAAACGTTTATCTAATTTTTTCTGTAATTCATAAATTGCTTTGTTTAAAATATCTAAAATATTTTTTGATTCAATAGATGGCAAAACTGCAATATAAATATTAGCGTGAGCCAAATCAATAGAGGTTTCAACCCCGGTGATAGTAACTAAAATATCTGGAGGAAAATCCATTTCTCTTAAAATAATTTTCCCTATCTCTTTTTGAACTAAAGAATTTACCCGCTCAATACGTTTGCTCATTTTTTTACAAAAACTCTGAAACTTATCAGCGTTAAATGCGTGCTATCCGCATAGTATCCAAAACTTACAATTCTCCCCTCCTTCTTTCTTCCGTATAGCAAATCAAAATATCTCCTTCCTGAATTTTAACATTACCCTCAAACATTATCCCACACTCATCGCCCTTAACCAATTTTTCAACATCTTTTTTGTTTCGCTGGAGATTAATTAATTTTCCGCCGCCTATTTTTTCTTCTTTTCGCCAAACCTCAATTTTAAGTCCCTTTTTAAGTTCTCCCTGAATAATTTTTCCGCCAATAATTTGGCGGTTTTTCTCTCCCCAAAAAACCACCAAAACCTTTACTTTCCCTATCTCTTCGCGACTCACTTCTGGTTCTAATGATTTTTCCATCATCTGTCTTATTTCCTGAATCAAGTCGTAAATTACCTCAAATGTTTTTATCTTCACCTTTTTGTTTTTATCTTTTCTCATTGCTTGCAAAACCGAAGGATGAATTTTAACCCGAAAACCAACGATTTGGGCGTTTGCCACTTCTGCTGATTTTATGTCTGACTCGTTTATGTCTCCAATTTCCTCTTTTAAAATCCGTAAAACAATCTTATCTTGAGGAAGTTCTTTTAAGACATTGCTTATCGCCTCTAATGAACCCATTACATCTGCCTTCAAAATAATATTAATAATTTTTTGTCCTTCTTTGGGTTCTATTACAGGAGGCAAAAGTTCATTTTTTTCTTCGGTTTTTCTAATATGGGCTATTGCCTCATCTGTGGTTTTGTAACTGTTGAATTCTTCACCCACTCCGGGAGTTCTCTCAAAACCCAAAATTACAACCGGCTGAGAAGGATATGCCTCTTCAATTGGTTTTCCCTGAAAATTTTCCATATTTTTGATTTTAGCAAAGGTGGAAAAAGTACCAATGATATCTTTTTTCTTTAGAATACCTTTTTTAACAATTAAAGTAGCGAGTGGTCCACGAAAGCAATCCAAGTATGATTCAATCACTATTCCTTCGGCTGGTACATTTAATTCTGTTTCTAAACTTTCCTTTTCTATTTCCGCGACTAAAAGTATCATTTCAAGAAGTTCATCTATTCCTTGTTTGGTTTTAGCCGAAATATTTATCGCCGGTATTTTACCACCCAACGATTCCACAATTATCTCGCTTTTAGCAAGTTCCCTTTTTATTCTTTCTGGATCGGCAGTGGGCTTGTCTATCTTATTAAGAGCGACAATTAAAGGAATTTTAGTTTGTTTTATAACATTAATCGCTTCTTTAGTTTGTGATTGTACACAATCAGTTGTATCAATAACCAAAATCGCAATATCGGCAACCTTCGCCCCCCTTGCTCTCATGGCGGAAAACGCCTCATGACCAGGTGTATCAATAAATGTTATTTTCTTTCCCCTTTCTTCAACCTCATAGGCACCAATATGCTGAGTAATTCCGCCCGATTCCTTTGAGGTTATTTTAAAATCCCTAATGGCTTCTAAAAGAGAACTTTTGCCATGATCAACATGACCCAACACAACCACTATCGGCGGTCTTATACTCATATTGGTCTTTAAATTTTCCTTTTTTTTCACCATACTTGTTTATTTCGTTATTTAAGTCCAAATATCAAAATCCTAATTTCAAATCAAATCCAAGGTTCAAAATCTAAAACATTATCTGTCATTTGGTTTAGGATTTTGGATTTGGAATTTCCCGTGCCATAGCACGGTTCAATGCTTCTTGCTCTTCTTTAGATAAAGGGTAATCGCATTTACCGGCTTTTATTGATTTGGCATAAACTCGATTACTATCATGCGCAAATAAACTGGAAATAACAACACCGTTATCTTGATTATCTAATAAAGCAATAGCAAAACTCTGATTCCCGCCAATATCAGAAAAAGGATTAAATCGGATAACGCCAATTTTTTGAAATGTTCTTCGCGACAAATTTTCTAATTCTTTTACCCTCGCTATTAATTCTCTAATTTCTTTTTCCTGTTTTTTTGTTTCTTCCAACTGGTTTAACAAAACATCTTCCAGGTCTTTTATTTTTTTTCCTTTAAAAATAAGAGTGAATTTTCTCTTAAATTTTAAGAAATAAATCAAAAGAAAAATATTAAAAGCGATAATTGCTCCACTAATTGTCAAAAACAAAAAAAGAATTATTTGGTCCATAATTATTAAATAAATTTTAAGATGTTTTCTTGGCGCCCTTTTGCCTAAAATATCGAATATCCAACTTTTTCTTATAATTCTTTTTCTTCCAACAAAGAATTATTTTTATTTTTTTCTTTTCGAATAATCACCTTATACCAATCGTTAAAATCGTAAAAATCGTGGGCTATCAAGCCAAAAACAATTCCCCAAAAAAATTTATGATTCGCGAATTTCCATCCTCCCATTAGCGCATAAATTATAATGGTAACTCCAAAAATCCAATGATGAAGATGAATCCGCCAGTTTTTAAAATCTATATAAGTGTGCTTTAATGGTCCGTTCTCTACATATTTTTTATAAAAATATTTTATTCCTAAATAACCGGCAATAATTCCCAAGGCCAAAAAAATAGAATTATAAGCAAGGGTGAATAACAAAGCGAGGGAGATAATTTTTTTCTTTTTTGTTTTTTGGGGTGACATAATCTTAAAGCGCCCTCCCGAATTAAGCGGAGATCAATTAAATTATTTAGAGGCATTGATCTCATCTTTGTCCCCCACTAATTTGCCTTTGCCCCTGAGAGGAATCGAACCTCTATCCAGAGCTTAGGAGTCTCTTGTTCTATCCATTGAACTACAGGGGCAAATTAGTGGGGGACAGGTTGATTTTAAAACGCTTAACTCTTTTAAAAAACAAGGGGGTAAAGAATTTATAATATCTTACCACAAAACTGCGCTAAAGACAACATAATGCGCATTAAAATTAAGCATAATATACTAAAAAACTAAAAAATGCGGTATTATATAATTAATAAAAATTAATTAATAAAAATATGCCTAAAAAATTATCAATCGTAGAAATTGCGAAAATGGCCTGCCCAGCAGTAATTACCATTGTGGTTTCCAAAGACCTTCCTAAAATAGAGGGTTATTATATGTTTCCTTTCGGCGGAAAAGAATATGTAATGCCAAAACTGGATAGGGTGGGAGCAAACGAAAAAACCCAGATTGGCGGCGGTTCTGGTTTTATCGTTTCGCGAGATGGCTATATTCTTACCTCCAATCATGTAGTGGCAGATACGACGGCCGAGTATACCATTATTTTAGATCCCAAAAAGAAATTTCCGGCAAAGGTTTTAGCCAGGAACCCAATTAACGATATTGCTGTTTTAAAAATAAAAGAAAAAAATCTCCCCTATTTAAAATTAGGTAACTCTGACAAAATACAGCTTGGGGAAGAAGTGGTGGCGATTGGAAATGCCTTGGGAGAATTCCATGACACCTTAAGTGCGGGAATTGTGTCTGGTCTTTCCCGTTATATTACCGCTATGGGCGGAATAAGCCAACAAGCAGAAAATCTCCGAGGATTAATTCAGACAGACGCGGCTATTAATCCCGGTAATTCCGGGGGTCCATTGGTTAATATGTGGGGAGAAGTAATCGGCATCAATACTGATGTGGTAATGGATGCTCAAAATATTGG
>CAZEXD010000038.1:0-4871 GCA_964516865.1 uncultured Candidatus Saccharibacteria bacterium
TCCCTATATAAGTTGTCAAGGTCGATTTCCATTTTTTCTATTTCGTCTTTCAAAACAATATCCGGCTCGGGACAGATAGAAATCGGTGCCCCGAATTCCTGAACCGCTATCCAAACTGATTGACCCTCAAAAATACCTTTTACTACTGCCACGCCAATTTCAGTGTATCTAGCATTTAAAATATTTTCTCGATGATCCGGGCTGATCATCCAAGCATCAACCAATTCTTTTTCGCTGGAAAAATTTCCGAGGATTAGATTTTCGCCGGCAACAATATAATCATATCCGAAACCTTTTATTAATTTCTCAGGACCAACGCCAGAAGGAGAAACATGCTCAAAATATTGATTCAAAAACATATCATTTGCTTTTGCTAAAGCGACATCAGAAAGTTTTTTATTTTCGGTTAACATAGATAAACCGTTATTTCTTCTTTGTAAATTAGTTTCCCATATTATTTTGTTTTTTGTCAAAACCACGTCGAAAGCCGGCTTATCAACCCAAAGGGGCGAAGGGGTAAAGATTTTGGTTTCTATTTTTTTGAGTATTGAATTAAAACCTATTTTTTGAACTTCTTCTATCTTTCCGCTAAGGGGGTGATAAAATTTTAAAAAATCTTCTTTAAGGTAAAAAACGGCTAAAAAAAGTAAAATCGCCATTAAAATTGTCCAAATTATTTTTTTAACCATTGTTAAGTTTAATTTTTTAACTGCTTCCATAGTTTTAATGCTTTATTTTTTAATATGCCGCTGATTATTTCCGGCGGTTTACTAAAATACTGAGGATATTTTTTATTCATTTCTCTATCTTTTAAAATTGGCCATTTGGTATAACCGCCAACAGTTGGCGAAGAAATGGCAAACACCACTCTTTTCAGTTTCAGTTCTCGAATCATAAAAGAACACATAGGGCAGGGTTCATTGGTGCAATAAATCGTGCATTTTTTTAATTCTTCCGCAGATAAAATCTTTTGAACGTTAATGATGGCAATTATTTCTGCATGGCGAGTAATATCGTTTTTTTCTCTGACCTCCTGCCGACCCTCGGTAATAATTTTTCCATCTTTTTCAATCAATGCTCCATAGGGCAATTCACCTGCTTTTAGGGCGGCGGCTGCTAACTCAATACATCTCCGCATATATTTTTCGTAAACACTTTTCATGTTTCTCTTAAGCACGCCGCCTCTAAATTGTTTTGCCTCTTCAAGATGGGATTTTGTTTTTTTTGTTTTTTTACCGACCATGGCAATTTTTATACTTTATAGGTCTGCCGTCTGAATATTTGGCTCCACAAGGACAGGGATCGTTTCTGCCAACTTTTTGTTTAGGTGTTAGGTTGTTAGGTTTTAGGTTATTAGGTGTTAGATTCTTCTCCCGCCGACCTAAATTGAAATTTTGGCGGAGTTTTATTTCTGCTTTTAAAATATTCTCGGCGATTATTTTTTCAAAATCTAATAAAAGACGTTGAAACATTTTTCTTCCCTCATTTTTATATTCTACCAAAGGGTCTTGTTGACCAAAAGCCCTTAGCCGTACCGAGTCCTTTAAATATTCCATGTTTTCCAAGTGCTCTATCCAAAGAGTGTCTAAAACCTTTAAGCAAACAAATTTTTCAAGCTGCCGCATGTTTTCTTCTCCCACCTCCTGCTCTTTTTTGTTATAATCCTCTTCTGTATAACCCGCTTTTTTTATAATCTCTAAAACATAATCTCTTAAACCGGTTTGATTATTTGAATTTTGGTCAATAGCATTGGCTTGTGATTTGGAATTTGTAATTTGGAATTTCTCCAATATTTCTCTGCGTTTTTTATAAAATACTTCTCGATGCTTATTCATTATCTCATCATATTCCAAAAGATGTTTTCTGGCGTCAAAGTTAAATCCTTCAACTTTTTCTTGAGCGGATTCAATGGCTTTGGAAACCATTCCCGACTCAATCGGCTGGTCCTCGGGAATTTTAAACATCTCCATTAATGATTTTATTCTCTCGCCAGCAAAAATCCGCATTAAATCGTCTTCTAAAGAAACAAAAAACTGGGAAGATCCAGGATCGCCCTGCCGTCCGGCTCTCCCCCGCAATTGATTGTCAATTCTTCTTGCTTCGTGACGTTCGGTACCAATAACATGGAGCCCGCCCAAACCTACCACTTTATTATGCTCCTCTTGCCATTTTTGATATAACTCGTCTTCAGTATTTTTAACATCTGACATTTGGGTTTTGGCACTAATCGGCGGATAACCCCCCAAAATTATATCTACTCCCCTGCCTGCCATATTGGTGGCAATTGTCACTGCTCCCAATTTACCGGCTTGAGCAATAATTTCTGCTTCTTTTTCATGATTTTTCGCATTCAATAACTGATGAGGAATCCCTTCAAGGTCTAACAATTTTCCAAGATACTCGTTTTTTTCAATAGAAACCGTTCCCACCAAAATTGGTTGTCCGTTTTTGTGTCTTTTTTTTATTTCTTCAACCACAGCCCTAAATTTTCCTTTTGCTGTTTTATAGACTCTATCAGGAAAATCCTGCCTAATCATTGGTTTATTGGTGGGAATGGGCACAACCTCTAAATTGTAAACTTTGTCAAATTCTTCTGCCGAGGTTAAAGCAGTTCCCGTCATACCAGCCAATTTTTTATACATTTTAAAATAATTTTGAAAAGTAATAGTTGCCCAGGTTCTTGACTCTTTTTGAACTTCTAAACCTTCTTTTGCCTCAACTGCCTGATGGAGTCCCAATGACCAACGCCGACCCGGCATTAAGCGACCGGTAAACTCATCAACAATTATTATCTGACCATCCTTCACCACGTAATCCCTATCTCTTTTAAATAATGTCTTTGCTTTTAGAGCAGATTCTAATTGGTGGGTTGTTAAAATATCGTTCTCCGCCCAAGGATCATAACCCAACGCTTTTACAATTTTGTTTTGGCCCTCTTCGGTAAAGGTGGCGGTTTTTAGTTTTTCGTCTATTTCATAATCTTCTTTCTCTTTTAATTTTGCCATTAGTTTCGCAAAATTATAATATTTATTGGTTGATTCTTCTTCCGGCGAAGAAATGATTAAAGGCGTCCTCGCTTCATCAATTAAAATTGAATCAATTTCATCGATAATGGCAAAATTATGACCTCGCTGGACCTGTTCTTTTAAATCATAAACCATATTATCTTTTAAATAATCAAAACCAAACTCATTGTTAGTACCATAAGTAATGTCGGCCGCGTATGCCTCTTTCCTAAAACACGGTCGCAAATAACTCTTCACCACCTTAAATCCGCCAAGGGTATCGCGTATTCTATCGCGTTTGGAGTTTTGGTCATTAGGATTTTCTGGAAAATTGGAAATTGGAAATTGGAAATTTCCAACTTGATATTCAGGATCATATAAATATGCCTCCTCGTGAATTATACAACCAACAGAAAGCCCTAAGGCATAATAGATCTGCCCCATCCAGACAGTATCTCTTTCTGCTAAATAATCATTTACCGCCACAATATGAACACCCCTTCCCTCTAACGCGTTTAAATAAGCTGGGAGGGTAGCGGCTAATGTTTTTCCTTCTCCGGTTTTCATTTCGACAATTTTTCCTTGATGTAAAACAATGCCGCCGACTAATTGAACATCAAAATGGCGCTGCTTCAAGGTTCTTTTAGCCGCTTCCCGAACCAAAGCAAATGCCTCTGGTAAAATATCATTGAAACTTTGGCCGTTCTTAAGTCGTTTTTTAAATTCTTCTGTTTTTCCCTTTAAATCCTCATCAGAAAGCTTCTCAAACGTTGGTTCTAAAGAATTTATTCTTTCAACAATTCGAGTCAAACCCTTAAGATATTTTTGTTGGCTGTCGCCGAAAATTTTATTAAGTATTCCCATATAATTTTTATCCTATCTCAAAAAAATTAATTTGAAAAGTTAAATCTAAATGACCCGCGCATCCGCGCGGGTCATTTGGCAACTAAATATTTTTTTGGCAAATTATTTGTTTCTTATTCCCTTAAACATCTTAACAAGCCAAAAAAGAATTATTATCGCCACCACTATAGCAAGCAATCCATACAAGGGCTTGCTAAAATCAAATCCAGCGATGGCAGCTAAGGCGCCTTGAGGTTTCCAGCCAGTTTCTTGAGAAGAAGAAATAGGGGTTTCGCCAAAATAAATTTTAACGTTATCAGAAGACGAACCGTTCTCTGTCGTAATCATTCCTATAATACCTGCTTCGTTTCTTAAAATAAGATTCTGTGGCGCCACCTCCCCTTTAAAAGTTAATGTTTTAATAATTCCCGGATTTAAATTTCCTAAAGAAATCCCCTCTCTGATATCGCCGCTATATACATTGCCATCTAATTTCAAATCGCCCTTGTAAATAACTTCTGATGGCAAATTTACTCTCACCGTTACGTTATTCATTACCCTTTCCTCGCCATTGCTGATAACGGCCAAAAAATCGAGTTTCTGACCGCTACCCGCATTAAATGTTTTCAGCCATTGAACCGAATCACCTTCCTTTTTCCCAAATAAAGTAAGCGCCAATCCAATGACCTGACAATCCTGCGAGCAGGACTGGGCTGTTTCTCCGCAATTACAAACATTGTCTCCACAAGAATTGCAGGAATTACAATAACCATTAGAACCAATAGAGCAAGTTGTACCATCACATTTTAAATTATTGAAACAAACACCATTCCGACATCCATCAATAGTACACTCGTTATTATCGCTGCATTCCCGATATTTATCTTGCCTGACTCCCAAAGAATCAAACCAATAAACATCGTTATCATAACATCTTCTTTCATGGTTAACAACATAAGTTGGCGGTTGGGTTGGCAAATAATAGGGCTGACAAGTTGAAAATCCAACAACACAGGTTTGATT
>CAZEXD010000039.1:0-4719 GCA_964516865.1 uncultured Candidatus Saccharibacteria bacterium
GGTTTAAACATCTATGATTTGCCCCTCCAGGCAGAATTAAAAGAACTAAAAATTTTCTTTAATGATCTTAACAAAAAAGTTTATCTTTTAAGCGAGGAGAAATTGTACATTTCGGAAAAATTACTTCCTTGATTAGATTTCTGTTGCTTCGGCTTCGATTTTCTTTTTGAAATTTTCCCAACTGACATTTCCCTCACCAGCCGTTAAACAAATCTCTTTGAATTGGCAGTACTGGCATTGCCAATCTTCTGGCCAACCGGGAATTCTATCGGGGACAAGGTTTTTGTCAATTTTGTTTTTGAGATCTTTTAAATTGTTTAAAAGAAGTTGAGAAATTTCTGGCTTATAATTTATTAAAAACTCTTTTAACTCCTGGGTATCTTTATTTACATAAAGCAAAATGCCTTTTTTTTGTTTGAAAAAATGCAAATAAAGTTGGAGCTGATTAATATGCTCTTCCTTAGGTGTATTTAAACTTTTGAAAATTTGACCGTTAATACTTTTGATGTCTAAAACATATAATTCCTTACCATCGCTGACGATGGCATCGGCCCGACCCGTAATCAATTCTTGGGGAGGAATATTAATCTCGGCAGCTACTACTTGTACGCCTCTAACACCAAATAAGGGTTTCATAATCAGTTGATGGATGTAGTCCCCGTGGTCGAACATCATTAGGATTCTCGGCTCCATTGCCTCAGCCGGGGCTTTTTTAAATTTAAAAAAGACCGCCCGGGGACATTTTCCGGCATCAGTAATATAAAAATGGCGCTGTTCCCTATCTTTTTTCAGTTCAGAATAATATCGATTGATAAGTTCTTTAAGCATTATTTAATTATAGCTTTCTTAAAAAGAATTATCAACCTTCACTTTTTACTCCAATTTTTTTATTATAGAAAACGCAAAAAGATAAAAAATGAGAGCTGCTGAAAATGTTATTCTAAATCCAGAATTGATGTAAAGAACGAGGGCTAAAACAGAGCCAATAGTCGAAGTTACACCATTTACACCAAGGGCCCAGGGAATAAGTTGGCGATCCCTTTTATCCAAAAGATTAATCCCAGAAGGGAAAGGCATTCCCATAAATAAACTTAAGGGAACTAAAAATAGAATTGATAGGAAAGACTTTAAAATTAACGAGCCTTGGATTTTGAAAAAAGAAAAAGAAATAACTAAAAAAACTATCCCAATAGAAATTAAAGCGAAAATGATTTTTGAAATTTTCATATTCAACTTGCTAGTCAAAAAACTTCCGATGCCACTGAATAATAAGATTGAAAATAAAGCGATGGTAATGGAATAAATTGGGTGGCCAAAAAATATGCTAAATCGTTGAATTAAAGAAATCTCAATTAACATAAATCCTAAACCTAAAAAGGCAAAATAGAAAATATACCTTAAGGCTTCTTTTTTTGGAATTAAGAGTTTAGTTTTCCGAAAAATTAGAGGTAGAAAAATAAAGAAAAGGGAGAAAATAGAGGCAATAATAAAAATGGTTATTAGAATAAACACTGAATAATAGATGTGCAACTGTCCACCTTCTATATTTTTGAATTGAAAAATCCGCCGCCAATCTTTTAATTTTAGCATATGAAAGAAAAATCCTTCATTGTCTGTCGGGGGTTCAATTTTAAATGGATAATTGGCGAAAAACTGTTCTTCATCTTTTGCTAAGATGAACTTTGTAAAATAAGTATCTTTTTGATTTTTGGGAGTGTAAATAATATCAAAGGCCATTTCTCCAGCCATCTTTTCTGTCTTTTCAATCTCTCCATCAGTGAAGGCCGATTTTTTGCACATCAAATTACTTACAAATAAATCTCTGTTATAAAAAACAGGGGCTTTAAAAATCATCACATTATTCTCAACATTTTTAATACCGAGTTCCTCTAAAGCAGCTCGGCAAAGAGAAAGGGCTCTTAAAGTTTGTTGAGGAGGATCAAAGATAAATCGAGAAATAGTTAAAATTCCATTTTCATCCAAATGTTTAAAATATTCTAAGAAGGCCTCTTTGGTATAAAGGGAATTTTCGGATAAAGTATAGGCCCCGGCAGCAGTAGCCGCCCAACTATCAGTTAATGATAATTGAATAAGAGAATAATTTTTGGCGCTTTGACTTAAATAAAGTCTTCCTTCATTGGTCACCAATTTAACATTTTCCATCTCGCAAATCTTCCCTGAATAATCTTTAAAGCGTTGACATATAATTTCTTTCATTACTGGATTTATTTCGACACCCTCAATTTCTTTAAAACCGAACAAAAGACCAGTCAAAATATCTCTTCCTCCGCCAAAACCAATTATTAAAGATCTCGATTTGGGAGCGATATAATAAGCAAGAGAAGTTATATCGTATTTCAAATGGGCTAAATCTTTTTCCAAATTATCAGTGATTTTTTCTAAATTTGTTCCGGCGGCCCCATCTATCATTATTTGAAGTTGTTCTGGTATTTTTTCTGGTTTATAATTTTGGCTCAACCCCCAAGCATGGATAACATTTTCTTTCATAGGAGAAACGACTACCCTACCTACCGGAGACCATTTTTGAAATAACGGGTTTGTTTCTTTTTCACCTTTTACATAATAAACCTTGATGATTTGATAACGAATATTGAAAAATACTAAAAAGAGAAAGAAAATTGTTAATATTCCAGAGGATATTTTAAATCCTTTTCCACAGTTTAGGCCAAAAAAGAACGAAGAAAGAGAAGCTAAGAAAGCAATCAGGATAATAAGGGTAGGGGCATCAAATATGGATAATGATGGAACAACTAATAATGCTCCAATTCCAGACCCAATCAAATTAAAAAAATAAATTTTACCTATTTTTTTTGATGCCCGGAAGAAAACCAACGCTAAAGAAAGCCCGGCAAAGAAAAAAGGAAGAGCAAAAAGAAAGTATAAAAACCAAAGGTCAGAAAAAGTTTCTATTGAAACAGAGGGTTTAAAAGGAAAAGATAAAGTTAAAATTAGGATAAGAATAATTGATATGGCAAAAAATAGAGTAAAAAGTGAGACAAAAAAATCGGCTCTTTCCTTAAGTTTGTTTGAAAAGTAGATATAAACTCCTCCAATTCCCAAACCAAGCATGGCCAAGGAAATTACCATAAAAGCCAAGTGATAATAAAGGACAACAGAAAGAATTCTAGTAATGCCTGTCTCAAAAGCCAAAACAGAAAAAGAGAGAAAGAAAATTCCAATTAATTGAGAGGTTTCTTTTTTGTTAAACACAAAGTTATTTGAATTTCTTAATCAATTGAGAAATTGCATTAACAATAGAGGATAATAAATTTTTTATATATTCTAATCCTACCGGCCCTTCCGGTATTATAATACTAAAATATGGACTTTCTTTATAAGTAGATGGGTCACTTGCATCCTCAATTTTTATTGAATAATCATTCCCTATTTCAATATCATCGGGTATTTTCCAATAATAACTTCCGGTATTAGCGGTCACTATAGATTCCAAACAACTTCCAGATGGTTTGCAATAAGGTCGATGGTTTTTCAGAATTGTAATCTTTACTCTCTCAATCGGACCACTGGAACTCCAGTGAATACTAAGCTCAATACCTCTAGTATATTTGCCACCCCAGGGAGTAAAAATGGTAATGGAGGTTTTGGGTATCTGAATTTTACCTCCCCTGATGCTGAAATAGCCCTCGCTTAGATCAAGCCAGGAAGGAGGACGTTCTTCGGAAGCTTGTATTATCATTTTATATTTTCCTCCCGGAGAGATCTCTTCGGGTATTTTCCAAGAATATTCTCCGACTAAAGCAGGAATTCCTGAAGCAATAGAATATTCCAACCTTGTCTCAGAAGTACTATAATCCCAGAGTTCTATATCTGCTTTATCTGGTTGGAGCCCTTTAAATTCCCATTTAATCTTATAGGTATTTCCTACCACCCATTCTTCTCCTCCATTAGGAGAAATTAACTCGATATATTTTTCAGGTTTTATTGATATTTTACATCCGTATAATTCATTTAATTTCTTTCTTGTGTTTATTCCTACAAAACCTGTTCCTCGTCCTAAGCCCAGAGGGGTTAAGATATTTTCCTTATATTTTTCCTGAAAATTAATCGTGCTTGAAATAGTGGAATCTCCGAAAAAATTTTGTGTTTTTTCTTCTTCGCTTATAGCAAATCCTTCTTTTGCTAAAGCAATTTGCAAAGCCATCACTTCCGGACCTATATTCCCACGTTTTAAATTAATATTAAAATCATAACACCAAGCCAAAGAAACTTTTGGCGTTTCGGCTGGCGTTTCGGCTGGCGTTTCGGCTGGTTGTTTTACTTGCAACTCAGATAATTGTTTCTGAAGTCGAGAAATCTCAGTTTGAAGTTCAGCAATTCGTCTTAAAAGTTCTTCAACAGTTTGGGCATTTGTTTTTGGCAATCTAATACTAAAAACAGAGATAAAAATAACTAGAAAGGAAATTGATAAGATAATTTTTTGTAATTTCATGTTATATATTGTTTTGATTTTTTTGACTTTTATAAATTTATTTTAAGTTAAAAAGAATTAAATGTCAAAAAATTTTTCCATTTTTGTAGAAGTCGGACTTCGATAGTTCCAATAAAAATCTCAGTACGAGGCAAATAAAAAGAGGTAGAAATTTTTTCTACCCCAAGATTGTTTTTAGGATCAGATCAGTGATATCGACATTTGCCTCTTCTCTCTCGATTGTATTTGTTAAATAAAGTTTGGAATAT
>CAZEXD010000040.1:0-4406 GCA_964516865.1 uncultured Candidatus Saccharibacteria bacterium
ACCCGTTTTTTATCAACAGGGGTCAGTCAAACTACAAATACGAAAAGAGGGCAGTGGATTATTTCAACAGATTTTATAAAAGAAAATTTCCCAAGCTTTACCACAATTACAAAGAGATAACCGTTATGACACCTGGAATGGAGTACAAGGATTTATTGAGAAAAACAAAAAGAATGATCGATGATATTCCTTTAAGACACAATGTATCTTATCCCGCAAGAGGACCAATAGTATTTTTAACTGGAATGGAATACGGTTATTCTTTGCAGGCCAAGGGCATTAAAGTAAAAACTGTATTCGCCTCCAATATGAGTTCTGATTTTTCCTATCATTGCTCTCTGACATGGGTAAGGCTAATGAACGTATTATTTTGCCAAATATTAAATGACTGGTCGTGGCAGTTTATATCCTTACCTATAGAAACGGAATTTGGCAATCACTTTGATAAAGATGTCTATATAAAATGGGCGTATGACAACGGTGTGCCGCTACATAAAGCGCGGACTTGTGTTAAACCTTTTGCTATTGAGTGCGGCGATTGCCCAACTTGTTGGGATAGGCGGAGAGGATATAAAGAGGCGGGAGTGAAAGATCCGACAAAATATAGATTTCCAATGTCTGAAAAATATCCCACGTATTATGACCACGAAAAAGAAGAAAAAAATGAAAAAAGAAATAGAGGTTAAAATTGAATTAACGCCGGAAGAATTTAACGCCCTCGCGGGGAGTTTGAGCGATTTTCATTTTGAAAGAACTTTCGGTTATTTTAAGGAAGACCTCTCAAACATTAAAGAGGGAATTTTTCCGAGAATAAAATATGTGGAAGGCGCAAGCAAAGAGATCTTTTTGACTGTAAAAAGAAAAACAAAAGACAACGCCCATTTTTTTGAACGAGAAGAAATGGAAGTAAAAATACAAGAAGGAGAAAGTGTTGAAACATTAAGAGCAATACTCAAGTCCTTGGGTTTTAATAAGGAAATTATCTTTGAAAAGAAAAGGAGAACTATCTTAAAAGATGATATAGTTATTTCTTTTGATGAGCTTCCATTTGGTTTTTTCGTTGAATTTGAGGGAGAACCAGAGGTAATAAATAAATATATCACTGAATTCAATCTTGCAGATCGGCCGCGGATTACAAAAGCATATCTTGGTCTGTGGGAAGATTATAGAAAGACTCATAATGTGGCTGAAGAAAATTGCGTGTTTGGGTAAAAGAAGAAGCGTGCAATGAGTTAAAAAAGAGCACACGGTAAACCGTGTGCTTTTATGTACGTATCTTGTGGCACAGTGCTTGGTGTATGCAGAAAGAAAGGAGTGTCTCCGCGGCCGTCGGGGCCTCACCACCCTCATTGCGTATGAAACAAAAAGGTATGTTGAGTTCCTTGGCTTGCGAGACCGCAACATCAATTTCCATTCTTTGTTCTCGAACCAAAAAATTGATATCTTGCTTGCGGTCAGGGCGATCATTTGCCTCCTTGAGGCGACGGCGTAGAATAGTATCGGGACTCGCGACAATGACTGCTATCGCGATCATTTGTTCTTTGTCCCAGGGCTGGATTTGCCGTACCCCATACTCTTTTCCCTTGATATCAAAGTACACGAAGTGGCCGTCCGCAAGCCGAATAGTCCCAAGATCTGCACAATCAAGCTCGTAGAGTTGTCTGTTCATTTCCGGACGCAATACTTTACGTACGCTTTCGGGCAAGGCTCGCAGTTCTGCAACAGTAGCCACGCCGGCCAATTTACAGAGTATTGGAGCTCCTTTAATTTTCTCTACTCTGATTTTATGTTTTTGCGCAAGTTCTTCGGTTTTTGCAACTACCGTCGTTTTACCTACACCGGGCACGCCACCGATGTATACAAACATTGTTGTTCACCCCCTTTCGTTTTTTTGTTTGGAAAGAGCTGTTTGACTTCAGACATAATATCAAAGTTTGCCGATTTTGTAAATATTTTCCCTCGGCGAGATGGCAAAAAATCGGAAAGTCAGGTTTTGGTGGGCACTGCAGGATTTGAACCTGCGACCTTTGCGATGTAAGCGCAACGCGCTGAACCACTGCGCCAAGTGCCCAATGGTGCGGATGGTGGGACTTGCACCCACACGCTCAAAATGAGCATGGCTCCTCAGGCCATCGCGTATGCTAATTCCGCCACATCCGCATTTTTATTTTTCAACAGGCGCTTTAGCCAGAGGTTCTTCTTTTGTTTTTTGACTCGGTTCTTTTTCTGGCTCGCTGGCAAAAGGACTTTGGTCCGGTTCTGCTATAACCGCTGCAAATTCTTTTGTTTTTATTCTCGCCTTTTTCCCCTTAGCGGTTCTTAGATAATAAAGCTTTGCCCTTTTTGTTTTACCCTTTTTAACGATTTCTATTTTTGTTATTAAAGGAGAATGAATGGGGAAAATTTTTTCTACGCCGACCCCCGAGATTATTTTTCTTACTGTAATAGTAGCGGAAACGCCCTTTCCGTGTTTTTTAGCAATCACCAATCCTTCAAAAACCTGAATTCTATACTTTTCTTCCTCCTCCTTTATTTTTTGATAAACGCGAACAGTATCGCCAGCCCGAACTTCTGATGGGTCGGTTTTTAATTGGGATTTATTGAATTTTTCTAATAATATAATCATAAAATTTTAAATTTCAAAATCCAAATTTCAAATTAAGTTTAAAATCCAAAATCTAAAAAGTTTTGAACCTTGAATTTTGGACTTGGTTTGGCATTTGAAATTTTGTAATGTTTTTTAAGACGTTTTGTAAATCTTGGGGCAATTCTGATTTGAATTCTTTTATTTTGCCATCGGGCAGTTTTATTTTTAAATATGAAGCATGCAAGAAGTGTCTCATTAAGCCATCGGGCGCCTTTGAGTTTTTAAAGCCATACATTTTATCTCCTGCAACTGGGTGCTGTAAATAAGAAAAATGGCACCTTATCTGGTGGCGTCTGCCCGTTTTTATTTGAACCTCCAAAAGCGTGTAATTTCTGTACCGCTCTAAAACTCTATATTTAGTGACGGCTTTTCTTCTGCCAGGTTTTAACTCGCTTAAGGGATATGCTTTTTGTTTTCTTTTATCTTTCGGTGCCCTGCCGATAAGAGTTTCAATTTCACTAAAATCTTCTTTTATATTGCCCTCAACCAGACAAACATATTTTTTTTCTACATCTCTATTTATAAATTGTTTTTGCAAAAAATGCAAGGATTCTTCATTTTTCGCTACCAGCAAAATCCCCGAAGTATTCCTGTCTAATCGATGAACAATTCCATATCGCGGCGGTTCGTTTTTTTTGAGTTCTGGATATTTTTCAATCAGATAATCGGCTAAAGTTTTTTCTTCCACCTTTCCTTCTTTAAAAACCGGCACTCCCGCCGGTTTATCAACCACCAAAATATTATTATCTTCGTAAATTATTTTCAAATCCATAAACTATTTAGTTTTGATTGTATATTTTTACATAAATCAAAAAATAAAGATATGTCTTTTTCTTTTAGGCTCTGATATACAATTGACAAAAGTGCTTTATCTTCTTTTATCGTGAGTTCAAAAATTTTTGAAGGATTAGATGACTCTATGATTGGTTTAACTATTTGGAAAACTTTATTTTTATTTATATCCTCGAGGTCTTTAGACAATTTTGTCCAATAGTCATATTTATTTGTTGCAATAAGAGATCGCGCCGGTACAAGGCATTGAAATGAAACTGTCTCTGGTGTTGGTTTGTTCAGCCTGAAAAAGAAAAAAATACCACTCATGCTCATCGGGCTTCTTCCAAAAGAGCCCATACCCCTTCTTATAGAGGTTCTATCTCCGATAAATAATAAAATATTGTCGTCAGTTACAATGTCACTTGTTGGGGAAAAACAATTATAGCCAACAGAAGTTAATTCTGGTATTAATTCTTTCAAAATATCTTTTTGGTTTCCTCTTGCTTTTTGGAAATATAGCTCTGTTGGGTCAAAATCTAATAGAAGTTCACGGATATTCATTTTTTTTCTGCTGATAATCTTTAAAGATCTTTTATTAGCGAAATTCTGTAATTGTTTCCACATCGAAAAATTATTATAAAGCCCAAAGCCGAGGAGAATGATTACCGCCACTGGGACTAAAAGAATCCAAAGCGGGAACTTCATTAATAATAAAGAAACTACGATTATAGTAGTTATAATCAGTGTTACTACAGAATCAGATTTTGTCATAATTTATTAAACTTGTGGGCACTACAGGGATTGAACCTGTGACCTCCGCGATGTCAACACGGCGCGCTACCACTGCGCCAAGTGCCCATGGTGCGCCCGGCAGGGATCGAACCTGCGACCTTTCGCTTATAAGGCGAATGCTACTACCACTGAGCTACAGGCGCTTTTTATTTTTCATTTTTTATTAAATTTTCGAACTCTGGGCGTTCAATGG
>CAZEXD010000041.1:0-4132 GCA_964516865.1 uncultured Candidatus Saccharibacteria bacterium
GGTTGATGGTGGTTGGTTAGCGGGGTAGGGTTGTTTTTCACCTTATCCACTTTGCTGGCAGTCATTTTTGTTGTATGCTATTTTTAACCAAAGCCGCAGGGAAAAGGTTGACGAGAAAGCATTTGTTGAGTAGAATGGCTATTAGAATTGTTTTTTAACGAAAAATACAAAAACAAGGTCGAGTGTTAAAGAGCGTTAAGATTTTACCTCATTGAAGCAAACTCTTAACGCTCAGGGGATGATAGCTTAAATCCTACACCCTAAATCTAAAAACTCAAAAATTAAGCACCAAAATCACAAACCAAAAAGAAAAATAAAATATTTTTATTTTTGGTCTTTAAATTTTGGTTTGTTAAAATGACACAAGCCTATTGCGTAAAATGCAAAGCCAAAAGAGAGATGGAGGAAGAAAAAGAGGTGACTTTTAAGGCAAAGGGCGGAAAAACCAGAAAAGCAATAAGTGGAAAATGTCCGAAGTGCGGAACAAAAATGTTTAGGATTATGAGTTCGGGAAAATAAAAAATAAGATTTTTCAAGCGCCCCGCCTAAGCGGGGCGCTTGTTTATAATGAATCAAAGTTTTAAAAAGAGAATTCCCTTTATTGTTACTGGGGCGCTTTTGTTAGCAAATGTTTTGGTTTGGCAAACCATTTGGAACTTGCACCAGGCGCCACTTTTATCGGTTGAATTTTTTAACGTGGGACAGGGTGATGCTATTTTTATTGAGAAATCAGGAATAAAACAGGTGTTAATTGATGGTGGTCCCGACTCCCAGATTATAAAAAAATTAGCCCAGGAAATACCTTTTTATGATCGAACATTAGATCTGATAATTTTAACTCACCCGGAAAAAGATCATTTAAATGGCTTGCTTGAAGCCTTGAAAAAGTATAAAATAAAAAATATTTTATGGACCGGCGTTATTCGTGATACTCCTGAATGGAAAGAATGGTCTAATTTGATTGAAAAAGAGGGGGCAAATATTAAAATAGCCAAAGCAGGCGAAAGAATTATTTTACAAGATAAGGAACCGAAAATATATCTTGATATTTTAAATCCCAAAGAAAAAATAGAAGGAACCGTGACGACTGATAGCAATGATACTTCTATTGTTTCCCGTTTAGTAGTAGGGAACCGCTCTTTTTTATTTACAGGCGATATAACCAATAAAACAGAAAAAAGATTAATAATAGAAGAAAATATTGCTGCTGATGTTTTAAAAGTAGCCCATCATGGAAGCAAATATTCAAGTTCAGAAGATTTTTTTAAAATGATTTCACCGATCGCTGCTGTTATTTCGGTGGGGAAAAATAGTTATGGTCATCCGACGACAGAAATTTTGCAAAGATTAAAAAATTTTAGTATAGAAGTATTAAGAACAGACGTAAATGGAGATATAAAATTTATTTGTGATGGCAAAAATATTATTTTAAAATAATTTTCAATTTTCAATCATCAGTTAAAAAGAAAATTTTTTTAGATTGTAATTAATTATTTTTTGAGACAAGAAAAATTGATTTTTGGAAATTGAAAACTACCTTATGCAAGAATTTCCAATTTTTAAAACCAAGAGCGAAGTTTATAAAAATTTTGATTTAACTGATTTTAATCAACGTCAGGCGTATTTTGAATACAAGGCCGGCGATGAAATTAGAAGGTTAAGGAATTATTTAAAAAATAATACTTTTATTGCCTATCTTTTAGGAAAAAAAAGTTCGGGGAAGGGAACTTATTCAAAAATGTTCGCTGAGGTGGTTAATAAAGACAAAATTGCTCATTTTTCTATTGGCGATATGGTTAGATCTTTTGATGGGACTGTTAAAGATGGTGAAAAAAGAAAAGGTTTTATCGCTTTTTTAGAAAAAAATTATCGCGGCTTTTTTTCCCTGAAAGATATAATGGAATCATTAGAAAATAGAAGCACAAAGAAACTTCTTCCGACTGAATTAATTTTAGCGCTGGCGAAAAAAGAAATTGAAAAATTAGGCAAAAAAGCAATTTTTATTGATGGATTTCCGCGAGATTTAGACCAAGTATCTTATTCATTGTTTTTTAGGGACCTTATTGGTTATCGAGAAGATCCCGATGTGTTTGTTTTAATTGATGTTCCCACTTCGGTTATTAATGAAAGAATAAAATCTCGCGTTGTTTGCCCTTTATGCCAAACTTCCAGAAACTTGAAACTTTTACCAACAAAACGGCTTGGTTATGATGACAAAAAAGGAGAATTTTATTTAATATGCGATAATCCTGAGTGTAAAGGAGAGAAAATGGTAACAAAAGAAGGAGATGAATTAGGTGTTGAGCCAATAAAGGAAAGATTGGAGAAAGATGAAATGTTGATAAAACAAACATTTTCTCTTCAGGGAATACCTAAAATTTTTCTCCGAAATTCTATTCCGGTTGATAAAGTAAAAGAAATAGCCGATGATTATGAAATTACGCCAGAGTATCAATATAGTTTTAAAGATGGCAAGGTCGAAATATCTAAAAAACCATGGCAGGTAGTAGATGACAATGGAGTAATTTCTAATAGTTTAATGCCTCCTCCGGTGGTGGTTTCTTTGATAAAGCAGTTGGTGGAAGTTTTGTCTTTTTAAAAAAATTTGACATCCTCGTTAGATAAAGCTTACAATAAAATTAGCCCTGCTATTTCTAAACAATTTCTACAATAGCTCTTTTTATGGGAGTCCAATATTTGTTCAGGCCTTGGTCTGGGCGTGAGGACACCCACTTGGATATTATGTGGAAATTTATTTTTAGATAATAGCGGGGCACTAATAAACACGAAAAATCCCTTTTCGTGTTTATTAGTTTAGAAAACGAAATTTTGTTTGTATTCTATTAACGAAGAAATTATTAGAAAGATTTTTTTGATTGCTTTAGCAAACTATTATAAAATAAATTAATTATAGATAATTCAAATGAGAATATGAGCAGTCTTTTAATAATGGGATTAATTTTTTTGGCTGTTCCGTTTCTTTTTATTGAATTCTTTACCGACAAAAAGAGAGGGTTTATTTATGTCCTCTTTTTTTTGATGATATTTCATACCTTTTTAGCGTTTTTTACCCAAGCGCTCGGAATATTCTTTTACCAATTGATATTAGGAATTAATCTCTTTATTTCGGCATTATTAGTAGCGATATACTTGAAATTAAAAATCAAAAAAAAATCATTTTTTCGAATTCCAAAAATTGATTGGTTGCTTTTTGTTATTTTGGTAATTTCCTTTTTGTCTCTTTATCAGGTTCACCACCATTACACTGGGAAGATAAATTTAGCCAGCGATGAAATTGTTTCTTACCATGAGGTTAAAAATATGAGATATCCCTATCCTTATTTTTCCGACGAGTGGTACGCGGTTTATTTGATTAAAGATTCTATTAGATTACACTCTTTGCCAACCAAGAATAATTTAAGCGGAGGACTTTTTTTGAATTTAGAAATATTTTTTCATTCGTTTATGGCTGAGATTGTGCTGATTTTAGGTCTAAACCCTGTTTTGCATTACACAATTTTATCTATAATTTTTAACACCCTAATAATTACAATAATTTATTTATTCTTAAGGACAAATAATATTTCAAAATTAGCGGCGGCGGTTGCTTCTTTGTCAACTCTTTATATTACCTGCGGTGCCAATTTGCCGGGCCTTTGGCACTTGCTTCCGATTCATCTTGGTATAATTTTTTCCTTGATTGGTTTTTGTTTTATCGCTCAATCTACTACCGGCTATACCGATTTTTTTATGGCTATTTTGTCGTCGCTGGCCGTTATAATTTTTTACGGCCCCTTGTTTATTTTTTATGGTTTAGGCCTGGCGACATTCCTTCTTTTTAAGTTTTTCAAAACTCCAAAAAACATTTTTAGGGCGATAAGTTATTTTATTATTGCTTTGTTTTTGATGGTCCCCACAATTTATATTATTTTAATGATTTCTCCCCTTTCGGGATTTGTTAGCTATATCACTTCCAGAATATTTTATATTTCCTTTAGCGGCCCCAATATGCCCAAATTGGATTTTTATAATATAATTCCTTGGTGGATAATTTTGTTAGCGATTCCGGGAATTATTTTTGTTTTCAAAAACAAAAAATCTTCGACAAACGCTTTTCCTTCTCTAAAAACTC
>CAZEXD010000042.1:0-3962 GCA_964516865.1 uncultured Candidatus Saccharibacteria bacterium
GTCTTCTTCCTCAAAAACAATGATGATTCTTGTCTTTTTTAATCGGAGAATAATTTTAGTTAGAGGACTCATAAACAATTTTTAAAACTTATGTTTTTATTAATTGTAATCTGGCGGAATTTGCCAATAATTTAAAATGTATTGGCTTAATTTGGAAAAAATCGGCGCGGCTGTTGTTCCAGAATAACCGATTTTGGGATTATCTAATTTAATCAAAATAACAAATTTAGGATTTAGGGCTGGTGCATAACCGACAAAACTATGGATTGTTTGGGTGGGATGATATCCTTCTTTTTTAATACCGAGCGCTGTCCATGCCACTTGGGCTGTCCCTGTTTTTCCCGCCACATAATAACCAGGAACTTTTGCCTGTTTGGCAGTACCGTTTTCCACCGTACTCACCAGTATTTTAGTTATTTGGGAAGCGGTATCGGGATTTATTACTTCTCTTACCAATCTTGATCTTGTCTCTATTTCTTCTTTCTTATTATTAACTATTTTTTCAACAACATAAGGTTTGACTAATTTGCCCCCATTGGCAAAAACACAATAAGCAGTAATTAACTGAATTGGTGTAATTTCAATCCCTTGCCCAAAACTGGCTGTCGCAAAATTAATTTCTCTTCCCTCTTGCAAATTTTTATTTTGAGAAAAAATCTCTCCTTGTAAATCAATGCCTGTTTTCTCTCCAAAACCAAACTTATCCAAATATTCCAAATAAGTTTTTTGGGGGATGAACTGCGAAATAAAAACAGCGCCAGTATTAATAGATTTTTCAATAATATTTGTTACCGTCTGTTTTCCATATTTCTTTTTATCAAAGTTGTAAATTATTTGCCCGCCAATTTTTACAAACCCCTCATCAACAAAAGAAGTTTCTGGCGTTATCAATCCTTCATTTAAAGCAATGGCCGCGGTTACTGGTTTTAAAACCGAGCCCAATTCAAATGTTTTTTGAATAGAATTATTTTCAAAAATGCCAATATTCTTTTCTTTACCATATTCGTTTGGATTAAAACTGGGAAAATCTGCCATTGCGATAATTTTTCCACTTAAAGGTTCCATCACCATAATCTGTCCCGCGTCAATATCAAAATTTTTTTTCGCCTCTTTTAACAAATTTTCCGCCTCAAATTGAATGTTGTAATCAATTGTTAAATATAAGTCGGCGCCATCTAAATTTAACGAATTATCATCTTTAAAATCAAAAAAGAGAAAATTTTTATATCCCTCCTTAATACTTTTTTTTCCTTTTAAAATTTCGTCGTAGTATCCTTCCAAACCGTACTGACCGATTTTATTTCCTCCCACGAAACCAACAATCTTGGCTCCTAAACCATTCTGCGGATAATATCGGCTTGGTTGTTTTTCTAAGTAAATACCGTTAAGTTTTAATTTTTTGATATTTTCTGCCTCTGTTTCGCCTATTTTGTTTTTTATTAAAACATAAGATGAAGCGCTTTTTTCGATTTTTGCCGAAATTTGTTGTTCCGACTCTTTAATTACTGCGCTTAGAGATTTAATTGTTTCTATTTTATCGGTTATTTCATTAAGGGATAGATAAACCGCCCATTTATCGTCATTAAGCGCTAAAATTTTGGCTTTATCTTTGAAAAAAATCTGTCCCCTATTCCCTTCAATTTCTTGAAAGGTCGCTTGTTGCCCCAACGCTTGGGCTTGATATAATTTTCCTTTAATTATCTGAAGAAAAAACAAGCGGCTAATAATAGCTGCCCCCAAAATAATTAGAACAGAAAAAATAAAATTAATCCGCCCGTTTCTCATATCAAATCTTAATTGCCCTTCTAAATGTTAGAAATTTCTTTAAAATTTAAATCTCTATTATTTTTTCGCAAACAACCTGTCTAACACCTGAATGTATGTTACCTTTTGAACTCTTACAAAATTAATTTCTTTTGCCTTGTTTCTAATGTTTTCCGAATAACTAATTTTAGCCATTTCTATTTCTAAATTTTTGTTTTCACGAAGAAGGTCGTTAATTTGTTTCTGATAACTTTTAATTAAATAACCATTCACTATTATTTTATTTACCTGCCAAACATACAAAACTGCTAAAGCTAACACCAAACAAAAATTAAACAATAAAACCACTTTCCAATTTATTTTCAATTTTCTAAAAAATGATATTTTACTAAATGGCAGGGTTTGAACAAGTGTTTGCGTGGTCATATAATTTAGGTGTTTAGGTGGGTAAATGGTTAGATTAAATTAAGATACCACTAACCGTCCCCACCCCACCTTGGTTATTTTTTTATTGCTGCTCTTAACTTGGCTGAACGCGCTCGAGGATTTTTTTTCATTTCCTCAGCCGAAACCATTATTGGTTTTTTTGTCAAAATGGTAATAATATTCTTTTTTGCTTCCTCTTTTAAAAAATTTTTAACAATTCTATCTTCTAAAGAATGGAAGGAAATTACCACTATTCTTCCGCCCGGCTTCAAAATTTCGATTGCTTGCGGCAAAATCTTTTTTAAGTTGTTTAATTCATCATTAACAGCAATTCTTAATGCCTGAAAAGTTCTTGTGGCACAATGAATTCGACCGTGTTGATATTTGAAAGGAACTGCTTTTTTTATAATCGTTACAAGGTGGGCAGTCGTTTTTATTGGTTTTAATTTTCTTTCCTTAATAATATTTTCGGCGATTCTCTTCGCAAACCTTTCTTCTCCGTATTCTTTTAAAATTCTTTCTATTTCTTCTTTGGGCCACTTATTTATTATTTCTTCCGCCGTCAAATAATTTTGACATTTGGCATTTGGTACTTTACATTTCGCTTCATATCTCATATCCAACGGTTCATCTTTCAAAAAAGCAAATCCTCTTCCTGATTTTTTTAAATGCCAACTAGACATTCCGAGATCTAACAAAATTCCATCGACCGGACTGAAATTATTTTTTTTAATAATCTCTTTTAAGTGGGTATAATTATCGCAAATAAGAATTAAATTATTTTTAATTTCTGAATTTTGATTTTTTGCCTTAACCGTCTTTAATATTTCCGCATCCCTATCAATACCTAACAATTTGCCGCGAGGCAAGATTTTCTTTAAAATAGCGGCGCTATGCCCTCCTTCCCCAATCGTACAATCAACAAAATTTTCATTCGGTTTGGGGTCTAAATATTCTATAACTTCTTTTTGAAGAACAGAAATATGCATTTTAATATTTATTTTTCTCTTTTTCTTCTTTGTTCATTTTTTCATCTTGCTGCGCTATATAATTATCCCATCTTTTAGTGTCCCAAATTTCCAATTCTTTGTTTAAACCGCAAATTACCACCTCTTTTTTTAAGCCAGCATATTTTTTCAAATAATCGGGGATAAGAATTCTTCCCAATTTATCAAAACTAACCTCCATTGCGCCGGCTAAAATAACTCTGGCAAATCCGCGCGCCCCCGGTTCAGCAATCGGCAGTCCGCCTAATTTGTCTAACATTTCTTGCCAACTTTTTTGCGTATAAACAACTAAACACTTAGTTATACCTTTCGTAATTATCACTTTGTCTCCCAATTCTTTTCTAAACTTAGCCGGCAAAGCCACTCTTTTTTTTGTATCAATTTTATATCTGTATTCACCGGTAAACATAATTTTAGGTTTTAGGTGTTAGGTTATGGTGCTGGGTTTCGTTCGGTGCCTTAGGCGACCTCATATAAGTTATCCACAGAAAACCGAACTTATCCCACAATTATCCACAGTTATCCACAATTATCCACATCATCTTCTTTATACCCTTTTTAATAGCCAAAAGTCAATGTTTTAAAATTTTGCTTATTTTGTATTTAAATTGCCTTATTTTTCCACAATTTATTCACTTTTTAGATAAAAAGAATTTAAGTAAGTGAAAAACCGCTTTTTTAAAAAAGCGGTTTTTCACTTAGAACTATTGTTAAAGAGTGTAGGATTCGAACTATCATCCTTTAAGAAGTCAAAAAATGAGATGA
>CAZEXD010000043.1:0-3734 GCA_964516865.1 uncultured Candidatus Saccharibacteria bacterium
GGCTTGAGTACGCGGTGCAACTCGACCAGGCGCGGCGTCATCATTACGAGATAGGCGAGTACGTCGTTGTCACCGATGAGCTTGCGCATTGCTTCGATAGCGTCCGCCACCTTTGCGGGCGCGCCGCCGCTGAACTTATTATATATACAAAAATAAAAAACGGGGCGCAACATTTTTCTCGCCCCGTTATTAAAGAACTTCTCTTTGTAGCCAGCGTATTGCTTTTTTAAGAATCGGTTCTCGTTCCTCGCCAAAAAAGGAAAGCATTTGAGAAGCAATTCTTTGCCAATTTTCAATCTTGTTTTTGAGTTTCACTATTGTTACTAAAGCAGCCCTTTTCAGCCAAATATTTCTAGATTTTGCCCAAGCATCCAAACTTTTTATTTCTCTTGGCGAATGTTTTAATACTTTCGCGACGACTTCGCTACTTATCGTATCGCAGGTTGCCCAATTATCAATGTAGTCTTTAATCAATTCTTCAATTTCAGAAATACTTATCTTTTCCTCGGTTTTAAGAAAAAGGTCCAAAAGAAATATGCCAGCCATTTGATTCTCAAACACTTTTGTTGACATCAACTCTTTGACAATCTCTCGCCACTTTTCTTTTGAAAATCGCTTGAAATATTCTTTAGCAATTTTTCTAATCTCTCGGACTTTCACTCCATAAGAAACAACTTCTTTGCCAATTAATCTGTTTCGTCTCTGCGCAAACTCTCTTTCTCCTAATTTCTTTAGATCTTTATCAATAAGAAGAGAAATTTTGTTACTTAAATTTGCCATAGATTGTCACCCCTTTTAAGTTATTAATCCCTGTATCCTCCTCCAGCTCATTTTCAATCTCTACACCTTTTCAGATTTGAATTCTTCTAAATCTTTCGAGAAGAATTGTTCAATTAATTTTCTAATAATCAGGACGAGTGCGGTAGAAAATATTGTCGCTATACCTAATGTTTCAAATAAATTCATATTATTTAGTAATTATCAAAATTTTAGAAATTGTTGTATAAGTTTTCTTTTTGAAACTAAATACAATTTCATCTTTTGTTGATACTGAAGCATTGTCAAAAAATTTATCAATTTCACCAAATACAAAATCAAAATCTCTTTTTAATTTCCAGCTTTCCTCTAAATTACTTTTGCTTGCCAAAACTACAAAAAACCGGTTATCTGCTCCGAACCTTTGTGCGCCTTGATTTTCGTAAAGCCAAACAATTAAATCTTTTGGATTTTTCAAAACTTGTTCAAGTGTAAAATCCTTGGGCAGATATGTGATTTTCAAATCAAACGGTTGATTATCAAAGAAAATATCAACGCCAAAATTATTTTTGAGTGTTGGAATTACTTTTGAATGTTTGCCAATATGGTCTTCGATTAAAACCGTTGTCCAGTGGTTGTACCAAGTGGCAATTACATAATGCGTAATATCATCATGCAATTTACTTTTTACACCGCTTATTAAATCATCATACCTCACAAATCGACGGACATATTCGGTTTGGATTTTTTGGTCCAATTGTCCCTGAACAACTCCCCACCTAAACTCTTTGACTTTCAATAATTCCTGCTTCAAATCTTCATCGGATATAAGTTTGCGTCTTTCTTTAATCTGTGCTTGATATTTTCTTTTAATAAATTCATCAATTTTGTTTTGCGGTGTAAGGATAAGTTTTTTAATAAGATTTGAAGCCGTGCCTTTCGCATCAACGCCCAAAATCCCCGCTAACTCTTTTAAGTCGTCGGATTTAATGGACTTTAATTTAAGATTTGTTAATTCTTTTTTTGAAACTAACATAATTATCTTTTTTGAAATAATAAAATGTATTCATGTCTAAAAATATAGAAGCCCCCCACCAAAGCTCTATATCGCCACAAATGCTCTTGGTTTCTTTTGGCGCGATTATTGACCATATTTTTTACTAAAATACTTTTTAGTATCAGACCATTTCGGTTTAATACCTCTTGCATTGTCATAAATCCTAATGGTACCCATTCGGAATTTGTGTATTTATCGCCAATTACAACCGCTAAGTAATGTTTTCTCTCAAGTAAATCTAAAAAATTAGAAACCACATCGCCAAAAAGTTTTAGAAATTCTTGGACTGATTTAGCGTTGCTTAAATCGTCAGGTCTATCACTGAATTTAATAATATCGTGATATGGCGGGTGCATTATTATAAATTGAACATTCTGTTTTCCGTGATTTTTTAATACTTCCTCAACTTTTTTTCGTGTAGCTTCTTTAGTACTATCGGCAACTAAAATTGTAGAAAAAAGTTTATCTTTAGAATCAAACAATATTTCCTGACTAATTCTTTGTTTTGCCATCTCTGCTATTTTTGGTAAAAGTTCAATCCCTATTCCATTTCTCCCTAACCTTTTACATTCAATTAAGGTTGTCCCGCTTCCCAAAAAAGTATCTAAAATAACATCACCCTTTTTAGTAAATCTTCTCATCAGTTGGTTTGGTATTTGTGGAATAAAATTTCCGTGATAGTCGCCTTTATGCGAACCGGACTTATCTCTTTCGCCAATAATCCATAAACTATCAGTGATAATATCCTGATATTCCTTCCAATTGTTTAAATTTAAATCATTGATTTTTGGCATAAAATTACAAAGTTGATTCGTAAGATTGTTTTACTAAATTAAAGACATAGTCTACATCACTATCAAGAGTAAATTTAATCATACCTTTATATCCCCACTTATTACTTGTAACATCTTTTACTAATCTTTTTACATCGCTTTTATAATATGGCTCCCTGATTAAAAGTTGAATCCATGTTGGTCTAAATTCTAAGCGTGCAAAACTTTTTTCTAATCCTTTTATTGTTCGGTAAAAAATACCGCTTTTGCCAAAATTTTCTTTTACACCAGGAAGTTCAAGAATTTTTAAGCGAAGTAAATTTGCAATTTTCTGCATTTCTGGAGACGTTGTTTTTAAGTGATATTCAAGATTATATTCTCCCATTTCTCCAGAGCCAGATAGACCGTTCTTCTGTTACACTGCATAGTCTCAGCAGTAGCTTTAACATTTTCTTCCAGACGATTGTAGGTCTCTAGAAGCACCTTTCTGGCGAACTCCGCTCCGGCTTCCTTTTTGATAGTAGCGTAGGATTGTGATATTATTATCATAGCAAGAGGCAAGAGAATTAAGGATTGGTAATAAACGACCTTTTTCCTTTATTCTCCAATACCTCTTGCTTTTTGTATACTCACGCCAGAGCGCTTTTACCCGACTAAAAGCTTCCGCTCTATTTATTGAAAAGTGTGCACTATTATCATAGCCAAGAAAATTTCTTTACCTTCTTTCTTGATTTCATCACGGGCCTGAACAAGAGCTTTTGTGCCGGTATCTCCGATGGGGTTGCCCCAAATATTCAAAATCTCAAGCTTGTTATTCGGATCTCTTAATGCCTCAGCAAGAGCTTCTGCGCCGGTAGATCCGATGTTGTTGTACCTAACATCCAAAATCTCAAGCTTGTTATTTGAATTTCTTAATGCCTGAGCAAGAGCTTTTGCGCCGGTATCTCCGATATTGTTGCACCCAACATTCAAACCTTTTATCTTGTTTCCTCTATAAGTGAGAACCTTTACGATATCATTGACAATCTTGAGGCATTCTTCTTCTCTTTTAGCTTCATCAGTGATTCCTTGTAAACGTGAGTTAAAATCAAAGCTGACCACGATTCTTTTTTTACCTTTTACTTCTTCAGTATCTATACGACGAAATG
>CAZEXD010000044.1:0-3505 GCA_964516865.1 uncultured Candidatus Saccharibacteria bacterium
GAGGAGACGACTTATATGTTTCTCATTCTATTTCTTTTACCCAAGCCGCGTTAGGAGATGAAATCGAAATGTCATTATTGGATAAAACAAGGATTTTATTAAAAATTCCGGCAGGAACAGAATCAGGGAAAATTTTAAGAATTTCGGGAAAGGGTATTCCTCACTTTGGAAGATATGGAAGAGGAGATTTGTATGTTAAATTAATAGTCAAGACACCGAAAAAACTGACTAAAAAACAGAAGGAGTTATTAGAACAATTAAAAAAAGAAGGAATCTGATAATTTCAAATTTCTAATATCTAATTCCTAATAAAATTTCAAATACCCAATGTCAAATGTTTAGAAATTAGAAATTAGGATTTTGAAATTCCCCGCACTGGCGGGGCGCGCCCCCATAACTCAATTGGTAGAGTAGTTCCCTTTTAAGGAAAAAGTTGCAGGTTCGAGTCCTGCTGGGGGCACCAGCGAAAAAAAACAAAGAGGTTAACTTTTAATAATAAAATTAAAAAATATGTTTGTTCCTTATTTTCTTATCGCCTTGGGTATTATTTATTTGCTTAAAAATTTGGGGATTATCACGGCGGGTGCTTGGGAAATTATCTGGCCATTAGTTTTGATTTTTATTGGAGTGTATTTGATTTGGAAAAAATACGAATGGAACAGGTGGCGGGAAAGAATTTGGAAGAAATTAGAAAACTAATTTTTGAACTGATTTCTTAAATTACCAAGATCCAGATTAAGGATTTTTATATTTTATATAAATATTAGTATATTAGCGATGAAAGACAAATTTGGACCCGAATATGTTATAAAAGTTTACGATCCTCGAATAGGAATGGAAGGATTTTTGGTAATAGACAATACTGCTTTAGGGGTGGGAAAGGGAGGAATTAGAATGACCGCTAACGTTTCCGAAGAAGAGGTGACGCGACTCGCTCGGGTAATGACATGGAAAAACGCTTTAGCCTGTCTTCCTTTTGGCGGGGCTAAAGCCGGAATTAGATGGCGAGGCGGTCCCGAATCTTTAAAGAAAAGATTTATTCAAAGTTTTGCTCGATTAATTAATCCGTTTGTTCCTAAAAAATATATCGCTGGACCCGATGTTAATACGGGAGAAAAAGAAATGCAATGGTTTGCGGAAGCAACCAAAAAATGGAATTCAGCCACCGGCAAACCGGCTCATCTTTGTATAAAGATTTTGGGTAGACGGGCTGAAAAGTGTGGCATTCCTCACGAATTCGGAAGTACTGGTTTTGGGGTTGCTCAGGCAACGAAAGTGGCTGCTCAAATGGTTGGAATTGATATCAATAACTCAACTATCGCTATTCATGGTTTTGGCAATGTTGGAACTTTTGCTTATAAATATCTCAGCGAAATGGGGGCAAAAATAATTATGATTGCCGATGTTAGCGGAATAATTTTTAATGAAAACGGTTTTGATAAAAAAGAGATTGAAAAAATAATCAAAAAAAAGAAAAGTATTGTTTGCTATGCGGGAAAAGCAAAAAGAATAAAACCAGAAGATTTTTGGCGAATGCCGGTAGATATTTTGATTCCCGCATCAATAACCGATGTTATCAACGAAAAAAATAAAAACGGTATTCGGGCAAAGATAATTGTGGAAGCGGCAAATATTCCAATGTCGGAAGAGATTGAAAATGAATTATTTAAAAAAGGCATATTAATTGTTCCTGATTTGATTGCTAATGCCGGGGGTGTTATTTCGTCTTACGCAGAATATCGTGGTTACAATCCCCATAAAATGTTAGAAATGGTTGAGGAAAAAATCGTTAAAAATGTCAGTATGGTTCTGGAGCGAAGTTTAAAAGAAAAAAGAAATCCCCGTCAAATCGCTTTAGAAATCGCAAAAAAAAGGGTGGAAGCGAAAATGAAGTTAAGAAAATAGGGGAGCGGCGCTACGCCGCTTTTTTTATCTCGCAGAAGAAAATAATACTTAGACATGCTTGGTTTTGTGGTGGGGTTCTAATTTCCGGCAAGAAACTATGAACCCCCTTTTTGTTTTAATTTTTTAAAAAAGGTAAAATAAAGTAATCCTAAATCCTAAAACCTAATATGATATCGAGAGGCATTGCAACATTTACTCTTGATTACGGCAAGTGTCCGAAGTGGCTTTTTGATAGAATGGTAAAACTGGGTCGACGAATGGTTCGGGCGATTGTCAGCGAAGAGGGGCCTGACGAATTTATTCGGCGTTTGGCAGATCCGGTTTGGTTTCAATCGCTGGGTACGGTGCTTGCTTTTGATTGGAATAGCAGTGGCTTAACAACAATTTTAACAGCGGCTTTAAAAGAAGCAATCAAAAACGAGGAAAAAAATTTAGGAGTTTTTATTTGCGGAGGCAAGGGAAAAACATCGCGAAAAACGCCTGACGAAATTATGAATTGGGCAGAAAGATTAAGTTTGCCCGAAAAAAATACCAACGCTCTCGTCTATAATTCCAAGATGGCAGCGAAAGTTGATAGTTCGTTAATTCAGGATAGTTATCAGATTTATCACCACACTTTTGTATTTAGCAAAAATGGCACTTGGGCAGTAATTCAACAGGGGATGAATACTCAATCGCAAAGCGCGAGACGCTATCATTGGTTTTCTAAAAACATTAAAGACTTGATTGAAGAGCCGCATTCAGGAATTGTTAGCCAGCAAAAAGAAAAAAATGTTTTGGATTTAACCGCTGAAAAGAGTAGTCGAAATAGAGAAATAAGCGTAGGACTAACCTCCCAAAGTTTTAACACCTTAATGAAAGATATAAAATTATTAAGAAAATGTTATACGCCGGTTTCACAAATCTTAAGAATGCAGAAAGGTCGTGAGCAACTAACCTTGCTAAATCTAGAGAATAAAGAATTTACCTGGCATCCCGTCTTAACTGAAGATTTTAGCAAAAGCAAGTATTTAGAAAAAATTCTTCGGCAATTGTGCGACAGAAAACCGGAAAATTACGAGAAACTTTTAGCAATCGAAGGAGTTGGTCCAAAAACAATTAGAGCTTTGGCATTAGTAGCAGAAATAATTTACGGCGCCAAGCCCTCTTATGAAGATCCAGCACGTTATTCTTTCGCGCACGGCGGAAAAGATGCCACTCCTTATCCAGTTGACCGCGCTACTTATGATCAAACGATTGAAAAATTAAAAGGTTTTCTCAAAAAATAAAAAAAGCGGGTCGCCAGATGGCGACCCCTATTGGCAGTCCTCCAAAAAGAGGAAGAGAGTGTAGGCGGCCTAGATACCGCTCCTTCAGTCCTTGATCGAGAACACAGGGATCGAGATGATGGGTGTTCCGTTGAGGCGGAACGGCTCTTTGCCTTTCCGCTTTCGGTGATCCATCGCGCACCTCTGGTGCGCGAGGATGCCACCAACGACGTCGAGATTTTTCTCTCCGTGCGCTATTGTTAGGAAGCACCCGGGACAGAATATGTGGAATTGCCCTCTATAGCGCTGGTGCGCCATGAAGATTGCCTTGGACAGGGTTGAGGTTGAGGGCG
>CAZEXD010000045.1:0-3374 GCA_964516865.1 uncultured Candidatus Saccharibacteria bacterium
AGCGAGTTAATTTCGCTCAAAATAGGTTCGGATTTTGTCAAACAAACGCACCCACCTAAAAACAGGGGGTTAACCCCCTGTTTTTAGGTGGGTGCCCGGGGTGGGACTCGAACCCACACGACCTTGCGGTCATACGATTTTGAGTCGTACATGAATACCAATTCCATCACCCGGGCTTATTTTTTAAATTAGCAATTTTTTATTTTCTCGTCAACTTTTATTCCCAACGCGCCTCTACAACTTTTTCCGGAAATTTTTTTACTAATTTTTGTAAATTTTTACAATTTTTTTTATGTAAAACAGCCGCGCGATATTTGGAAAGATAGGCGGCAACCTCATCAGTTGGCTCTGGTCGACAGCATTTCGCTTTAGTTACTAGAATTCCTTTCTCGCCAGCAATATAGATTTCTTTTAACTCTCTTTTTTTTATTTCTTTTTTCTCTATTTTTTCAGAAACCTCAAATAATTTTCTTTTTATAAAATAAGGAATTTTTTCTAGATAAGGAATTTTGAATAACAAAAAGTTTTTTGCTGTTGATTTTTTGATTTGAGAAATAGCCAAATTACTTTTTACAAACCTCAACCAATCAAGCGAGGGCCATCTTTTTTTATTAACAATAATTTCAACAATATCGCCGTTTTTAAGGGGTTGAGAAAGATTAACAATTTTTCCATTTACCTTAGCGGCTTCGCAATGATTTCCAATTTCGCTATGAATGGCGTAAGCAAAATCAACGGGCGTTGAGTCCTTTGGCAGTTCGATTACATCTCCCCTAGGAGTAAAAACAAAAACCTTATTTGTAAAGAAGTCAATTTTAAAATTTTTCCAGAATTGCGGAATTTCTTTTGTTAATTCAAATTGTTCTTTGTTTTCCATTAAATCAACTTTTTCTTTGTAGGCCCAATGAGCACACACGCCGTATTCCGCTTCTTTTTGCATTTCCGGGGTTTGAATTTGAATTTCAGCTATTTGGCCTTTTTCAGAAAAAACAGTGGTATGAAGAGCGCGATAACCATTTGGTTTTGGTTTGGCGATGTAGTTATCAATTTCTTCTTCCAGAGGAGTATAGTATTTATGAATAATACCCAAAGTTTTATAACAATTATTAATGCCATTTACAATAATTCTTAAAGCCAAAAGGTCGTGGATTTTTTCAATATCCATATTCTTTTTTAGAAGTTTTTGGTAAGTGCTCCAGTAGGTTTTTTCTCGCCAGTGAATGCCTACTATTTCAACCCTTTCTTTTTTTAAAATTTTTCTCAATTTTTTAGCAAAAAGCTTAAGGTATTTTCTTCTTTCTTCACCCTCTTTTTTAATGTAAGTTTTTATCCATTCATATTTTTGAGGGAAAAGATAAGAAAAAGCAATGTCTTCAAGCTTTGATTTAACCTCCCAAATACCCAACCTTTCTGCTATGGGGACATATATTTTTAAAGTTTCTAAAGCGAATATTTTTTGTTGTTCTTCGGGAAGATTATATAAGTGGCTTAAATTATCTAAACGAGAAACCAATTCGATTAAAACCGCTCTTATATCTTTGGCTTCGGCGAGAAACATTTTTATTATATTTTCAAATTTTTCATCGGTGATTTGCGGTTTTTTTTCAAAATTAATCGCAAGGGGATGACGGATTTTACCAAGCTCCGACGTTCTTTCTACTAAAAATTTAATTTCTTCGCCAAACTTTTTTTTAATTTCTTCCAATTGGATTTTTTGGGCAGAAAGAGGGAGGTCGTCAACTACATCATGCAAAAGACTCGCGGCAACTGTTTGGGGGTCAAGCCCCATATTTTTTAAAATTTCCGCCACATCTAAAACATGAGCGAGATAACTTTCTTGAAAAATTCTTTTCTTTCCCTCATAAGAATGTTTGGCGAACTCAAAAGCCGTCTGCAACAATTTTGGTTCAGTCGTATTTTTCAGGAGAGTGTTAATTTTATTTTTTTTGAAATTTAACATTTTGTTTTTTAAAATCGCACTCCTTATTTGAACATTTTATCTCTTTGTTCTTTTCTACTAAAAGAGAGTTGCATTTTGGACAAAATTCATTTATTGGTTTATCCCATAAAGCAAAGTCGCAGTCGGGGAAACGATTACAAGCGTAAAATATTTTTTCTCGATTTCCAATTTTTGGCCTTGTTGTTTTTTCGACGAGTTCTCCCTTTTGGCATTTTGGACATTTTATATTTAAGATTTTTTCTTCCAACGGTTCAACATACCGACATTTAGGGAATTGGGGGCAGGCGTAAAACTTACCAAATCTTCCCAATCGTTCCACGAGGGGGGTTTTACATTTTGGGCAGATTTTATCGGTGGGTTTGTCGGTAATGTCGGATTTAGAAACCTCTTTGTACTTTTTTTCAAGATTTTTAGAAAATGGTTCATAAAATTCGCGGCAGGTTTTTATTAAACTATCTTTCCCTTTTGCTATTTCATCTAATTCTTTTTCCATTTTGGCCGTAAACTGGATATCAACAATTTGGGGGAAGTGCTCTGTTAAGATGTCGTTTACCACTTTTCCTATTTCAGTTGGCACAAATCTTTTTTGATTATCTTTTTTAACATAGTTTCTTTCTTGAATGGTAGATAAAATGGGAGCATAAGTTGATGGTCGGCCGATGCCATATTTTTCCAAGGTTTTAATTAAACTTGCTTCATTATATCTGGGGGGCGGTTCGGTAAAGTGTTGAGAGGGGATTAATTTTATTAATTTTAAAACTTCGTTTTTTTCTAAAAGAGGAAGTTCTGCCTCTTGAAATTTAAGGGGATAAACTTTTAAAAACCCGTTAAATTTTAAGGTTTGCCCAGTGGCTCGAAAAGTATAATTGCGAGCGCCGATATCAACGCTTATTGAATCAAAAATAGCCTGATTCATCTGACAAGCAACAAATCTTCGCCAAATTAAATCGTAAAGTTTAAACTGGTTTTCATCTAATTTTAATTTTTCCGGCGTATTTTTGACAAAAGTTGGTCTAATGGCTTCGTGGGCCTCTTGGGCTGATTTTGATTTTGTTTTGTATTTTTTAAAAAATCCCGCCCAATACTCTTTGCCGTAATTTTCAATGATAAATTTTTTCGCTGAAGACAAAGAAATATCAGAAAGATTTAAAGAATCGGTTCGGTGATAAGTTGTTAAACCCCTTTCATAAAGTTGTTGGGCGATTTGCATCGTTTTCTTTGCCGAGAAACCCAATTTTTGGGAAGCGGTTTGTTGAAGAGTGCTGGTGGTAAAAGGGGGGAGGGGATTTTTCTTTATTTCCTTTTTTTCAAGGTCTATTACTTTGTATTCCGCATTTTTTAAATCGTTAACGATTTCATCGGCCTCTTTTTTTGTTTTAATTACCAGTTTTGGAATTGTTTTTGCATATTTTTT
>CAZEXD010000046.1:0-3342 GCA_964516865.1 uncultured Candidatus Saccharibacteria bacterium
CACATCGCTTTGGGTTTCTTCAGCTGCATTGGCCGCAGTCATCACAAAAATACCCGTGGTGAGAGTACAGCAAAACTGAGTTTTATGTTTTTGGGCTAATTTTTTGCAAATCTCATTGAGGGGGATGAGTTTTCCCTCTGGGACTTGCTTCATGATTTCATTGACTTCGAGTGGCGGTGCTAAGACCACACTATCTCCAGGTTTTGCCCCCATTTTTTCTAACGCTCTTCCACAAGGGAGTTTGGGGTCAAATTCTATTATTTTTGGAAAACCTTTGGAGTCTTCTAATTTTTCTTGCCAGGTTTTGCGTTTTTTGGTAGCCATATTTTTTACCGCCTAATTATGGATTATTGGTTATTGGCAAAATGAATGTGCACCCCCCTAAGGGGGGTTTGCATGGAACGAGAAAGATGTTTATCTTGTCCATTGTTATGTCACTTTTTTTGTGAGAATAGCAATGATCAAAAAAAACTTATCTTACTTCGACGTCACATTAACAGTCTCCATTTTCAAAGCGGATGGAGCAAAAATCGTATCATTCGAGAGCTTGGCGTGAGCAAGCACTTTGTCATCCATTGGACAGAGTCACCGGATCAGGATGTGGCTGTTGACCTTCGCGGCTGGCCGAAAGGCCTTCGCCGGAAATGGGACGCCGAGACCGAACAGAGAATCGTTTTAATTTGCAAAGAACTAATAGAGTCGCCAACTGAGTTTTTCGTTGGTGCAACTGCAGTGGCATCCCTATGGCGTCAGAGATATGATGATCCACCGCCGCCGCTTCGGACGATTGGTCAGATCATGAAGGATCTGAACCTTTCAGGGCACAAGCGCAAAGAACGTCCTATAGGGGCCGCCCAATACCTTCGGTATCCCGAGAAGACCCTCTATGGGGGTTTTTTGGGTAACCGGGTCATAGAAGCCGACTTCATTGAGCGACGGTATTTGAAGGGCAGCGGCACGCCGCTTCATTTTGTCGGTTTCTCTGCAAAGAAGGCTCCCAAGCTTAGATATTTCAGAAGGATAGAGGCGCTGACATCCGATCATTTTATTCGAATTTGTGATGAGTTTTTCACCCAATTCGAGACGCCGGATGCTCTGAAAATGGACAATGCAGCGGCTTTCATCGGGAGCCTTTCCGGGAAAAGGACGTTGAGCCGGACGATGATTTACCTGCTTTCCAGGAAGATTATCCCCGTCTTTTCTGTTCCCAGACGGCCGTTTACACAGGCCTCGATAGAGGGCAACAACAGCGTCTTTTCCAGACATTTTTGGAACCGGCGGACCTTTGAGAATCTTGCGGATGTAGATCGTCAACTGGAATGGTTCAACGCCTCCTCTCTTCGTTACACCCATTATCAACGGCCGGAAAAAAGAGAGCTCAAAGGGGCATTCGTTCCCCGTGTCTTTTTCTTAAGACAAATCCGGGAGAGTCAAACGTCCCCGTCTCAAGGTTTCATCGACGTGGCCAACGAAGAAATCTTGCTTCCCGCTTGTTGGATCAATTTCTTTGTCTTGGCCGAATGGAACCTGAAGACCCAAAGACTTACAGTTTTCATAGAACAGGATCAGACTCTAATGGTTCTGTCTGAAACGAAGTTCTCTATAAACAATACAACCCAGAAAAAACTAAACCACGGGGGTGCACATTCATTTTGCATATGACCATTATTTCTTACTGCAGAGATGGGGGTTGGAACTTTATATAACGTTCCGAGCATAAAAGAAGTTTTTGCGAAACAAAAATTTGGGCAAGTGCGTAAGACACGAACCTTTTATGCTGTGTTATACGCTGTAGGTCGTTTTTTGTCATTGGCAAAATTCTCCTATTGTAAAATATTAACAACCTCCTTACATGATAGAAATTGAATTATATCAGCAACATAATCTTTTATATTGTAATCCTCGCCTGATGACTTAATTATTATTTCTGCGGGCGTTGGTCTTATATCTAATAAATTCTTGTCATATTGTTTTATTATCCCAATTGTTCTATCCGTAACTTCTTCCAATGTTCTAATATTCCTATTTAATTGGAACCTTTTAGTTTCCGACAAAATTTCATTATTTTTTAAGATTGAGATTACATAATTATTTAAGTTTTTATTTTTCTTGAAATTTTGGTCTAACACTGCCCTTTCACTCATAGTAACTATTTGTCCCAACCACAAATCATCATACAACATTTCTTCTAACTGTTTTTTAAAATGTTCAATATCATATTTTTGTCTTCCCACAAAAAGGCTTTTGATAACCTCATTTCCATAAACAGCAATTATATTTACTTTTATACTATCAACTACAAATTCAATAAGAAAAGCCTTCTCAGGTAGTTTTTCTTCATCAATGTCATGTTGAACATTTTTATCTTTCAGAGTTTTGATTATGTCATTTTTACCTCTTAGAAGACCATTATAACAGATTCCCCATTCTTCATCTTTTTGTGTTGTTGCAGGCTCTCCTTGAATATCAAACAAGATTCCACCTATGAGAAAAACATTTCTTATACCGGCATTCTTAATGCAATTTCTAAAAGATTGATTCCCAATGATCAACTTTGTGAATTTATTAAACTTTTCCATCAATTCAACCCTTCCTGCAGTACAGCCAGAGTAAACTTTCATTTTCAATTCACAAAAAGAAAGGTTATCTTTACTTTTATTAACGATGTCAAATTTTTGTTTTGTTAGTTCAGACTCTTCCAATTTGATGGTTTGTCCTAACCATCGGGGTAATTTCATTAAAGCAAATTCAAATTCCATTTTTTCTGTTGTTCCTAAGTCTTCCAATATTTTAGCAACGAGACTCCCTCTCCCTGCCTGACTATGTTGATAATATGATGTTATCGTCAATAGAGATTCATAAAAGCTATACAAATTTTCACTCACAAGTGATGCTTGAGATAATCCATGAAAAACTTCATCGAAAATATTAAAAATTGATTCCATGCTGAGAGTCCTTTTGAACATTTCTTGTACTCTCTTTAGGTACATTCTTTTGAGTCCTGCTTCTATTTCACTTCTTGGATCTGTGCAAATGAGTAATTTTCTAAGTCGCATATTTTTCATATTCCTTTAGGTTTATAACAAATTATTACACTTTCTCCCCTTATTGCCCTATTGCGAGCACCTAAAAGAGGATTAAATATTAACTTTTCAAATTTAAATCCTGCCTCTTCACAAAACTTTTTAGTTGTCATTGTTGTTGGGATTTTTTTACCATTAACGGTACTATCTCCAATTATGATTGCCAACTTACCTCCGGGTTTTAATGCCCAAAAAATATTTTTTATGGATTCCTTTAAGTCCTCATAATACATAGCAACTTTTGTAGGCAATCCACTAT
>CAZEXD010000047.1:0-3221 GCA_964516865.1 uncultured Candidatus Saccharibacteria bacterium
AATTAACAACCTGTTTTTAACTCCTCAAAAGTCCAAAATGGCATGGACGCAGACAGCGTCTTGAAAAAAAGTTAAAAGAAGGGTAAAATTTAGACAAGCTGGCGCCGTTGCTAAGTAGTAAAGCGTTGGTCTGCAAAACCAATATACGTGGGTGCAATTCCCACCGGCGCCTCAAATTTGATAGATATTTTTGCCACGGTGCTGTAATTGGTAGCCAGTACGGACTTAAAATCCGTTGGGAGAAATCCCGTGTGGGTTCGAGTCCCACCCGTGGCACTTGTAGTTTCGGGCACGAACTTTAATTCGTTGGAGAAAATTAAATTTTCTTCGCCATCGGACAGAATTTCCGCCCCGCCCGCCCGAAGGCGGGCGGGGCTTTTTCCCGTCCACCCCCATCTTTCGATGCGAACCCCATTTTAAAATTTTCTGAATAAAATAGATTAATTTTTATATTTTCTTTGGAATAGATAATTTCTTTGATAAATCTTTTGGCGAAAAGATTTCTTTCAATTCCTTTTTGGGTAGCAAGACCAAAAAGAAAAAACTGAAGAATAGAAATTATTTTTTCAGTAGAAAATTTAGAGCATAGTAGCGATGGTTTAATTCTTTCTCAGATGACCAGAGTTAACCACGCAAGGACATATATTCCTCTTTCAATTTTTTGGTCTTTAATTTTAAAAAATTCAAATTTCATTTAATTCTCAAAAACATATTTAAACTTAAAAAACTCCAAGGTTTAAACCTTGGAGTTTTTTAAGTTATATCTATTTTAATCTCTGGTATTATTTTCATTACCCCCATAAGTGCTTTAATACCGGTTGTGATTCAAGAAAAACAAAATGCTATAATTTCAAAATAATCTATCTTTCTTTGAATAATCATTCTTTTAATTTTCCAGAATTTCTACATAAGCAATTTCTGCTCCGAAATTTTTTGCCTCTTGGGTATCAGCAAACCAAATATCAAGATGATAGTTTCCTTTTCTGGGATGCATTCTATCCTCCACGACAAAAATTTTGTCGCCATAAAGTTCTGGTATTCTTATTTTTGTTCCAAAGGGTAGGGCGTTATTGGCAACAATTCCTTCCGCCACCATTTTCCCGGAAGCGGTGATAAATGGTTCGCCATTAGTCTCTTCTGGCGTGCTAGAGTAAGCAGTAATTATCATTTTTATCCTTTTAACTACCCTTAGCGTCTTAACGGGGTTTGGTTTAGACAATAAAGTGTTGTTTTCGGTAATAATTATATTTCCTACCGCTGTTTTATCGTCCTCAACCAAAAAATCTGCTTTAGTGGTTTGAATGGGAATTATTTTTAATCCTATAACCAAAATAGCCGCTATTAAAAAATTAGCGATAAGGTTTTTAGGAGTTAATAGTTTTGTCTTTTTCATATTAAAAACCCCACTTGGGGCATTTTCTTTATTTTAGCATATTTAAATTATTTGTCAACGGTTTGTGCCTAAAATTATCCCTACTCCTACAACTCATTTTCCCGGCGAAAAGCGGCCATTCGCCCGCCTTTCGTTGGGAGCGGGAGACGGGATTTGCACCCGCGATCTCTTCCTTGGCAAGGAAGCATTCTGCTGCTGAACTACTCCCGCCTATTTGTGCCGCGAGCCAGACTTGCACTGGCCACCCCAGCTTTTTCAGAGCTGTGCTCTAACTCCCTGAGCTATCGCGGCTAAATTTATTTTACTCATCTTTCCTTTCCGCCCCGCCCGAGCAATTTGGGATTTAGCGAAACGCCTATGGCGTTTCGCTAAAAAAGGTTCGCGTATTATCAAATTATAACCCACCAAACAGGATTTTGCAAATTTTTGGAAGAAGAGAGAGTTTGTTCGCCGCTCTTTGGCCGGCAAGCCACAAAATCAATAAAATCAATGGCCGGCGCAAAACGCCGCCCACCAACTCGTCGGTCAAAAACCGGAAAGTGAAATTCTGGTGTATCTTTTTAAGTCCGCTCGAACTTACTTTATTAAAAATTCGTGAATTAAGGAAGTCGCCCCGCCGTTCGCTAACGCTCGCCGCTAAGCAAAATATTCTTTACGATTTCCGATTTGGGCGTGCCATTGGAAAAATTCAATTAAGGAAAAGTAAAATTTTCTGCTCGGCTCCGCGATCTCGCGCGGGCGGCGGGATTAATTCGCTCGCGGGCAAAAATTTCCGAGGAAACTAAAACTCCTAAAACCCCTCCATTTTTTGCCCTCTCGCCGAGGGAAAATATTTACAAAATCGGCGGGTTGTGATAAATTTACAATAACATAATAATTTGATACATAAAATTTATGTACGTAAAACTTGAACCATTTGGCTATAATATCTACGGCGAAACCATAGGTAGTACTTGGTTAAGTTTAGTTGAAGCTATTATGAAAAACGGAATATTGACGGAGGATGAAGATAGAAAAAGATTAAGCCTCCAGAACATCCGCATAAAATCGGCGACGCAACAATTCCCCGACTCATTACTTGAAAAGTAGGGGAACAAAAAGAATATTAATGAAATAATCAGTCTTACATTTGATCAAGAAGTAATGCACGATTTTGATATAGTTCCTTCGTTTAGTCCGGGTAGTAAAAGTTACTACGCAAGATTGAAGGATTGGAAGATGTTGGATTTTGTTGTCGCAAGGTTAGCCGAAATTCCCGAATCCAAAAAAGCAATTATGAGTTTTATCAGGCGAGAAGATTATCAAAGGGTGTTGGAAAAACCAAAAGATGATTATTTGCCATGCATAACTACAATTCAATTTCGGCTCATTAAGATTGATGACGAAAGAGGATATCATACGAATACGTTATTAAACGCCAGATCAATAGACGCATATCAAAAGGCTGGCGGTAATTTTGCAGCGATCGCTCTTCTTTCAAAAGAGGTCTCTAATCGTTTGGTTGAAAAAATGAAGACAAACGTCTGGCCAGGTCCAATGGATGGCTTCTTAACAGATGCTCACATTTACCAAGAGAGTATTGAGGAGGCTAAAGAAACAATCAGATTATACAAACACTATGAGCAAAATATTGAATAATCAAGGAAAAATAAAAATTGGCGATAAAGTAAATGAGGATGTAAATCTGCTAAAGATTTTCAACGGTATTTTAAAAGATAAGAGAGAATATGTAGTTAAAATGCCGAAGAAAGGCGAACCTGTTGTTGCTTGCTTATCTGGTGGCCAAGATTCTGTTGCCAATATAGGGGTACTGCTAAAAGAATTTGGC
>CAZEXD010000048.1:0-3177 GCA_964516865.1 uncultured Candidatus Saccharibacteria bacterium
ATGGCAACCAGGTCAATGTCGGAAACTTCGACTCCAACGGCCTAAATGTCAACAACTACTGGGACGATGATGCCGATGACGGTGTCGGTCTTGCCTCCGCCCGAACTTCTCTCTCTGCCTTAAAAGAAGAAACGCCTCCCTTTTAAGGGGGCGTTTCTAAAAAGTTGAGAATTATTTTAGATATTTTATCCAGCCGCCGAGCATTTTTCCGATTTCATTTATTTCTTTCTGAAGCGCAAGATATTTTTTAAAATCAATTATTTTCATTTCCTTTCCCAAGCGGATAAATATTCTCACAATATTTAACTTCACGCTTGTTTTTTCTAAAAATTCTATTTTCTCTAACTTATTAGAGAATTGAATTACGGATAAAATTAATTCAAGAATATCTAAAATTAATCTTTCGCATTTTTGTCCAAAGACATAACGGTCCTTTTGGGGGAAATGCTGGCTGTACTGATAAAACAATTTATACAACCCATAAACTTTATGCAAAATCGGCAAATTGAACTGGTCGCGGGGGGGGGGATTAGTAGCCATAAAATTTTTGACGAGATAATTTCTTTGGAAAACTTGTTTTTAGCGTGGGACGAATTTAAAAGAGGAAAAAGGAATAAATCAGATGTTCAGGAATTTGAGTATGATTTAGAAGACAATATTTTCCAGCTTCATCAAGGATTAAAAACCAAAACCTATTCTCACTCTGATTATCCCTCTTTTTACATCAAAGACCCAAAATTAAGACGTATCAATAAAGCCGGCGTCTTCGTTATTTTAGATAATAATAGAGAAAAACTAGGAAATCTCATTATTCAAATAGACAAGTTCTTAAAAGAAAAGTTGCGGTTATTCTTACACCGAGATAAAATAACAATTAGAAAATACCACCAAGGAGTTGATTTTTTAGGTTATGTCAGTTTCCCGCATCATAGAATTTTGAGGACGAAAACAAAAAAAAGAATATTCAAAAAAATAAAAAGGAGGATCAAGATATTAGAACAAGACAAAGTTTCAAAAGAATCTTTTAATCAAACTATCCAGTCATACTTTGGGGTTTTAAAACATTGCAATTCATATAAGTTAAAAAGAGAAATTGAGAATTTTTTGACGAAAATATGAAAAACTTGCCTAAACCCCGCACCAGAATAAATTCGGTACGGGGCAAGAAAGGAATACTAATCGCTTTCGGGGAGCTATTTTTGAAGTCAAGAGGGGTAAAGAATCTTTTTTTAAAAAGGTTAGTTTGGAATTTGGGGTATTTTTTGAAAAAAGAGAAATTGGATTTTAAAGTTCATCTTTTTCATGACCGGATATTTTTAAAAACAGAGCAAACAAAAAAAGCGGCAAAAATAATAAAAAGAATTTTCGGCATTTCTTGGTTGGCTGAATCTTATTTTTTTGAAAAAACCAACCTCAAAGATTTAAGCGCTTTTGTAGAGAAGAATTATCAAAGTTGGATAAAAAAGGGCGAAACATTTGCTGTTAAAATGAAAAAATATGATAGAAAATCCATTGAAGAAGTTGCTAAAAACATTAACAGAAAAGTGGATCTTAAAAAACCAAAAAGAAAAATTTTTATAGAAAATAATAAAAATAATAATTGGTTTCTTTATTTTAAAAAACAAAAAGGAGCCGGCGGCTTTCCTTCTGGCGCTTCGGGAAAGGTTTTAACCTTGATATCCGGCGGCATTGATTCGCCAGTTGCCGCTTATTTAATTTCTAAAAAGGGCGCGCAAAATATTTGGCTCCATTTTCATAGTTTTCCTTTGGTTTCCAACAAATCAATTGAAAAAGTGAAAGAATTAGCAAAGATTATTTTGAATTACCAGCCACGCCTTAAAATTTATTTTGTCCCTTTTCAAAATGCCCAAGTTGAAATAAAATTAAAGGTAGAAGCAAAATATAGAATTTTGTTATATCGCCGATTGATGCTAAAAATAGCAGAACAGATTGCAAAAAAAGAAAATTGTTTAGCGTTGGTAACCGGCGAAAGTTTGGGGCAGGTCAGCTCTCAAACCCTTTTCAATTTAAAAAACATTGAGGAGGCGGTAAAAATTCCGGTTTTGCGACCCTTGATAAGCCTGGATAAAGAAGAAATAATTGAAATAGCCAGAAAAATTGGCACTTTTAATATTTCAATTAAACTTCAGGAAGATTGTTGCACCTTATTTACGTCGAAACATGCCACCGCGGAGGGAAGGTTAGAAATGCTGAAAGATTTAGAAAATCAATTAAATATAAAAAGAATAGTTAAAAGCGCTGTTAAAGAAGCGCAAATAATAGTATTATAGTATTTAAGAAATATAATTATTAACACTTTTCAATTTCCAGTTTTCAATTTTCAAAACACGCAATTAAAAATTAAATTATTGATAATTGAAAATTGATAATTGATAATTTTGCGATTATGTTTGGAAGAAAAAGATACAATTTTTGCTATTTAGGAAATAAGGTGGCGATTGTTACTGGCGCCAAAGGGGGGATGGGCAGAACCCACGCTTTGGCTTTAGCCAAGGCAAAAGCCAAGGTGGTGGTATCTGATATTTCCCAAGAGGAATGTGAGGTGGTTGTTGGGGAAATTAAAAAATTAGGCGGTCGGGCGATCGCGGTAAAGTGCGATATAAGCAACAAAGCAGAAGTTGATCAATTGATTAAAAAAACAATAGAAACTTTTGGAAGAATAGATATTTTGGTTAACAACGCCGGCATCGCTCAATTTAAGCCATTTTTGGAGTTAACCGAAGAAGAATGGAATAAGACATTAGATGTTAATTTAAAAGGATATTTTTTGTGTGGTCAAGCAGCGGCCAAAGAAATGGTAAAACAAAAGAGCGGAGTTATTGTAAACATCGCTTCGATTGCCATGGGCCAGGTTGGTATTGGTTATTCCACTTTAGCGCATTATTGTGCGTCAAAAGGAGGGATTGTGGCAATGACTGAAGCGTTAGCCATTGAATTAGCACCTTACAATATAAGGGTTAATGCGATAGCGCCTGGTTTGATTGATACACCAATGATTGAACCGCTGAAACAAGACCAAAAGACGTTGGAAGGAACTTTAGCCAGGATTCCTCTTAAAAGAGCCGGAAAACCAGAGGAGGTTTCTAATTTGGTGTTGTTTTTGTCTTCTGAAGAATCGTCTTATATGACAGGAACTACGGTAGTGGTTGATGGTGG
>CAZEXD010000049.1:0-2424 GCA_964516865.1 uncultured Candidatus Saccharibacteria bacterium
GATTGCCGCGCTTCGCGCGGCAGGAACAAAACCCGACGCTCGGGCGGGGCGGGAAAGAAAGGGGGTTAGGGGGAAAGGAATTCCCGCCCCGCCCTCGCTTTCGCCGCCGACGAATTTCGTATTTCGCTTCGCGAAATGCGCCGTCAAATTAAATATCAAATAATTGTTCGCTTTCACCATTTTTATTGTTTGATTATTTTGATCGCCTTGCCGTTTATCAAAGCATCAGCAATTTTTTTATATGCCGAATACAATATTCGCTGATAAGTGCTTTGAGAAGTGCGCATTTTTTCGGCTGCTTCTTTTTGCTCTAAATCATTGATGTGGCGTAAGCGGTAAGCTTCCATTTCTTCGGTTGTCAATTCCACAATTTCAAGAAACCTCATAGGCACGCCTTGGGGCTTAAAATATGTTATCTTAGGATCAAACATTATTTTTCTACAAAGTCTCGGTCTTGGCATATTATTTTCTTTCTAAGTTAACTTTACAATTTGGACATTGGAGCGTGGAACAAGGTACTCCGCGCTGATGAGGAATTTTATAGCCGCATTTGGAACAGACACAGTAACCACCAGGCCCTTGTCCAACCGCTTCCTCTACCTCACCCTTAAATCTGCCTCGTCTTTGCCAACCAAAACCCCGGCCAAAAGCGGGTCTATAAAATCCGGTTTCCACTTCATGACTTTTAATTTGAATGGCAACATAAGAAAGATTTTCAACCTCTTTCATTAGTTTTTCTCTTAGACCTTCAGAAATTTTAATCGCTTCTTCCACTTTTAAATTGTTTGGTAGTATTATTTCTAAATTAGCAGTGGTGGCAGAACCCTTCTTTTGAGTTTTTAAAGAATCGATTTCAATGTTTTCTTTTTTGGCAATCAATTTTATTTTTTCTTCAATTTCTGGACCTGCCGAAACATCAAGCAAAGAATCAGTAGCTGTTTTGCCCAATGAAAATGATTGTTTAATAATATAAAGACCGATAAACAGGGCGAGCAAAGAATCAACACTAATCCAATATTTAGATAAAAATAAACCGATAAACACTGCGACCGAAGCATAAACATCTACTCTTGAATGAAAACCATCGGAAAGCAAAGCCATTGAATTTTCTTTTTTACCAAAATGAATTTTCAAACGGGCCATTATTTCGTTGACCAGCGCTGAAAAAATCATCACGCCAAAAGCCAAAACCGGGATTTTTATTAAAGAAGGATTTAAAAATTTCTGGCAGGATTCGTAAATAATCCCGACCCCTGTCCCAAATAAAATTAAAGTGATAAAAAAACCAGCCAGAACCTCAAATTTATAATGACCGTAGGGGTGTTTTTGGTCTTCTGGCTTTCTGGATATTTTAATCCCGATGTAGCCGATAGCTGAAGAAAAAATATCCATAAAGGAATGAATGCCTTCAGCCAAGATAGCGGCTGAATTGGAAAAAACACCAATGGTAATTTTTCCTCCGGCTAAAATCACATTTACCAATATGGAAACTGCCGCGATTTTTTCTTTCATTTTGATTGAGCTTTTATTTGATTAATAATATCTTTGAATATTTTTCCGTATTTTGGATTTATTTCAACAACTGGTTTCATTTTTATCGTTGATTTGACGAAATCTTTTCGGTAAGGGATTTTCCCCAAAATCGGGATATTATTTTTTTGGGCGAATTTCTTTATTTCTTTATAAAAATTCTTGGTCAGATCAAATTTATTGATAACGATTCCGTGCTTTATTCCAAAATGCTCGGCTAAATATAAAACTCTTTTTAAATCAAAAAGGGCAGACGGTGTTGGTTCGGTTACCGCCACGATATAATCGGTTCCAACCAATGAAGCGATCACTGGACAGCCAATTCCGGGCGAAGAATCAATAACAACCATTTCGGCTTTTATTTTTTCATTAATTTTATCAGAATGCTTTCTTACTTCAGCCACAACTTCTCCAGAAGCAAGTTCTCCCAATTTAAGCTCGCCTGAAACTAAATTCACCCCATAATTTTTTCCTGTATAAATCTTTCCAATTTCTTTTTTAGTTTCCGTTATCGCACCAGTCGGACAGGCGACAATACAAGCCTTACAACCAATACAAACATCTTTGACAAAAGCGGGAAATTTACCTTTAGTAAAAACTATGGCGTTTTGTTTGCAAACAGAAGCGCACTTGCCGCATTTCGTGCATTTATTAAAATCCCATTTGGGAATTGGTTGATAAACAATGGCATACTTTTTTCTTTTTATAGAAAGCAAAAGGTGGTCATTGGGGCATTCCGCGTCGGCGTCCACCAACATAGTTTTAGTTTTTCTGGTAAATTCAACCGCAAGCGAAGTTGCCACCATTGATTTACCCACCCCACCTTTTCCTCCCGTTATTGCTATTTTCATATTTTAAATTATTTTTATTCAGGTAAAACACCCAAAGTATTAT
>CAZEXD010000050.1:0-2163 GCA_964516865.1 uncultured Candidatus Saccharibacteria bacterium
AACGGGCTCGGCGGGCGGAAGGGCAAAGACCAAACCCCCCTTCCGCCCGCCTCGCCTTGAAGCGGAAGCGGAAAGGACGATTTCAAATTTTTCTAAAATACCAAGCAAATAAAATTATAATTATGGAAACTAAAATCAGCCAAGAATAAATTGTCCAATTTATCAACGCGGTAAATAGCAACATTATTATTGAAACCGCGGTTAAAACTTGATCTTTTTTAATTTTATTCATATCTTTGGCGGCAAATTCTTATTTAATCAACGCATAATATTCCATCAACTTTGCCGTCTTTAACATAACCTTGGCAGGTGCCAGCCCTAAGCAACCAAGAAGTGCACTTGCCGTTGGTTTCAATGACTTCTTTTTGATTTATAATTCTGTCCTGCTCTTCCTGCGACAAATCGGCGACGCAAGCGCCATCGCATTCTTCCTGATTGCGGCAGGTTTTGCCGGCATCAGAAGTCGGTAGGTTGCACTGCTCTTCTATGACTAAACCGAAACGGCCCCATTGTCCTTTCCGCGCTTCGCAGGTTTCTTTGTCTTGAGGGATATTTTCACGGCTGGCCGGCTGATTTGTTATACCGCAACCTTCTTCCCAAACCCTCAAGCATTTCTGTTTGGCTTCGCACCAGATGAAGCCAGCGACAATTAAACATCCATGCTCGTCTTTTTCTCCGCCGATAGGTTTATTTGATTCCTTTTGAAACATCGGCGGTAAAATAAAAGCAATTAAAATGCCGCCGAGAATAATTAGGGCAACTACTATTGAAATTGAAATAATTTTCTTCATATTTTTATATTAAAATTTTTTATTTATCAATTCTACGGCTGGAAAAGTTCTTCTGGCAGAAAGCGGACTTGTTTGACTTCGGGGAATTGCTTGGCAGTGGCCTCAATTTGAAACCATAAAATCCCGACGCGGCAAGAACCGCCGATCGTTCTGTTTTCGGAATCGTCAAATTCAAGAGTTAAAATTCCATCTTTCAAAGAAGCACCTTTTAATGAAAGCCCCTCTAAAGGATATTCGGTGTCAATTCCTTGAGCCCGTTCTTCTTCAGTTAGATTGCCTAAAAGTAAAAGTTTAATGGTATCCTGAATCGGCGTTTGAGTTATGGGAATTTTTCTCTTAACCGCTACCAGCCCGTTTCTACTACAGGCTGTATTGCCAAATTCATCTTTGTCCAATTCGTAATTATAGTAATACAATTTTACTGCCCTTGTTTCGGGGCAAGACGCGAAATTGCATTTGGGCGGGATTCTGGAAACATAAGAACCATCAGGACATTCTTTTGCGTCCATTGTGCAGGCAACCGGCTCTTCGCCAATTAAAAATTTCAAACCCAGCCCAATCCCGGCCAAAACAGCCAAAACTATTAAAATAGTCAAAATTTTCGTTTTCATTTTTTATTCTACCAACTTTCTCAAATTAATAAGCATTCCGAGTTTACTCCAAAACAAAAGCTATTGGAATGTTTTATACTTTTATAATTCCTAAAACCCCGACTATTGCCACGATTAAACCAATTAATCCAAGCCAACCCAAGTATTTGAATTTTTCAAGCTTTCCCTTTAAGTATTTGAAATGAAAGAAAAAAGCAAAAAAACAAAAAAAGAATAATTGCCACGGATTATGCAGTTCAAACGCTTGAAAACCAAGAAAACCTAAAAATCCGAGAAAACCAGTTAACCAAGGTTTATTATTTTGATTGTTTTTATCTTCTTCCATATTTTTTATTTTACACTATTTTATTAAGTCAATTTTATCTTCATAATAATATTTAATAAATACTTTCATCGTTTCTTTATCACGGTTGTCTTTGATCTTTCATGACATTTCGGACATTTTAAATATTTCCAACCGCCAACTCTGCTTGGCCAATGAGGGCTTATAAAATCCGTAAAAACAGATATTTCAAATTCGTGTCCGCACTTGGGGCAACGATAAGCGAAATTTTTTGCGTGCCATCTTACAAGGAAAAACAAGCATCCGACAACGAGAATAAGTAAAAGATACCAATGCATTTATTTTATTAACTCCTCAATTGAAACGCCAAGAGCTTTGGCGATTTTTGCCATAGTTTGGACACTTGGCTTATTAACTGTGCCACTTTCGACCTTCATAAGCGTTGTGTATTTAATATCCGCTTTCTTGGCTAAATCAT
>CAZEXD010000051.1:0-2091 GCA_964516865.1 uncultured Candidatus Saccharibacteria bacterium
ATCTGAAGCAAACTCTTAACGCTCAGGGGATGATAGTTCGAATCCTACACTCTAAAGATCTTATTGAAGTTCTGGTTTCGACATCGGCTCAAAAGATGGAGAAATAGAAGGATGACGAAAGACTTCCTCCCATTTTTTAAAATTTGCCGGCGCTTCAATTTTTACTGGTTGATTAAATCTTGAATTTTTTACCTCAACGGTAATCTTGACAGAGCCTTCGTTTTCTTTATTAAGTTTATTCAAGTCAATATTTTTTTCCATTTTAAAACCATAAAGAAGATTATCTCTTTTTCCTATCAAAAGTTCTATATTAATCTCTCCCACTTTATCCAAAAACTCTAAGATAATACCCTTTATCGCGCTCACGTACATTGTCTCTGGGGCTTCTTTTAATTCAGATTGTTCCATTGATTCTTTCATTAAATCTCCTATTAATTTTATCAGTTCTTCATTATTTAGTGCCACCAAATAATGATACATTTTCTTACCCTCGATCGTCTGGTCTGTTAGTTGTTTCTTCACAACATAAATTTTACTTTCAGACATTATCTTTCTCATTTGTTCTGTAAGCACTGCTGTTTGTTCGTTAGCGCCTTGACCTAATTTATCCTCAATTGGAATCTTTATCCAAGTTCCTTTTAAATTGTCTAAATTAATCCCCATCATCAATAAGGTAGGAGCGAAAGAGGGCGCATTAAATTCTTCAATGTTAAAATATCCTTCTGTTCGGCCAAGCATTTTTATCTTCGTTTTTGTATAAAAACTTTGTTCGGAACCAAAACTGTTCGCAATTTCTACCTCTCCCTCGCCTTTGGCATTATTAATATCGCTATTATCTGAATCACCGGAAAAATTAATTACTACCCCTTTCAGCATATTTTCTTCCTTTTTCTCTTTTGTTTCCATCTTAAATTTTATTTCAGAATGGACCGATTTTGGCTCTGTCATTTTTTCAAACATTAAAGCAATAACCTTTTCCGGACGAGGTCTAAAAGGATTCCAAAAAGGATCCCACATTCTTGTGGCTAAAACAATGCCAGTGCTAACAACTCCTAAAAATAAAACGACTAAGATAATTTTAATCGCTCTTCTTTTTGGTTTTCTTGTCAAAATGAGCGGTGGCGAATCAGTCGGCGGTAATTGTTTTTCTAAATCGTCCATAAAATTTTAAAAAACAAACTAACAAATTCGCTAACTATTCGTGAATTTATTAATTTATTATTTCGACCTTTTTTATTAATTTAAAATCCGGAGAAATTTCAAACGTTTCTCCGTTTTTAAGTTCCTCCGTTAAAAGCGCTTGGGCGATAACATTTTCCACCTTGTCTTGAATAACTCTCCTCATTTCTCGGGCGCCAAAAGCGGGATTGTAAGAAATCTCACTAATTTTTTTCTTAAGAGGATCAGTAATTATAAACTCAATGTCTTTTTCTTTTAAACTTTTCTTTAGGGAAGTCAGCATCAATTGACAAATATCTAATAGATTTTCTTGGGTAAGGGGTTTAAAAATAACAGTGGCGTCAAAACGATTAATAAATTCTGGCCTAAAAATTCCCTTATCAAACAAATAACCATAAAGATTTTCCTTTATTATGTCTAATTTTTTGTCCTGTCTTACGTCCTCCCAAATAATGTCCGCTCCCGCATTAGAGGTGCAGATAAGAATCGTATTGGTAAAAACAGTTTTTCTTCCTTGGCCATCAGTAATATAGCCTTCGTCTAAAACCTGCAAAAGGAGATTTAAAATATGGGGATGGGCTTTTTCAATTTCATCAAGCAAAACCAAAGAAAATGGATTTTCTCTTACGGGAGTGGTAAAAAGCCCCTCTCTGCCCGGCGCGCCAATCAGACGCGGAATATCGGCAATTGCCTGAAATTCTGACATATCAAGACGAATCATTCGTTTTTCCCCACCAAAATAAATTGCTGCCAGCGCTTTCGCGGTTTCTGTTTTTCCGACGCCAGTGGGACCTAAAAATAAAAACGTTCCCATCGGTCTTGTTTGGGAGCCAATTCCCGCCCTGGCGCGTCTCAGGGCAAGGGAAATTTCTGTAACTGCTTCGTCTTGATTAACAATTCGTTAATGAATTC
>CAZEXD010000052.1:0-2026 GCA_964516865.1 uncultured Candidatus Saccharibacteria bacterium
GGAATTCCCCCCGAACCCCCCTTCCGCCCGCCTCGCCAAAAAGCGGAAGCGGAAAAGACGATTTCAAGTTTTTCTAATCCCGACTGCGGAATTGCGAGGCTGTGCCTCGCTTGGCGGCAAATTCTTTTTAAACAATTTTAAACAACCTGAAATTCCATTTGAACATTATCTCGTTTCTTCTCTTGACTAGCAAATAAACCAGATTTGATTTCTCTGTCTAACTCTTTCAATCTTTTTTCGGCTATATCAACATATTTTTTATTTGAATCTATACCAATATAATTTTTGCCTAACTTTTTAGCGGCAACAGCAGTCGTTCCACTGCCAACGAATGGATCTAAAATAACAGCATTCTTTGAAAAAGCTGAAAGTTTTATTAAATATTCACAAATCGCCAATGGTTTAACTGTCTTATGATCATTATATTCACCTTTTTCTTTTTTCGTTGGTTTGGGCAAGAGAAAAGTCTTGTCAATTAATTCGTTTATATTATCAACGGTAAAAACATTAGCAGGATACATACCATTGCCAATTTTTACATTAGTATTTAATAACCCAACATCATATTTTAATGTTGTTTCTAAATAAGTATTATCTACTGGTTTTTGAGCCATTGCGATTGGTTCAAAACAAGATTTTATTTGCGGAGTTTTCCATCCATTTAATTTTTGTCTAATTTTTTCTTTTTCTTCTTCGCTTATTTTCATTTTCTTAATAAAATGGTCTAACCCCATTGCCTTTGCCTGATTTTGCGTATAAAGCCAAATAAAGGCGTCTCTTATTTCAAAACCAGCGTCATCAATAGCAGAGGCCATTCTATGATAAAGTCTGGGACTTGAAAAAGAAAAAAAGAATCCCCCAGGTTTTAATATCCTAAAAATCTCTTTTGATACTTCAAAATACCAAGAATAAAATTTTTTCCCTTGTTCTTTATCAAATTTCATCCCGGCTGGCAAAGATTTAATTACATATTGATTATCTTGCTTTGATACTTTCTCATGGTCCCAATTATTATCAAGTTTATCTAGAAAATATGGCGGGTCTGTCAAAACAACATCAATAGAATCACTCTCGATTTGAGGTAACAACTTCATTGCATCCGCACAAATAATTTTATTTAAAAATTTTTTATTTTTCATAGTTATTCCATGAGATCAGGATTTACTCCTTTAAATTCTTTATACAGTATTTTATAAATTTTTTTCTTTACATCTTTATCAAAATTTTTAACAAAATTTGCATCTGCTAGTTTTATAACCCTTCCTTTTTCGTCATAAACCCATCTGTTTCTATCTGCTCTGTTGCATTTTTGACATTGCGGAATAATATTGCCTGCAATTAATGGTTTGTTTGGATCCACATGTGCTTTTTGCAAAATAGTCTTTGTTCCTGGCCAATGAAAATGTGGTTTTCCTTCCTGGGATCCACAAGTAGCACATCTAAAATGATATTTCTTTTTTATTTTCTGCCAGTCATCAGTTTCCGATATTCTGTGTCCCTTTTTAAATCCAGGGTACGGTTGTTCTAATGTATAAAGTTGATATGATCCCTTTTTTAAATTTAAAACAATATTATCTCTGCCGCCAGCAACAATCCACCAACCACTTTGTGCTCCTAAATGTCTAGCCTGTTGAACATCATTAGTATTGGGATAATAGCTTCTAACAAATCGCGTTAATTCTTCTTTGGTTACTTTTCTTGTTTTGGGATAATCATAAGCTAGATAAACTAGAACAAGAGCATCTTTTGTAAAATTTCCTTTTGAATCATAAAGCTTGGGTAATTTGACACCATATTGTCTCAAATACTTTTCATGGTACTCACAAATAGTTTTGTAAATACTTTCTATTGATTTTCTGTTTAAAATAAGATTATCAAGCATAATTTTATTTTATTAATTCTTCTATTGAAACACCAAGCGCCTTGGCAATTTTTGCCATAGTTTGAACACTTGGCCTGTTAACAGCGCCGCTTTCGACCTTCATAAGCGTTGTGTATTTAATATCCGCTTTCTTGGCTAAATCAT
>CAZEXD010000053.1:0-1955 GCA_964516865.1 uncultured Candidatus Saccharibacteria bacterium
GATTATAGACAATAGCGCAAAGCAAATTGTTGATATTGCGATACGTTGCGGAGCAGAAGTGATTGGACCGGTTCCTTTGCCGACAGAAATATTAAAGTTTACGGTTAATCGCTCAAGTTTTATTCATAAGAATGCGAGAGAGCAATTTGAAATGAGGGTTCATAAACGAATAATTGATATTCTAAATCCCAATCCTGAGATTCTGGAGGCGCTAAGAGATATAAATCTTCCTTCGGGAGTTGACATTACAATAAAAATTTAGTAAAGGATACTATTATGATGATTTCTTTTTCGGAAAAAGAAATTAATCATTTTAAGTCCTAATTATTCATTTCGATTTGAAAATGAATACCGGACTTAATGTCCGGTATTTAGTTAGAAAGAAAAATATGAAATTTATTTTAGGAAAAAAAATTGAGATGTCGCAGTTATTTGAGGAGAACGGAAAAATTGTCCCTATCACCTTAATTGAGGTGGGTCCCTGTTTTATTACTCAAATTAAAACACCAGAAAAAGACAAGTATTCTTCAGTCCAGGTTGGATTTTTAAGATTAAAAGAAAAAAAATTAAAAAAAACCCAGAAGGCAAAACCCTTTAAATTTATAAAAGAATTTAGAAGCGAGGATATTGATATTTCTAAATATAAAGTTGGTGATAAAATTGACCTTTCAATTTTTAAAGAGGGAGACCTTGTTAAAATTTCCGGAATTTCAAAAGGTAAAGGATTTCAGGGTGCGGTAAAAAGATGGGGTTTTGCGGGGAAGAATGCCACTCATGGTGTAAAGCATGAACATCGGGGAATTGGCTCGGTTGGTTCACGTTTTCCCCAAAGAGTTGTGCCGGGAAGAAAAATGCCTGGCAGGATGGGCGGAGAGAGAATTACGGTAAAAAATTTAAAAATAATGAAAATAGATAAAGAAAATAACTTATTAGTAGTTAAGGGAGCAGTGCCTGGAAGAAGGGGAACACTGCTAGAAATAAAATCTAAATGACAAAATCCAAGGCTCAAAACATTTTGACATTTAGTCGTTTGACATTGATTTAACATTTGAGCTTTGACATTTGAGATTATGAAAGTTCCTGTTTATAATCAACAAGGCAAAGAAATAGATACAATTTTATTACCCAAGGAAATTTTTGAGATTCCAATAAATTTTGATTTGCTTTATCAAGTTGTTGTTTCCCAAATGGCGAATCAGAGAAGGGTTATTGCTCACACAAAGAACAGGGGAGAGGTAAGTGGCGGCGGCAAGAAACCATGGAGGCAAAAAGGAACGGGTAGGGCGCGACACGGCTCGATTCGTTCGCCGCTTTGGAGGGGAGGAGGGGTAACATTTGGTCCTCGAAAGGAGAAGGTTTATAAAAAAGAAATTCCCAAAAAAATGAAAAGAAAAGCCCTTTTTATGGTTTTGTCAGAAAAAGCGAGGAATAATTTATTAATTGTTTTAGAAGAGTTAAAAATTGATAAACCAAAGACAAAAATAATGGTTGATATATTAAAAAAATTTTCCCGGCAAGGAAGCATATTGATCGTTTTGCCCAATTATGATAAAAATTTAATTCTTTCTGCCAGAAATATAGCCGGGGTTTCCATTATAGAAGTTAGAAATTTAAATGTTTTAGATTTGTTAAATACTAAATATTTATTATTAACGAAAGATAGTATTAAAACCATAGAGAAAACATTTATTAAAAATTAGAAATTAAAAATTCGTTGATATGGCTTTACTTGATTTTTTTAAAAAGAAGAAAAAAGAAAAAAAAGAGGTTAAAACACCTGAGACATCGGAAAAAAAAGAGAAAACATTAGAGGCAAAGAAAGTTTTAGAAAAAGAAAAAAAGAAATTCGCGAAAAAGAGGAAAAGAGTTTCCGAGGTGTACAATATCATAAGTAGGCCGCACGTATCGGAGAAATCCACGAATTTGAGTTCAGCAAATTGGTATACTTTTAAGAT
>CAZEXD010000054.1:0-1836 GCA_964516865.1 uncultured Candidatus Saccharibacteria bacterium
CGATTATACAATGATGTCGTTGTTGCCCGCTTGATAAATAAGGTGATGAAAAAGGGCAAAAAAACACTTGCCCAAAAAATTGTTTATACTGCTTTTGATATCATTAAAGAAAAAACCCAAAAAGAACCATTAGAGGTTTTCAAGCTTGCGATTGAAAACGCTTCTCCGTCTTTAGAAATAAAACCAAAAAGAATTGGTGGTGCCACTTATCAGGTTCCTGTAGAAGTAAAAGGAGAAAGAAAATTGACTTTGGCATTAAGATGGATAATTGAAGCAGCAAAAAGTAGAAAAGGTAAATCAATGGTTGAAAAATTAAGTCAGGAGTTGCTTGATGCCGCCAACAATACCGGAAACGCCATTAAGAAAAAGAACGATACCCATCGCATGGCTGAAGCCAATAAGGCCTTTGCCCGTTTCGCCAGATAAGTCAAATAGACATCGGGTGTCTTTTTTTCTGTATTTTGCGCGTTAAAATAAAATACGGTTGATTGTAAAAAAAAGAAGGCGCGGAGAGAATGGATGTCTTCGCGCGCCATCCGAGCGCGAAGTTAGCGCGACGTTGACGATCGGGCGGAACATTGGCTAATATATGAAGCTATATTTCCAGAAACTTCTAATAATTATTTAAAAATTAAAAACTATAAAATTAAAAATTGGTTAGTATGCCAAGACAATATCCAATAGAAAAACTTAGAAACATTGGGATTATTGCCCATATTGATGCTGGGAAAACCACTTTTTCCGAGCGGCTTTTGTTTTATACCGGAGTTTCTTATAAAATTGGCGACATTGACGAAGGCACAACAGTTTTGGATTGGATGGAACAGGAAAGAGAAAGAGGAATTACAATTACCGCGGCTGCTACCACTATGTATTGGCGGAATCACCAGATAAACCTGATTGATACTCCTGGTCATATTGATTTTACAGCCGAGGTCCAGCGCTCTTTAAGGGTTTTAGACGGCGCAGTTGTTGTTTTTGACGGAGTGGCGGGGGTTGAACCCCAATCAGAAACTGTTTGGAGACAGGCTGATAAATACAGAACTCCAAGGTTGTGTTTTGTTAATAAATTAGACAGAATGGGGGCTTCTTTTGAAAACAGTTTCAAATCAATTTTGCAAAAATTAACCCCCAATGCCGTGGCGGTGCAAATTCCAATGGGTTTGGAGGAAAAATTTTCCGGCGTGATTGACCTGATAAAAATGAAAGCAATTTATTTTGAGGGAGAGAAGGGGGAGCGCGTTGTTGAAAAAGAAATTCCCGAAGAGTGGAAGGAACAGGCCCAAATTTGGCATAAACAAATGGTTGAGAAAATTGCCGCGGAAGACGAAGTGCTTACCGAAAAATTTTTAGCGGGGCCCGAAGATAATCCTGGTATTTCTCAAGACGAACTAAAAAATGTTTTGCGAAAAGCGGTCTTGGCTTATAAATTAGTTCCTGTTTTTTGCGGCAGCGCTTTAAAAAATAAAGGAGTTCAACCAGTTTTAGACGCGATAGTTGATTATTTCCCGTCGCCTTTGGATTTGCCACCAGAAAAAGGCACAGATCCAAAAACCGGCGCTACCATTGAGAGAAGGGCCTCGGACGAGGAGCCGTTTGCCGCTTTGGTTTTTAAGATAGCAGCAGACCCCTTTGTGGGAACCCTTACCTATTTTAGAATTTATTCTGGTTCTTTAAAAAAGGGTTCTTATGTTTTAAACGCTAATACTGGCGAACAGGAAAGGATTGCCAGAATTTTAAGGATGCATGCCGATGAAAGAAAAGAATTAGACGAATTATATGCGGGAGAAATTGGAGCTACCGTTGGTTTGAAAAACACCAGCACCGGTCATACAT
>CAZEXD010000055.1:0-1678 GCA_964516865.1 uncultured Candidatus Saccharibacteria bacterium
ATTCTCTCCTGGGCGGTTTGAAGCTTGTCTCTTAATTCTTCCAAATCTTGATAGGCAGTTTCCAAAGCCGGGTCCCTGATTAACCCTTTTTCTTCTCTTTCCATAATCTCAGCCTGAATCTCAGTTACTCTTTTTCTTAATTGCCTCAAGACGTTTTCGCTTTCCATGGGATGGAAATAAAAGGAAATATCCATTGGAAAGTTTAAGTTGATTATTGAAGATAACCAGGCCGTTGAGAGATATCTGGGGTAAGAAAAAATGAAATAGGTCTTGGCTAATTTTTCGCCAAGTTTAAAATAATTTTGGCTGACCTCAATTGAAGAAGGGGCCACAACATCAGCTGCTGTAATCACCTCTTCTTTAAAAAGCTCTTCTGAGATTTCTTTTTGTTTTTTTAAAAAAGGTAAAGAAAATTTCATACTCCTTACGAATTAGAAATTTTTTACGAATATACGAATAATGTTATTAGTAAAATTTATATCGCGAGGCAATAAATTTTGAAAAAATGGGGTTTGGGCGCGGTGGAGGGGAAAACTTTTTCAAAATTTCATTGCCGAGCGAAATCAAATTTTAATGCCTCTATCTACTAAAATTACTGGACAAGTTCTGGCGGAATTTCTGGATAATATCCTCTTTCCGATTCCTGGGGATGATAAAAACTCCACAATAGTTCAATTAGCTCTAAACTATTTAAAAGAACAGCCTGTAGACCGCATCTTCTCAATCCTAAAACAATAAATTCTACTCTTTGGAAGAGCTGGATTTTACATCTTTGAAATTCCTCTTCGGTTAAAGACGGAACCTTGATGGGGATTTTTCCTGGAGAAGTTCCTTGGGCCTCAAATAAAGTGAAAGGCACTATTAGATAAAAAGTTTTTTGCATAATTGAACCGCCAACCATGATTTGCTCAATAAATTTTCGATATTCAGCAATTTGAATCTTAAGCAATTCGTTTTCTTCTTTTTCTTCAATGCTTTTGAGTTTGTCTAAATAGCCAACAATATTTAATTTTCTTGAATGGATAAGAATTTGGCAGGAAAAATCCAGCGAATTCAAAAAATCCTGAAATTGATACAAAAGCGCCCTCTGTTCTTCAGCGGACTTTAAAGCAAAGTTTAAAGAAGAAACCATTAAAACCGCTCTCAGGGCTTTATTTTTGAGAATCATTATTCCTTCTCTAATTTGCTCAAATTCCAAAAATTCCTGGGTTGAAACTTTTGCCATACCTTACGAAATTACGAATTTTTACGAATATACAAATTATCTTAAATTTAGAATTCGTTTAAATTTCACACCATTATTTGTAAAATAGGCTAAAATTCCTAATTTTAATTTTTTAGCTTTTAAGTAAGAAAGAATTTGTTCAATATCCTTTCTTGAAAACCTCTCTTTTCTTTTAATTTCTAAAACAATTTTGTTTTCAACTAAAAAATCAAAATAGTAGTTTCCAATTTCTGTATTTTTAAATATTAAAGGCTGATAAACTTGCTCTTTAAAACCTAAATTTAAATTTTGAAGAATTGTAACAATTGCTCTTTGATAGTGTTGTTCTTTGTAACCGGGGCCAAGTTCGTTATAGACTTCGAATAGGGCTCCAATAATTTTATAACTTAATTCTGCATATATTAAATCTACTTTTTTATTCGCATTAATACTTTCCATTATGGCTAAAATAAA
>CAZEXD010000056.1:0-1677 GCA_964516865.1 uncultured Candidatus Saccharibacteria bacterium
TTGGGCTTCAGCCGAAGGAGGCGACGATTATAAAAGATAACGAGGAAATAAAAATTCCTATTTCCGAAGTAAAAGTCGGAGATATTATTTTAGTTAAGCCCGGCGAAAAAATTTCTGTTGATGGAATTGTTATTGACGGCTATTCCAGTGTTGATGAAAAAGCAATTACAGGCGAAAGCATTCCCGTTGAAAAGAAAAAAGGCGATGAAGTGATTGGCGCAACCATTAACAAAACCGGCGTATTGAAATTTAAGGCAACCCGGGTTGGTAAAGACACAATGTTGGCCCAAATAATAAAAATAGTTGAAGAAGCAATGGGTTCTAAAGCGCCAATTCAACTTTTGGCAGACAAGGTTTCTTTTTATTTTGTTCCGTCGGTAATCGGCATTGCTGTTTTTGCTTTTGTTGTTTGGCTCTTGTTGGGCCAACCTCTTGCTTTTGCCTTAACGGTTTTTGTCGCTGTTTTAATTATCGCCTGCCCCTGCGCCTTGGGATTGGCAACACCAACTGCGGTAATGATGGGCACGGGTTTGGCGGCAAAAAATGGCATTTTAATCAAAAGCGGCAAGGCCTTGGAAATCGCTAGAAATGTAAATATTGTTATATTTGACAAAACAGGAACATTGACTAAAGGAGAACCGGCAGTAACCAACATTTTGTCGGTTAGGGAAATTCCAAATTCTAAATCCCAAATCTCAAATGAATTAAAAATTTTACAGATTGCCGCTTCTCTAGAGAAAAATTCAGAGCACTCCCTGGCGGAAGCAATAGTTAAAAAGGCAAAAGAAGAGAAATTAGAATTGTTTGAAGTAAGAAATTTTCAAGCCATACCTGGTCATGGCGTTTCAGCAGAGGTAAATGGCGAAAAAATACTTTTCGGAACAAGAAAACTGATGTTTGATAATCAGATCGACCCAAGTTTAATTGAAGAAAAAATGATCGCTTTAGAAGATCAAGGCAAAACAGCAATGATTTTAGCGCAGGATAAAAATATAATCGGCATTATTGCGGTGGCTGATACCCTCAAAGATTATTCAAAAGAAGCAGTTGAAATGATTCATAAAATGGGAAAGAAAGTCGCGATAATTACCGGAGACAATAAAAGAGTTGGACAAGCGATTGCCAAACTTGTTGGCATAGACAGAGTTTTAGCTGAGGTATTGCCACAAGATAAAGCAGCCGAAATTAAGAAATTGCAAGGCGAAGGAAATGTTGTGGCGATGGTTGGCGATGGTATTAATGATGCGCCGGCTTTGGCTCAAGCTGATTTAGGTATTGCCTTGGGTTCAGGCACCGATGTGGCAATAGAAACTGGAGAAATAGTTTTAATTAAAGATGATTTGCGAGATGTTGTCGCCGCCATTGATTTAAGCAAATACACCTTAAATAAAATTAAGCAAAATCTTTTCTGGGCCTTCTTTTATAATATTATAGGTATTCCTTTAGCGGCTGGCATTTTATACCCCTTCACAGGCTGGCTTTTGAATCCGGCTATTGCCGCAGCTGCGATGGCATCTTCGTCAATTAGTGTTGTTTCAAATGCTCTTTTAATGAAAAGATATGAATCAAAAATTATTAAAGAATTTTAAAGGGAGTTCCCTGTCGTTGCCCGCGTATGGGCGGGTGGGATAAGGGCAACACTCCTTGGCGGCGCATTTCGCAAAGCGAAATACGAAA
>CAZEXD010000057.1:0-1616 GCA_964516865.1 uncultured Candidatus Saccharibacteria bacterium
TATTATCTTTCTTGGTTTATTTATTTTAACCAAACCAGTAGCTCAGTATTCCTGGTTTATCTTTTTTGGGATAACTTTAGTTAAAATTTTAACTCAAAGAATAGAAAAATTTGGCTTGAAACAAATAGCTTTGGGTGGACTTTTGTTATTTTTGGTTTTATCGCCCTGGCTGATTAGAAATAAAATAGTTTTTGACCATAAATTAAGTTGTTAGCTAAACCCTCAATCTCGTTTTTTAAGTACTGGAAAAAAATCTCTCATTCTCCGAGAGAAAGTGGAATGGTGGGGAGGATGTGTCTAGCTCACAACTCTCTCGCTTTTGGATAAGCTTTGAGATATCTCCACAAAATTGAAAATTTTCTTTCGAAAATTTAATAGAATACTGCATAGAATTTAACTCCCAAAAGGCTCAATTAGGGGCTTTAGGTAATATTCCATCCATTGAGTTTGCCCAAAATACTTAAAAGTATTACCGATGTTCCCTTATCATAAAAGACTTGTAGATAACCCTTTTATTTTTTAAAATAGTTATAATAAGATAAAACTGTAAATGAGATAAAATTAAGTAAAGGTATTTTTTTGAAAGGTCCTTTCTTGGAAACTTTAAAATATTTAGAAACTGTCGGAGTTCATAGTAATTCGGCTATGGCTTACTCTGACAAAATTGAATATCAAAAAGTAATTTTTCATTATAAAAAGCAATTGGAATGGATCTTCACTTTTCTTCGCTTATAATAATTTAGATGGTTTATATCTCGAACAAATCAAAAAATTTTAGAAATTCAATTATGGAAATGAACAAATTTTTAATCTAATTTTAAAAAATAAAAAATGAGAAACTTCTTTCCAAATAAAAAAATTTCGATTTTAATTCCGGTCTATAATGAAGAAAAAACAATTAAAGAAATTTTAAATCGGGTTTTAAAGGTAACTCAAAACTGGCAAACGGAAATAATTGTTATTAACGATGGCTCAACAGATAAAACTCTAAAGAAATTAAAAGGTTTTTCAGACAAAATTATTTTAATAAATTTGGAAAAAAATCGAGGTAAGGGCTTCGCTTTGAGAGAGGGTTTTAAAAAAGCCGGTGGTAAGATTATTATTATTCAAGATGCTGATTTGGAATATAACCCAAAAGATTATCAAAAGTTATTAACTCCAATTTTAGAGGGAAAAACAAAGATTGTTTATGGCTCAAGGAGTTTGATTCCGGAAAACAAACCTTCTTCAAAACTCTTTTTTTTCGGCGGAAAACTTCTTACAATATTTTTTAATTTTTTATTTAAAACAAATTTAACAGATATTACTACCGGCTATAAAGTTTTTAAAAAGGAAGTTTTGGAGAAAATTTCTCTCAAAGAAGATGGATTTTCTTTTTGCGAAGAATTTACAGCAAAAGTTAGAAAAAAAGGTTTTCCGATTTTAGAAGTGCCAATCTCCTATTATGGTCGCTCCTTTTCTGAAGGAAAAAAAATCAAATGGATAGATGGGATAAAAGCATTTTTAACTATTTTAAAATACTATTTTTATGAATGAACTAATAATGAAAGACTTTTTCTTTAAAAATGGTGTGCTTTTTGTTATTTTATTTTTGGCTTTAGTTTTGAGATTAGGAT